>CAZXXW010000189.1:0-6804 GCA_964644835.1 uncultured Anaerolineales bacterium
TTTGGAGATGCTTTGTGGCTCTAAACATTCCATGAGGCAAACAGGTAACCGTGCGGGTCTACGAGTGGAAGATCGAAGTCTGGTATGCCAATCAATGTGTGGAGACCTTGCCAAGATTGACCGGTATCAAGAAGTACCACATCAATTATCGCCACATCATCGATACCTTGCTGCGCAAGCCAGGCGGTTTCAGAAATTACCGTTATCGAGATGATCTGTTCCCCAGTTCTGTGTTCCGCCAGGCCTGGGACGCCCTTCAGGAGCGTTTCTCGCCCCGCAGAGCAGACATCGCCTATCTGCGCGTCCTGAAACTGGCTGCAAAAGGATTGGAAACCGATGTGGCCGCTGTGTTGGAAGAACTGTTAGCTTCTCAGAAAAGCTGGGACGATCAAACCGTGGCCGAGCAGGTTCAACCTCCGGACTATCAACTCCCTGATCTGGAAAAACACACCGTCAACCTGGAAGAGTACGATCAACTCTTGAGCAAGGAGGTTTCCTATGACCCAGCTTGAAACCATTCAACAACACTTCCGTACCTTGCGCATGCCCACAGCTTTTCAGATCGTCGAAGAAACTATTGCCACAGCGCAAAAGGAAAACTGGTCGTTGGAGACCTTTCTCAGTGAGATCTTGGAGCAGGAGATGGAAGGGCGCCGCTTGCGTCGTATCGAGCGCTTGAAGAAAGCGGCCCATCTGCCAGTCGAAAAGACCCTGGACGCCTTCGATCAAGATCGATTGCCCTTACAAATACGGCGTCTCTTACCCCAACTATGTCGTGGTGCATTTATCGACCGCACCGAGAATTTGCTCGTCTTTGGTTTACCCGGCAGAGGAAAAACCCAACCAGCTTAATGCCTCAAAAAGAGGCACATTTGCAGTACCTGAAACTGTGACGGTTGTCGATCCCCGTCATCCCTTGTACGAACAAACTTTTCCCCTTCTCCATCTCAAAAACAAACAAGGACTGGTTCCCAGCTGTCTGGTGCAAATCGCAGAAGGTGTGGAACGACTGATCCCCGTCAGCGTGACGGATATATCGGCCTCACCTCCGCTTGCTTTCCCCCTGCCAGTGGATTTATCCTCTCTTCACAACTTAATTCAGGCCTTTTTGCGCCTCGATGCGCAGATTGGGAAGGAGTGTGAAGATGGAGCAGCAGGAAGCATCCCATTCAGTGGAGGCAGTCTCTCCGCCGCAGATGATTTGGGAGACCCTGACAGTAACCCAACAAGAGATGGTGCTGCAGACGATGGTTTGGATTTGTCATCAGATTGTGGAGCAATGGAACCAGGAGGTGTGTCATGAACCCAGCGATGACTAACCACCATTTGCATCCGAAAATCACGGCAAGCCATCACCAGCGTTTAGCGTTTATTTACGTGCGTCAATCCACTCCTAAACAAGTCGCTCAAAACCAGGAAAGTCAGCAATATCAATACCGGCTCCAACAGCGTGCGCAAGAACTGGGATGGCCTGCGGAACGAGTACGAGTGATTGACAGCGATCTGGGGATTTCGGGGAGCCAAGCAATTGGTCGGAGCGGATTCCAGGAATTGGTTACGGAAGTATCCTTGGGTCACACAGGGATCATTTTTGGTTATGAAGTCTCCCGATTGGCCCGTAACAACGCAGATTGGTATCATTTGCTGGATCTGGCAGCAGTGTTTGGCACCCTGATTGCGGATAACGATGGCATTTACGATCCGCGCCTCTACAATGATCGCTTATTACTGGGGCTCAAAGGAACGATGAGTGAAGCGGAATTGCACCTCTTGCGCCAACGGCTCGATGCGGGCCGGATGAACCAGGTCAAACGCGGCGTGTATCGTCAACGGCTGCCCACTGGCTATCTGCGTTTGCAAGATGGCAGTGTGGTCAAAGACCCCGATGATCAGGTACGGCATGTGATCGAGTTGACTTTTGCCAAATTCGAAGAATTGGGCAGTGCCAATAAGGTGATGCGCTACCTGCGAAAGCAGGGTATTTTGTTCCCGCGCCGTCAGAATGCCGGGCCACAGGCCAACCAATTGTTGTGGAAAGTGGCCAGCGAATCAGCCGTGACTGGAACGCTCAAAAACCCCGCATATGCGGGTGCTTTTGCCTATGGCCGCCGTCAGAAAGATCCTGTCTTGCGCAAACCTGGTCGACCGGCCACTGGAAACCGCCGCAAACCGATGTCTGAGTGGCTGCATCTACAGCAAAACGTCTACCCGGCCTATATCACCTGGGAACAGTACCTGGCCAACCAGGAGCGTATTCGACAGAATGGTTTACGATTTGCTGAAATGCGCCAGAAAGCCCAGGGGATCGTTCGGGATGGTCCAGGGTTGTTGCAGGGACTGGTTATTTGCGGGCGTTGTGGGCATCACCTTCAAACCGTCTACAAACATACCCCTCGGTATGTGTGCCGCGGGTTGGTCCGTACAACGATCGCACCCAGTGTTTGTAACTCGGTCCGTGCACAAGTGGTGGATGATGTCGTTGTCCAGGCTTTTTTCGATGTACTACAGCCTGCTCAATTGGATGCTCTGGAGGCCGTCTTGGCTACTCAACAAGCGGATCGAAATCGACTGGAACGCCAGTGGCAAGATCAACTCAAACGTGCCCAATATGAAGTCCACCAGGCTCAGCGGCAATATGATGCAGTGGACCCCGAAAATCGGCTGGTGGCAGCAGAATTGGAACGCCGTTGGGAAGCCAAGCTTCAGCAACTGCGCCAGACCGAGGAAGATCATCATCATTTCCAACAAACCCCGTTGCCAGAAACGATCCCGGCCAAACTACGGTGCTTGTTCCGAGAAGTGAGTTCGAGACTACCAGAACTCTGGCCATCTCTATCCAACCCCCAGAAAAAAGAATTGTTGCGCAGCTTGATCCAGCGAGTAATCATTCGTCGCCCTGCCTTAGACCAGGTCGCTGTACGCGTCGTTTGGATTTCAGGGTATTTCTCTGATCATACTGCACTCACCCCTATTTGGCGCGAGAAAGATGTTAGCGGTTTTGACCAAATGGCCGAATGTATTCATAAACTCTGCCAACAAGGGTACAATGATGAATATATTGCTCAGCATTTGAGTGAAAAAGGATTTCACTCGGCTCGCTTACCCTACGTAACCCCCACCAGCGTGCTGAAGATCCGCTTGGCCCGAGGGTGGCACACACCCTTCGAACAATGTCGCGGAAAAGACCGCGTAGGTGATTATCTGACCGTAAATGGTTTGACAAAAGAACTCGGCACCGATGAAAGCACAATTTACCGCTATATATACCGGAAAATTATCCCAGAAGAATTTGTGACCCGCACCCCACAGACAGGAGTTTACCTGATCCATAATGATGAAAAACTGATCGAACGTTTACGGCAGCGAGTCAAAAGAAACAAACGCAGAAGCGGGATGCGAAAATCCCCAGAATCACCCTGAGCGGAAAATGTTTTTACCAATGGAGGTAGATCCATGGACGCGCTAAAACCCAACCAGCTTAATGCCTCAAAAAGAGGCACATTTGCAGTACCTGAAACTGTGACGGTTGTCGATCCCCGTCATCCCTTGTACGAACAAACTTTTCCCCTTCTCCATCTCAAAAACAAACAAGGACTGGTTCCCAGCTGTCTGGTGCAAATCGCAGAAGGTGTGGAACGACTGATCCCCGTCAGCGTGACGGATATATCGGCCTCACCTCCGCTTGCTTTCCCCCTGCCAGTGGATTTATCCTCTCTTCACAACTTAATTCAGGCCTTTTTGCGCCTCGATGCGCAGATTGGGAAGGAGTGTGAAGATGGAGCAGCAGGAAGCATCCCATTCAGTGGAGGCAGTCTCTCCGCCGCAGATGATTTGGGAGACCCTGACAGTAACCCAACAAGAGATGGTGCTGCAGACGATGGTTTGGATTTGTCATCAGATTGTGGAGCAATGGAACCAGGAGGTGTGTCATGAACCCAGCGATGACTAACCACCATTTGCATCCGAAAATCACGGCAAGCCATCACCAGCGTTTAGCGTTTATTTACGTGCGTCAATCCACTCCTAAACAAGTCGCTCAAAACCAGGAAAGTCAGCAATATCAATACCGGCTCCAACAGCGTGCGCAAGAACTGGGATGGCCTGCGGAACGAGTACGAGTGATTGACAGCGATCTGGGGATTTCGGGGAGCCAAGCAATTGGTCGGAGCGGATTCCAGGAATTGGTTACGGAAGTATCCTTGGGTCACACAGGGATCATTTTTGGTTATGAAGTCTCCCGATTGGCCCGTAACAACGCAGATTGGTATCATTTGCTGGATCTGGCAGCAGTGTTTGGCACCCTGATTGCGGATAACGATGGCATTTACGATCCGCGCCTCTACAATGATCGCTTATTACTGGGGCTCAAAGGAACGATGAGTGAAGCGGAATTGCACCTCTTGCGCCAACGGCTCGATGCGGGCCGGATGAACCAGGTCAAACGCGGCGTGTATCGTCAACGGCTGCCCACTGGCTATCTGCGTTTGCAAGATGGCAGTGTGGTCAAAGACCCCGATGATCAGGTACGGCATGTGATCGAGTTGACTTTTGCCAAATTCGAAGAATTGGGCAGTGCCAATAAGGTGATGCGCTACCTGCGAAAGCAGGGTATTTTGTTCCCGCGCCGTCAGAATGCCGGGCCACAGGCCAACCAATTGTTGTGGAAAGTGGCCAGCGAATCAGCCGTGACTGGAACGCTCAAAAACCCCGCATATGCGGGTGCTTTTGCCTATGGCCGCCGTCAGAAAGATCCTGTCTTGCGCAAACCTGGTCGACCGGCCACTGGAAACCGCCGCAAACCGATGTCTGAGTGGCTGCATCTACAGCAAAACGTCTACCCGGCCTATATCACCTGGGAACAGTACCTGGCCAACCAGGAGCGTATTCGACAGAATGGTTTACGATTTGCTGAAATGCGCCAGAAAGCCCAGGGGATCGTTCGGGATGGTCCAGGGTTGTTGCAGGGACTGGTTATTTGCGGGCGTTGTGGGCATCACCTTCAAACCGTCTACAAACATACCCCTCGGTATGTGTGCCGCGGGTTGGTCCGTACAACGATCGCACCCAGTGTTTGTAACTCGGTCCGTGCACAAGTGGTGGATGATGTCGTTGTCCAGGCTTTTTTCGATGTACTACAGCCTGCTCAATTGGATGCTCTGGAGGCCGTCTTGGCTACTCAACAAGCGGATCGAAATCGACTGGAACGCCAGTGGCAAGATCAACTCAAACGTGCCCAATATGAAGTCCACCAGGCTCAGCGGCAATATGATGCAGTGGACCCCGAAAATCGGCTGGTGGCAGCAGAATTGGAACGCCGTTGGGAAGCCAAGCTTCAGCAACTGCGCCAGACCGAGGAAGATCATCATCATTTCCAACAAACCCCGTTGCCAGAAACGATCCCGGCCAAACTACGGTGCTTGTTCCGAGAAGTGAGTTCGAGACTACCAGAACTCTGGCCATCTCTATCCAACCCCCAGAAAAAAGAATTGTTGCGCAGCTTGATCCAGCGAGTAATCATTCGTCGCCCTGCCTTAGACCAGGTCGCTGTACGCGTCGTTTGGATTTCAGGGTATTTCTCTGATCATACTGCACTCACCCCTATTTGGCGCGAGAAAGATGTTAGCGGTTTTGACCAAATGGCCGAATGTATTCATAAACTCTGCCAACAAGGGTACAATGATGAATATATTGCTCAGCATTTGAGTGAAAAAGGATTTCACTCGGCTCGCTTACCCTACGTAACCCCCACCAGCGTGCTGAAGATCCGCTTGGCCCGAGGGTGGCACACACCCTTCGAACAATGTCGCGGAAAAGACCGCGTAGGTGATTATCTGACCGTAAATGGTTTGACAAAAGAACTCGGCACCGATGAAAGCACAATTTACCGCTATATATACCGGAAAATTATCCCAGAAGAATTTGTGACCCGCACCCCACAGACAGGAGTTTACCTGATCCATAATGATGAAAAACTGATCGAACGTTTACGGCAGCGAGTCAAAAGAAACAAACGCAGAAGCGGGATGCGAAAATCCCCAGAATCACCCTGAGCGGAAAATGTTTTTACCAATGGAGGTAGATCCATGGACGCGCTAAAACTCATTTTGTTGCCGCAATTGGACATGAACTGGTTAACAATGGCCGCAGCGTTTTCTTTACCCCTACTTATCGTCTGGTGGACCGCCTTCTGCGGGCTCGACGCGATCTCGAACTTGAATATGAGTTGCGCCGTCTGGACCGCTTTGAAGTTTTGATCCTCGACGACATTGGCTACGTTCAACAATCGCAGGACGAGATGGAAGTTCTCTTTACCTTGCTGGCCGAGCGCTACGAACGCCGCAGCGTGGTGATTACTTCCAATCTGGTTTTTTCTCAGTGGGATCAGATCTTCAAAAATCCCATGACCACGGCCGCAGCCATCGATCGGGTCGTCCACCACAGCATTATTGTCGAATTTGGAAAGGAGATGTCCAGTCACAGAGCTGATCAAGCCGCACGACGTCAACAACTTGCTTCCTGATGGGATGTCCCCTCCTTGGAGTTTTGCAGAACCCACCAGCAGAAGCAGGGTGCTGCTTCTCGCCTCCGCCGTTCCGCTTTGGGCAGGCTGCCACTCCGACTGCGCCCTGTCAAGGAGAAATGCGTCCCTTGACAGGGCTCGTCCACGTGGCTTTTCGCCTGCAGCGGAACGGCTCCGGCGGAAGCAGCTTTACGATAGTTCATTGTCCCTTACGCGACTTTTTATTTTTCTATCCATGGGCATTTCTAATTGTCGCCATGGGTACTTCTAATTGTCACTTGACA
>CAZXXW010000190.1:0-6688 GCA_964644835.1 uncultured Anaerolineales bacterium
GGAGCGACATACAGACCACGCCGGATCATCTTTTTCGATACTGTTTCAATCCACGCTCCCCGCGAAGGGAGCGACCGCAACATCTGGGGCTTTAAGGTTAATAAGACCCAGATGTTGGGTGTTCGTACATGATTATACTTGCTGGCGGGTCAATTTTCAGCGCTTATTCACTTGTTAAGGTACGAATCGCCTGCGAACCCCTCCGCAAACTTCTGTTCACTTCGGGTTCGCAACTCAAGTGATCAGCGTTCCCTCCAGATCGATGCTCTCTTTGGCCCCAATATGCTCAACCCGATTTCTCCACTTATTTCCCAGGTAATAGAAGCGCAAGCTGTCTTTCTCTTCGTCAATGATCTCAGTCAAAAGGTGTTTCAATTGACGTAACTGGGCTGGGTCGATTAAACACTCGAAGACCGAGTTTTGGACCCGCTGGCCGTAGTTCTCGCACTGCTTGGCCACTTTGCGCAGCCGTTTTCGCCCCGCCGCGGTTTCGGTATTGACATCATAAGTCACAAGAACCATCATCGCCAAACTCCTATTTCCAGAAAAAGGGCGGATAGGCGTCCAGGTCACCGCGCAGGTGACGGGCCAGCAGCATGGCCTGGACGTGCGGAATCAACCCGAAGGGAATCCGCTCTTCCAGGTAAGGATGGGTGATCTCTTCCTTTTTGCGCTCCTGCCAGGCGGTGATCACCTCCCTGCGCGTATCGTCATCCATGAGAACGCCGCCGCTCTCTTTTTGGACAAAGCCTTTCCCCTTGATTTGCTTACGGTTGACCAACGTCAGGGCCAGCCGGTCGGCAAACACGGGGCGGAGCTCTTCCATCAGGTCGAGAGCCAGCGAGGGGCGTCCGGGGCGATCGCGATGTAGGAAACCGACATATGGGTCCAGACCAACTACCTCCAACGCTGAAGCGACATCGTAGGTTAGCATCGTGTAAAGATAGGAGAGTACGGCGTTCATCTTATCCAACGGAGGGCGGCGGGTGCGCTCTTTGAAGGCAAAATCTTCTTGCTGGTGGAGGATCAACTGATCGAAGATGCCAAAGTACATTTTTGCAGCGCTGCCCTCGAAGCCCATCAATTCGCCTGTGGTTATACAGGTTTGCACAGCTTTCAGTGTTTCCTTCAACCAATTGGAGACTTTGCCGAGCGCATCTGTATCTACCAGCATGGCGTGATCGCGGCGGGCGCGTTCGATGACGACGCGGCAATTGGCGATTTTACCCAGCAGGAAAGAAGCAGCGATGGGCACACGTGCTTCTTTTTCTTCCGAAACGGCGTACTGTTTTTTGCGCAGCAAGACGTTACCTTGCTGTCTGCCGGTGACGCGGGCCAGGAAGCGTCCGCTGGGCCTGAGGAAACAAAGCCCGATACTGCGGTCGGCACATGCACCCATCAGAGCCGGGCTGACTCCGGGATAGTTGAAGCAGACGATGTTCTCAAGGTTGTGCAGAGGCAGCCGCAGGGATTTTTGATCGTCTTTTTTGATCACCACGGTCTCCCCCTCCAGGGAGAGGAAGGCTTCAGGACTGGTGACGTAGAGCACGTTGTGGAGTTTTTTCATCGGTTTATCTTACGCCTCCTCAACCTGTTCCTGGATATACTGCGAAGCCGGGATGACTTTGTCTTCCAGTTGAGGCAGACAAAGATCGGCCAGCGAGCACGAGCGGCAGGCTTTGGATGGTTTCACCTTGGGGGTATAGCCGCGCTCGAAGTAGGCGTGCATCTCGGTGGACATATCGATGACCAGTTGGCGCAACTCGGTGGTTAAATCTACAGGCACCCGCCGCCGGGTTTTACCGTAATAGAGATAGCCCCGATCGACACCAGAAGCATGTCTTCCAGACACATGGCCTGGGCACACAACTGAGCTTCGTCGCTGTGATCGTGCTTTTCTTTGCCGCGTTTGTACTCGACCGGAGCGGGCAGGTAGGTGCCTTCTCGGCCCGGCAAGCTGACGCCTTGGGTTGATTGCTGGAATTCGACCACGTCGCAGACCCCGGTTAATCCCAGGCGGTAAGAGGCCACCGGCACCGACCGGGCGATGATCACATCGTTGCGTTTCTCGGTGAAGAAAGGATCATCGGCCCGGCGGTGCATGATCCGCCCCTCAGCGGTGAGTGCGTTTTCCTGCCACTGGCGCTCCACGTGGATGAGCGCCCACTGCCTGCGGCAAAAGACGAAGTGCTGGATGCCGGAGAGGGGCAGGAGTTGATCGGCGCGGTATTCGGAGTTCATATCATCTTGAAAAAATCCACCTTGCCAGGCATATCGCTTTCATTAACGGTGATTTCATAATCTGAGAAACTGCGGGGATGTTCAACATCTGGCTTGCGTGAGGCTTTAACCAAATCGAACAACTGGTGAGCAGGGGCATTACCTAAATTGCTCTCATGTGAAAAAACGTAAAGGCCCCGGCAAGCCATCATGCCACGCGCTGCTGAACGGTCAAGGTCCCACATGTTTTGTAACGCTTGCCAAAACAATTCGAGGTCTTCGGCATTAAAACCGGTACCACCCTCTTCGCACTTCCGAGCGAAATGGGGGTTGAAAAAACCGTGAGCGCGATAAAGTCCGTATGGAACGATGGACTTACGACCCATTTCACTTTGCTTTCCGCTGGTTTCGCCTTCTTCACTGACGACTACTTGCGCATCTTCTTCACGAGTGACCGCCACTCGCGTAATGGTCACATCCATAGGCACAATGGGATCCAACGAACGGGCAAACGTCATTTGGATCGGGCCGCGCACCTGGCCGCAGTTGACACCGGTAGTCATGACTGCGCCAAAGGTACGTATGTCGTAGAAGTTTTGGCACATCCAGGCCCGTGCTTTGTCAACATCTTCAAGATTTTGTTTAGAGCCGGTTGATTTGATTTCCAACGCATCATAAGCGCGTTGGTGTTTTGTGTTCAGCGCTTCGCCGCTCTGAACATAGATTTTATACTCGCCTTTATCGCCACGCATGGCATCTACCCAATCGCGCACTTTCCGTTTGATGGCCACATCGGTGACCAACCCCTGCATAGTTTCCGGGTCTACTCGAGGCATATTGCCCGCATCCGGATCTCCGTTGGGGTTGCCATCTTGAACATCGAAGAAAAGAACGAAGTCATGTCGGCGATTCGCATCAAGATAAGGTTGGGAAGTCATAAAAAATAGCTCCTTTGTAGGTAAAAAAGTTTGTTTGAAAAGATTTTAGGTGTTGCTTATGCTGTCTCTTTTTGGGTGCTGTGAGCGCGAGCTTGGGAGCGATCATAGGCACGCTGGTGATAATAGCCCAAAGCAAAGAGACCTTGCTGTTTCAAATCTAGCGTGTGAGGAAAGGCAGGCAGTTCTGCCAAGACATCTTCCAGGCTTTGTTGTAGGGCATGGCCCGTTCCCGGTCGATCACGATGTAGTTTTGAGAGGTGAGGTTGTGCCCCGCGCAGCAATCTCCCAAAGACAGATGCTGGCGCCGTAGAAGCAGTTCCATAGAAACGATCTACGACGGTGGCGTTTATATTGCCTAACGCATTTCGTTGAATACTTTCAAGCACCGCTAATAAGCGACCGCAGTGGTAAGCTGCATCGGGGTGATCTGTTTGTAGTTCAACCATATCATTCTCCTTTATTACGTTTTGAGTTGTCAGGACTAATTTAATCAAAGCGGCACGCGGTCGAGTGACCGTGCGCTCTGCATGATTGCGTCTTACTGCTCGCTGCAAAAGATTCCAGGGTAAGGGCGTTTTGCTCAGGCCGGAACGCAATAGAGAGCGATAGACAGGCGGGGGAACATCCTTTAGGTCTCGCACACATGCCCCAGCCAAAGCATAGACACCAAGCAAACGTGGCTCCTCTCCCCAGGCATCAACTACTTCTTGACCTTGAAACCAACTGGCTAAGGATGCTTTTACTTTGCCTACGGTCGTGTCGATCCAATCTCGCACGACGGCGCGCCCGCCGCTACCGGAAAGAGAAACGGCGTAGAACCGAGTTTCGTCAACATCTGGATTCCATTCACCATTCCGGATTGAATTGATTAAATCATGTACTGTGGAGTCTTGGGGATCTTTGATGAAGGTGGAGAAATTGAATCCCACTGATTGGCGCGTCCAGAACGCAAAGATCAGACTGCTGAACCAGACATGATGGCTGTCATCACTTAGTAGGTAATTGAGCGCTTTCGTGAAGCGATCGCCACACTCTATGCAGATGGGGGCGATCTGAGATGCCTTTAATCCATAGGATTCAAAAGCGTTTTCATTCGCAGAAATGATTGCTGTGCCAACGGAGTGGCCGCCGGGGATTCCTTTGATCTTGCCCGGCAGCCGCTTAAGCACGGGCTTTTCTTCTCCACAGATGAGGCATTGCATAGCGTCTGCGTCCTCTTTAGGCTTTGGCGCATGATAATTGACCCAGAATTTGCGCACGCTCGACCGCTGGTGGGCAAATTGATCATTCACACGGAAAATAATGATTCCGCTGCGATCGAACGCCTCGTCCAGTTTCAGCTTTTCCAAAGGGTCATTTTGCAGGAAAGTCAGTACCGCAGCGATAACCGGGTCTTCTGTAACGCTTACACACTCTTCCACCAATTCCAGATAGGCTTTGTGGCACTTTTCTACGCGTTCTGGTCTTGTTTTCTCGCGACCCAACCCAAACGTGTATTCAGCATGATCGGCAAGAAGCAACGGCTTAACTGCACGGGAGCGAACAATATCAGGCATTTTTCTGTGTTGACCTCGACTATATCCATCATCCGCTTCTGATAGGTCAATAGGCTGAGGGTTAAGCAAACTGCCATTTTTATCCAATTCAATCAGATAACGCGCCCATTTTTCTCTGTAAAGCGGCGAGGCCAACTTCTCTTGTTCTTCTAGTCGGTCGGCAAGTTCAACCAGTCTTTGAAGTAACACTTAACCCTCCTCCCACGGCGGTGGTGGTACGTGAAGTACCCCCTTTTCTAGTTGAGCAGAAAAGAAATAGGGGGTACCGCGACCATCACTTTCATAGTCAAGATCATATAACATGCGTCCAATGCTCATGCTTCGCGTAATTGGACATTCATCCCCAGTCGGTTCAGCAAAGCTAGCGGCAAATTCTCGATTGCCCAAATAGGGACGATGAAAACATTGTCCTTTCCGCACGCGACGTTGGAATTGAGCGACATATTTAGCAGGATGGGCATCTACGTGAGGGGATAACTCAATGCGCCCTCGGATAATGTAATCAACATCGCGTAAAGCCAGTGTATGGCGCTGGGTGCGATCCTTTGCAGCGATATAGCCTCCGCCTTGTTTCTCCCAGCCAGACGCAGAGCGTTTGCTCGCTTTACTCTTGACTTCATTACGAAACACAGATTGGTAATTGATCGGGTTAAGCACCCGAATCTCTTGGACTCGCCATGTGAATTCTGGTTTCCAGAAGATTGCCTCTAGAATACCGCGTGCTGCCGAGGGGGTGGGAACGGGATATGTGACTCGTTCCACCTTCATTTCTGGACGGGTGAAACAAGCCAAATCGCCCCAGACGTGAACGTCCAATGTTAACAAATCACTTTTCATATACACCTCCTTCATGTCTGATAAAAAAATCTAAACAATAAGTAAATCTGCATTCATGTCGACCGGAGTTAGACCTCGGATTTGATCATATTCACCTACCCATTCCCAAATGCCAGGAGGAATTCCTTCTGGCGTTTGGGGTGAAAGACACCCCTGATTAAGATATTGATTGGCTTTATATTTGTAGATAGATACTGTATAAGGTTGAAGTTCCCGTAACAAGTTACGTGTGGGTAGTGCACCATGACTTAGTTGGTTTAATATCTTGCGTATCCGTTCTTGTTTTTCTTTTTCGCCATAGTTGGTAATAATGACACTAACTGTGTCATCATTGATGATTCGGAAGAGGCGGGAGACTTCAGGATAATCCAATCGACTGCGTTTTTTCTGGATGATTTTTCCTTTGCTATCGGGGTGATCTTCTAATTGATACAAGCGTTGGAAATACTGTTCCATAGTGCTTGGTTTGTGCATATCTAAGGAACCGATATTGAGCATCGTACTTGTAGTTTGTGTCGCCCGTTTGTAAGCGCCAGGAGGCAGCCCTCCATGCTTTGGTTTGAAAACGATCACTCGGCCAGTCTCTAATAATCCCTCTCGGTTCGCTCGACCAGCCGCCTGGACAATGCTATCCAATGGTCCGATAGCACGCAAAACCAATGGAAAATCAATGTCAACACCAGCCTCCACGACCTGAGTGGCGACCAACCGGCACGGATCGCCGGACTTTAATCTTCTCTTGACTTGGTTAATCACAGACAAACGATGTTTTCCGCATAAAAGTGTCGAGAGATGTAGTGCGTCAGGATCATCGAGAGCGTCTAATAAATCAAGCGCATCTTGTTTCGTGTTGCAAATAGCCAATGCTTGTGATTCTGTACGCATTTGGCTGGCTACTTCCTCCCAAGACAAGGGTTCTTCCACATGCCACTGATATTGAACTCGTTTCAAGATTTGGAAATGGTGTTCTGGATTTGGTATGATCTCCCGAGCTTCTAGGTCTTTGAAGGGCTTATACATTTCGAAAGCAGGCTGTGTGGCGGTTGAAAGCACAACTGTACTTCCATAATGCTTGCATAATTCACGCAGTGCATCCAACATGGGGTCCAGCAGATGAGCAGGCAACGACTGTGCCTC
>CAZXXW010000191.1:0-1403 GCA_964644835.1 uncultured Anaerolineales bacterium
GCGGCGGAGACTTTCCCAGGCGGCTGAGGAACTTCTCGTCAGCGACCGTAGCATGCTCGATATTTCTCTGGATTTTGGCTTCAACAATTACGAAACCTTCTCGCGAGCGTTCAAGCGTATGGTTGCTCTCACGCCCAGTCAATGGCAGACGCGCAGCGAGATTCCTCACCGGTTGTTGATGCCCAGCCTGACGCGGGCGTATTTGGAACACCTCAATGGGGATGACTTTCCCCATCTGGACGTGGTGGAGCGGGGAGAAACGATCCTTGCGGGTTTGATGGTCCGGGATTGGGAAGATGTACCCGGCTTGTGGCAGCATCTCCGGCGAACCCTGGAGATGATTCCCTTGGCCGGGGACAAGCTTTATGGAGTCAGGTCTCTTTCCCCCCATCCCAATGCCCATTCTTTCTTCCTGGCTGGGGCAGCCATTGAATCACCCGAAACGGTCCCTCCCACCCTGGTTCTCCAGACGCTCCCCGCTGGGGACTATCTATGTTTTACCCACCGAGGCAAGCCAGTACAATGCTCCCTGACTCTGGATTATGTGTATCATACCTGGCTGCCCAACGCCGACTTGTGCCCGGCTCATCCCCTGGTCATCGAGCATGTTGAAGCAGGTAATCCCTCAGACGGCACCCGGGAAATCTTTCTTCCGGTTGAGTTTGTATCATAACTCCTTGGTAGGGACCAAAAACAAAAGGCCGGGTTTTTGACCCAGCCTTTGATTGCTTAACCTGGCGTTTCAAGTCGTTTCACGTCCCGATGACGAGCCGCTTGAGCCGCGAACCCAGGGCAATAACCAGCCCAACGGGAACGAACAAGACGACGAGTAGCAGCACGGCGATCTCGCTAAGCAAGCTGCTATCCCACTGGATATCCGCCGAAGCCGTTCTGGATGACGCCCAAGGGCTGCAAGACGGTGCGGGCTGCCCGAAAGAGCAATTCAGCATATCGATCGAGATAAAGAATGCCACGGTCAGAACGCTGAGACAGGACCCAGGCGTGGACGCCCGGCTCTCCGATGGTGTGGAGAAAATGGACATAATGCCGCCCATCTTGACTTCCTTCCCTGTGCCCTGGAACTGTGCCAGCGACCAAATAAGGTCAGCTTGGGGCCGCGGTAGATCACCTGGCCATACGAGTGATAGGTACGCTCAGGCCGCCTTTGGACGTCGAAGCCATCTTCTCTGTTGAGCGGCAAGTCGATGCCGCCCGCTTCGATGCGCTTCAGCAAATGAGGCAAGAGCCAGCTATCGCCCCAGGCGGTCAGGAGGAGATCGGGGTCACGGCGGCGCAACAACGCCCCCAGACCGACCAGCAGGCGGCGGGTGTCCTCCAAGGGATAGCGGGTGACGCGATCGTCAAAATGGGCGAGGAGATAGGAAGGCTCTTGGTGAGCGGGG
>CAZXXW010000191.1:1413-1989 GCA_964644835.1 uncultured Anaerolineales bacterium
CGCAGTGGGGCCGCAGCATCAGGGTGCGCAACGGTGGGGGTTCGGGATTCAAATCCCAGGGGGAGTCCAGCGCTTCGATGGAGTCGATCAAGTCATCGTCATCGGCGCTCACCCGGCAGCGGGCCAGGGGGAAGACACCCGTGGCAGCGGCATAGCGCAAGGGCAAAGCGACATCGGCGTTGTAGTAGGTCAGAGTTGGAAAGCGGCGCTGGGTGGCGTAGAAGACGCGCCCCAACAGTGTAGGATTCTCCACTTGAGCAGCCAGCACGGTGACGGGATCCTCTTCGAACAAGTCCCGCTGTTCCTGACGGTCGAGCACCACAGCGGGAAAACGCTCATCCAGGAATCGCCACAGCGAGCGCAGCTCCTGATTCTCCCCAACAGCATAGAAGGAAATTGGAAAGGGTTGGTGCAAACGGTGACGGTCCCCATCATCCCCCAAGAGCCAGATCACGACGCCATCGTCGGGGTGGATACCAAGCGCTGGCCGGGATAGGCGTTGAAGCTGGCTCAAAGCCTGATTGAGAAGTTGGCGGCGCTGGCGCTCAGAGACGCTCTCATCGCCAAAGGCGGCCA
>CAZXXW010000191.1:1999-6685 GCA_964644835.1 uncultured Anaerolineales bacterium
CCAAGAGGTCGAGGACCAAGGTAGGCACTGGGACCGTTTCTTGCTCGCTGAGCAAGGCGACCATCTGGAGGCAGGTGAAGGCCCGTGCCACCTGGATGCGCTCCACAGCTTGATAGACATCCCGGCCATGCCTGCGCAATTTGCGCTGCAAGGTGCGCTCCTGGAAGCAATTGCCACCATCGAGCACCCGCACCGGCCCTTCCAAGGCCAATTGGGCGGTCAGGTGGGCGAGGAAGCGGATACCGACATCGCGCGGGGCCAACAGGGCGTACAGGCCGCCCTGGGAGGTGGGGATCAGGTCCATGAAGGGCGAAGGTAAAGGGAGAACACGCGTTCTGTTATACTCCCCCAGGCTGGTTTGCGAATGGGTAAAAAGTCCCACTTGATACGCAGTTTATAATGGCGTTATGCAATACTATTGCTAGAATATAATAAAAAAATAGCCGAGCAGTGTTCCCGCACTCCCGGCGCTGGCTCACGCGATGAAGGCGCGTGACGGATCTATGGTAGCATACCGTACCCGCCTACGCAAGTTGAGCGGGTTGTTTTTTTTCTGGAAGGGGTCTTTCCCAGCAAATGAGCACAACAACATTATTCACACCTGGAAAATTGATCCAAGCACGCAAACGCTTATGGCGTGTGGATGCCCAAAAGCAAGATGTTCTCCATGTCACCGCGGTGGATGCTGCAGAAGAAACTGCCCGGTTGTATCTTCCTTTTGAAGATGTCAGCCTGAGCGAACTCAAACCCTCGGACCCGGAAACCGTAGGATACTCGCAGATGCAAGATTTGATGCTGCGGGCTTTTCGTCTTTCCATGCTCCACAGCACGGCACCGCTGCTTTCCTTGCAGCGTTCTCGGGCCATTCCGGTAAACTACCAACTTGTTCCCGTCGTCATGGCGTTAGAGCAGCCAAAGGTGCGTATGTTGATCGCCGATGACGTTGGCTTGGGGAAACCCATCGAGGCTGGTTTGATCGTTACGGAGCTGATCGCTCGCGGACTGGCTCGTCGTTTGCTGGTCGTCTGCCCGGCCAGTCTGCGGGAACAGTGGCAACAAGCCCTGGCTTATTTCTTCCACCTTGAAGCTCACATTTTTTCGCGCAGACAGCGCCGCAAACTAGAACAAGGTCTCCCAGCCGGGACGAATCTGCTTGAATACCACGATGCTTTTGTCGTCTCGGTGGACTATGCCAAAACGGCAGCGGTCAAGAACCAAATTCTGGAAGTGCCTTGGGATGTGGTCATCATCGATGAAGCGCACCAGGTGGGCAAGCCACATCAATCTGGCCCCGAACTAACCGTCAAGAAAATTCGCTGGGATTTGGGTCAGGCATTGGCTTACGCTGATCATATCGACCATTTGCTTTTGCTCACAGCCACGCCTCACAACGGTTACACTGACTCCTATGCCAGCCTGTTACGACTTTTGGACGTGGATGCTGTCTCTGGGCAACCCCATGCTCCTTACATCCATAAAGATGTCGCCCAACACCATGTCATCCAACGGCGGCGCAAAGACGTGGAAGCCTGGCTCCACGGGGGTGACGGCAGTGCCTTTCCAGAACGAGATCAAGATGAAATCGTTATCCTACCCTCGCAAACGGAATTGAAGGTCATCGATGCGGTCCAGCATTACGGTGATCTGGTACTGGAACATGCTAAAAAGGCAGGTAAGAATATTCAGACGCTGGCCGGGTGGACCGTTCTGCACCTGCACAAGCGCGCCCTTTCCAGCCCAGAAGCCCTGCGACAATCGCTGATCAACCGCCGCGAAACCTTAGAGCAACGCATGGATGAGTTGATTGAGCCAGATGCCGGGCTCTCTTTGGAGACAGCGCGCGCGAACGTGTTGGATGAAGACGTTGGCGAGCTTTTCGATGAAGAAGAAATCGTCCTGCGCTCTGAGCGCGTTGCACCGGGGGATCAGGCTTCGTTGGAAGCAGAATACCACGCCCTTGAGAAGTTGCAAGACCTGGCCAAGAAAGTCCCCCCAGGGCAAGACAGCAAATTATCCCACCTGCTTCGCAATGTGCTCCGGCGGCGATTGCACCATGCTCCTAAGGTGATTATCTTTACGCGTTACCGCGATACAATGACCTACGTGGCCGAGCAAATCGAAAAGGCCAACTATTATCAAGAGCTGGGGGTCGATGTCGTCACCTTGCACGGAGGATTATCCGATGCCCAATGGCGTGAGCGCTTGGTCGATTTCGAAAAAGCGGACATTGCTGTGATGGTCGCTACCGACGCCATCAGCGAAGGAATCAACTTGCAGCATTACGCCAGCCAGGTGATCCATTATGAATTGCCCTGGAATCCCAATCGCCTGGAACAACGCAACGGACGTGTGGACCGCTTTGGTCAAAAGGCCGATGTGGTCTTCATCCGCACCCTGGTGATGGATGAAACCTTGGATGCCACCATTTTAGAAGTGTTGGTCAAGAAAGCTCAGCGGATTCGCAAAGATTATGGCTTCTCGCCGCCTTATTTTGGCGATGAGGTCAACATTCTCGATTTGATTCAAGAACATGGTTTGGGTGCCAGGCTCTCGCCCAAACAGCTTAGCTTGTTTTCCGAATCTCCGACGCTGTCATTCGTCAAGGATGAGGCCCACTCGCTGGAAGACCCCTTTGAAGATGAAACCTTGGAACGGATCAAGGGCGATTCCTTCTACGGGCAAACAGATATTTCCCTGGCGGAAGTGGAGCGGCGGAGACGGGAAGTGGCCCAAACGATCGGATCCCCCCAGGAGGTAGAAGCGTTCATCCGCTCTGGGTTGGATCGGATGCGCTGCACGGTGCGAGATAACGAGGATGGCACTCTCCGGATTGTGCTCAACCACCCCGATTTACACCTGCCCGGCTGGGAACGGGAAATCCCCCAGGCCACATTTGATCCCCGTTTGGGATTGGATCATCCCGAAATCGAAGTGCTAGATCTGGGCCATCCCTTGGTGCGCCGCTTGATCGATTTGATCAAACGGGAAACCTTTCAAGCCGCAGGTGAAGATGACCAGACTCGCTACGGACGCACAGCCGTGGTTGTTTCGCCTGATGTGGAGGAGATGACGGCGGTGTATGCGCTCCTGGTTCGTTTTGTCACCGGGACGCAGCCGCCGCAGATCTTGGAAGACCTGGTCACGTTGGCGCTGCCTGTTTATGGAGAGGAACCCTTCGAACCAGAACAAGCACAGGCTTTACTGACGGCAACGCCCTCCCCCCGCACGGTGACAGAAATGGAAGCCACCGAGGTGTTACAAGACGCTTTGGAGCGAGACGACCTGGAAGAACACCTCAGGACACAGATCGAAGCACGCGGCCAGGAACTGGTTCAAAGACGGCAAGCGTTTCAACAACGCCTTGGCGACAAAGCCGAGTGGGCTGCGGGTATGGACGAGATCGCACTCAGTTCCTGGGATTTGCTGGCTGTGAAGATCGTATGGCCTATGTAGTCTAACAAACTACCTTTAGCTGCCCGATTTTCCCTAAGGTATGACTATATCTGGTATAATGTGGTTACAATTTCCGCATGATAGCAGGAGCAGGAACCATGAATCAACCTCACGTTGGCATTCGCGAACTGAAAACATATCTGAGTAAATATTTGCGCCGGGTGAAAGCCGGAGAAACCCTGGTGATCACCGAATATGGCAAGCCGATTGGCCGCATTATTCCGGAGGGGGCTTCGCTGGACGAGCGTCTCCAGGCAATGGTAGATGCTGGGTTAGCGCGCTGGAATGGCGAGAAGTTGAAGCCCGGAGAACCTCAAGTGGTCAACCGTTCCGACAAATTGGTATCCGATATCGTTGTGGAGAATCGAGACATTGATTATTTATCTAGACACGAGCGCACTGATTAAGCTCTACATACAGGAAGCAGGATCAGCCCAGGTCGAGAAGCAAGTCCATCAGGCCAATCTGAGCGGCACAATTAACCTCACAAAGGTCGAAATGGCGGCTGCGCTTGCCAAAGCGGTCCGCATGCAAGTGATTACCAAGCAAGAATCGCAAACTTCTTGGCGTGATTTCACCACCCAATGGCCCTCCATCTACCAGTTGGACGTTTCTGAGGTGATACGAGAGCGGGCTGTTCAAGTCATCTGGGCGTACCATTTGCGGGGGTATGATGCCGTGCATCTGGCGGCCGCACACGTTTGGCGAGAAGCGTTGGGCGAAGAAATCATCTTCGCAACGTTTGATATAAGCTTGTGGCAGGCGGGATTAGAATCGGGATTACGAGTTTGGCCCGATGATCTGAAAACTTTCTATCAAAACTGATGAATTCTTCCCCTCACATCACCCTCTCCGGTGGGCTTTTCACCCACCACTTCATCGAAGCGGTACAGCAAGCCCAGTTTAGCCATCCGGCTGCGGCGGCGGATATCTTCGCCTTGCCCGGCCAGGATTCCCCCTCCCAGCAAGCCCTGGAGCAAGACATCGCCTCGGCCTGGGAGCTGCTCGTCGAACGCTGGGACTCGGTTGAAGATGACATCCCCCAGATGGATATTTCTACCCTGCGGCGGCGTTGGCTGCTGCCCTTATTCAGCTTGCTGGATTTTGATCTGGACTACCAGCGCGCCGACCTGGAGATCGATGATGTCCGCTTCCCGGTCAGCCACCTGGGCCGGGCTGAGGGGGACATCAGCAAATAAATCGCCCCGGTGCATACTCTGCTGCCCGACGGCC
>CAZXXW010000192.1:0-6636 GCA_964644835.1 uncultured Anaerolineales bacterium
GGCTGATTGGGGCCGCCTGCTAAGCGGCTGTCGGGGCATAAACCTCGACCGTGGGTTCGAATCCCACCCTCCCCGCCTATATCCGTTATCGTACAACGCTGCCATGATGCATGGCACGGCTAACCGATACCGAGCATATGCCCTCGTAGCTCAGTGGACAGAGCACTTGGTTGCGGACTAAGGGGTCGCGTGTTCGAATCACGCCGAGGGTGCAGTTACAACCTATCGTTTCTCTCACTTCAGCAAGCGCGTCGCCTTGCAGAGATAAGCTCTTTCGAGAACCAGTCGAAAGAGTCTTTTCTTTTAAGGTTCGGTACATCACGCCGTTCGTCGAGCTGCCGGCAAATTCTGTCAATACAAACGATTCATGCAGGGCATTTCTGCCGCTCGTTGATTACTCTTCCATGGCTAAGTGCCGCTGTCGGGCCAGGTGTCGATCTTGCATCGCTTGAAAAACCAACAAGATCGTCGCAGGTTCCTGGTACGGATTCCGCCAGCCGTGGGGATGGGAAGCATCCAACAAGAGGCTGTCACCAACTTTCAATAGATAATGTTCCTCCCCTACGATATAGTCAAGTTCTCCTTGCAAACAATAGACAAATTCTTGACCAGGATGGGAAATTTTTCCACTTGACGTCTCCATACCTGGATCAATCGTCATCTTGAAGGGCTCCAATTGTTGATGGGGGAAACCGAATCCCAAACTTTCTAATTCAACATCCGCGTTCTGTATCCGCATCCCACCCCCTTTTTGGACAAACACGCAAGAGGTGGTTTCTTCTTCTTGAAAGAAATCGGTAATCGGAACTTCAAAGGCGGTTGCCAGGCGATGGAGCGAGGAGACCGTGGGGGAATTTTCACCCCGCTCAATCAGGCTGATAGCATTCGCGGAAAGCCCACAACGTTCAGCTAACTCGCGAAGCGCCCAATCTCTTCTCTTACGCAATTTTTTAATCTGCTTTCCAACAGAAGTTTCGATTGGTTGATTCATAATAACTCCTTCGTCGAAAATGAATTTACCCTTAAATTATAACATATTTTTGACAATCGTAAACTAAAGTAGTATAATTATAGATAGATAAAACTGCTCCACAGCGTGTTGCGGGGCATAAAGAACAAAGTTGTCCACAACTTTCGCAACAAGTTTTGGGAATTATACCCAAATTGAATCAGAGAGATGATTATACCGATATAGAAAAGTTAGTAAACCTGGCAAATAAGCTTTTCACCGATTCCAAGATCAAGGACGTTTTCTTCGTCCTGAACAAAATCCCGGACAAAGAGACCGAGAGCTATCTGCGAGAAAAATTAACTCAAAAAGGAATCGAACCGATGGCTTCTATCCCGGAAGATGCAGCAATCCCAGTATCATGGCTTAAAGGCACCCAACTCCAGGCTGAAAATTTATTCGATGAAGCCCAAAAGATCATTGAGAGGCTTGAAAAAGTACCAATAGCAGCCTGTACCGTTGTCGTTGCCAGTCTCCTCGCCTGTCTGGTCACAACATTTGGCATATTTACCATCAATCGATACGAACAGTGGGGCAGTGACAACGTGACCTACTTGATGAGTTTTGCGGCCGGGGTGCTGATCTCCGTTTCGTTCACCCATATCATCAATATCAGCTCTTCGACATTAGGTGCTCTTATAGCTTTATCCGCTGGTGCTCTCGTCTATGTAGGCGCATCTCACTTGTTGCCAGCCGTTGAAAGAGAAGAGAAACGTTACTCGCTTGTCGCATTAGCAATAGGCGTTTTGATTGCCGCCATCATCGTGATATCAAAATGATGAGGAAAAGAAAGGAGGAATCAGATGTATCAGAAAATTCTCGTACCGTTTGACGGCTCCGTCCGTGCAGAGGCTGTCTTGCCCCATGTAGAGGAATTAGCGCTTTCTTTCCGGGCAGAGATGATCATCTTACAAGTGGTTGAGCCTGTTTTTATCTATACGGATGTGCAAGGCTACGTGCAGGATCAAACCCTGGAAGGATACAGGCGCCAGGCATTGATCCAACAATCTGAAACCTATCTGAAGACCTTAGAAGGAAAATTTGAAGAGAAGAATATCTCCGTAAAAACTTTCGTTGAAGAGGGCCCCGTTGTCGGCACGATCATCGGCGTAGCAGAACGGGAAGATGCCGATCTAATCGCCATGGCCAGCCATGGTCGCACCGGATTAGCACATGTATTTTATGGCAGCGTGGCGGCCGGCGTGCTCCACCGTGTGGACCGCCCTCTCCTGCTTATCAGGGCGACGTGATGAAGTACGTCTACGGACCCGTTCCCTCTCGCCGCTTAGGGCAGTCCTTGGGCGTTGACACAATCCCGCTGAAAACCTGTAATTGGAATTGTGTCTACTGCCAATTGGGACGCACCAAGCCGCTCACCAACAAGCGTCGCGAGTATATCCCTCGCGAAGACATTCTGGCTGAAGTAAAACGCGCCCTGACAAACCACCGGCCCGGAGAGATCGATTGGATCACATTTGTGGGGTCTGGGGAGCCTCTTCTTCACGTTGACACAGGGTGGCTGATCCGGGAGGTAAAAGCGATCACCGATATCCCTGTGGCAGTGATTACCAATGGCTCGCTGCTCTACTTGCCGGAGGTACGGGAGGAATTATTAGCCGCCGACGCGGTACTACCCTCCCTAGATGCAGGCACGCAAGCGTTGTATCGCCAGATCAACCGCCCGCACCCGGCGATCACCTTCAAGCGCCTATTGACGGGGATGACTTCTTTTCAACAGGAATATGAGGGCAAATTGTGGGTTGAGGTTATGCTAATGCAAGATATGAACGATACCGATGATGCGCTAAAGGATATAGCAACCGCGTTGAAGCAAATTCAACCCGACCAAGTTCACATCGTTCAGCCTACCCGTCCGCCCGTGGAGACTTGGGTCCACCCTCCCACCGAAGAAGGGCTCATGCGCGCCCTGGCCATTTTGGGGGACGTCGCTCAAATTGTTCATCCGGCCGCCGGATCGTTTGATCTCAGCGATACAGAATCATTGGTTGAGGGCATCATTGCGATCATTACGCGGCATCCAATGCGAGAAAAGGAGCTGTTGGAAACCTTGGAACGCTGGTCACCGAAGGATGTGAAAGCGACGCTGGCCGAATTAGAAGACAGCGGCCAAGCTCAGGTGATCGAACGCTATGGTGTACGTTTTTGGAGCGCATCCCCATCATACTATCCTGAAGAAACACATAGCCGACGAACAGATCCAAGAAATCGCCAACAGGATTAGGCAGATTTTCTCAACCGAGAGGAGGCAATTGATGTCAAAACAGATTTCATTGTCCCAGATCGATAAACTCTTAAAGTCGGTCAGGCATCCAAGATTAGTACTAATATGCGTAAGTCCTTGATGGGTTTCTTGCTTTGCACGCCGATGGCGACCACGAAGACACACGCTTTACGTCCCTGCGGGAAGAAGACAAAGTTTTTCTTTCGCTCGCTCTGCGTGCTTCGCATGCGTGCCTTGGCATATTCAGAAAGGATTCTTTGTGTCCTTTTTTCCTCGCCACTGGGCGTGCTTCGCATATGGTGAAGTTCTTGTTGAAAGGTCACGAGGAAGCAAGAAGCGATCTACGAAAGGGATGATAAGACTATGCAAAAAGCAATCGGTTTGATCGTCAACCCTGTGGCCGGTATGGGAGGCAGCGTTGGGCTCAAAGGTACCGATGGCAAAAAGCTTTACAAAAAAGCACTGGCGTTAGGAGCTGAACCGGTCACGCCGGCAAGGACAAAAGAACTATTAAGCCATATCCAACAGGTCGACAAACTGAAATTCCTTGTTGCCCCCAAGGAGATGGGCGAGCAATTTGTGAAACTCTTTGAAATCCCTTTTGAGGTAGTCGGCGGACTGAACGAAGAAACATCGGCTGAAGATACGAAAACGATCGCCAGTGAAATGGTTGAGCTTTGCGTGGAGTTGCTCATCTTTGTCAGAGGGGATGGTACAGCCAGAGACATTTACGATGCTGTTGGATCCGAAATTCCCGTCGTCGCTGTGCCATCTGGCGTCAAGATGTTCAGTGCAGCTTTTGCCCTCAATCCCCGAGCCGCCGCTGAGTTGGTCGACGCCTTTGTGGAAGGAGCCGAGCTAGTCGATGAAGAAGTTCTCGATATTGATGAGGAAGCTTTTCGGCAAGACAAATTGGCTTCCAGATTGTACGGTTATCTGAAAGTGCCCAAAGTTCAACGATTTCTACAACCCGGAAAAGAAGCTTCACGCATGGGGTCCTCTTCGCAATCGGTCAAGAAAGAAATCGCCAAGTATGTCATTGATGAAATGGAATCCGACACCCTGTATTTGCTGGGCCCTGGCACGACGGTAGAGGTCATTGCCAAGGAAATGAACCTACCCAAAACGTTGTTAGGTATTGACGCTGTCTATGCTGGAGAAGTCGTAGGAGTGGATCTAAACGAGAACGGTATTCTAGATCTTTTTGATCAATACGAAAAAAGAAAAATCATTGTCACGCCCATTGGAGGGAACGGCTTCATTTTTGGCCGCGGCAGCAAACAATTCACACCAGAAGTGATCAGAAAAGTGGGCAAGGAAAATATCCTGGTGGTAGGAACTAAACAGAAAGTACTTGCCCTGGATTGTTTACGCGTTGATACGGGCGACCGCGAGCTTGATGAATTGCTCAGCGGGTATCGAAAAGTGATTATGGATTACAAAAGAAAAAGGGTGGTAAAAGTAAAGGGTTAAGAGAGTGATCCGGTATCGATAATTCATTTTGAAGGAGAAAGTCAACCATGTGCCAAGCAACAGTCTATTTGGATGGGGAAGAAATTATGCAAGATGTCATTTACGTGGAACCAAGCTCCGAGGGAGTCCGATTGTCCACGTTTTTCGAAGAGCCACGCCTCGTGCCTGCGGTGATCCGTAAAATCGATCTAATCAAACATCAGGTCATCTTGGAATCAACCGATGAAAGGGAAGGGGAACAATGAAAGAAGATGAGAAGTTACGTGTCCTGATCCATCACTGGATCGAACATAATCAGGAGCACGCCGCCGAGTTTCGCCGATGGGCAGAAGAAGCTGGCGATGCCGCTGAAGACATCCGCGTTGCCGCCGAGGCGATGGCCCAGGCTAACATGGCGCTGGAAAACGCTTTAGAAAAACTTGGAGGACCGCTGGAGCATCACCATCATCATCACCAAGATCATTAGACTCCTTCCTTTCGCACTTCCCCTACCATGGGGATACTTCATTGGGATGAGCATTCAACAAATAGAAAATAGGAGGCAAATATGAGTACAAACATAGGCATCATCATCTGCGATCGTTATCGCCGTTGCGCGGGCGGAAAATGTCTCCGGGCGATGCGAAATCGGGAAGGGGCTTTCAGTATTTACACCGGAGAAGACCTGACCTTGGTAGGTTACACAACCTGTGATGGCTGTCCTGGCGGGAATATCGAGTACGCCGGTGATGAGATGGTCAAGAACGGAGTGGATGTCATTCATTTGGCCACGGGACTTGTCGTTGGGTACCCGCCTTGTCCTTACATCCAAACATTCAAAGCGCTTCTAGAAGAGCGTTACCCGGTCAAGGTTGTGGTAGGGACCCACCCCATCCCTCAGAAATACCTCGATATGCACACCCAACTTGGCACCTGGGAGGATTCGTTTTGGGAACCACTGATCCAACCAACCCTTTCCGATCAAACCACCCGTCAAGCCTACAATTAGCCATTCTTAAGGGTGCAAGTTACATCCTTTGGTAATGGCGTCAGCACGCTCCTTTCAACACCAATGGCTACTGCTTCGTTGTGGCTCTGCCAGAACGCGGCTCAGAGCGCAGTTCCCCATTTTGAAAAGGATGTCACGATGAACAAAAATCATCTCTCCATCCGCGTTGTTTTTCTTCTCATGGTTCTCAACGCCCTTCTTTGGCTGGTGTTTGGCCTCATCATCGCTGTTGATGCCCACCCCGCGCTGCCGTTCCAGTCGGAGATCAAATTCATGATCGCTTTTCTATCCTTTGCTGCTGCGGGTGTCTTGCTGATATTGCTCTATTTTCTTAGAAAGCGCAATCGGATCAGTTTTTATCTGACTTTCGCATTCTTTGTTGTTGCCTCTCTCTTGATCATAATGGACGAGGTAGGCTGGGTTGACTTTGCTGTCTTGGCCGTCAACATTACCCCCCTGATCCTGCTCTACAAGGATCGGAGTTTGTATCTAACGGCAAAATTCCCCTAAACTGAAAAGCTTTCGCTTCTATAATCACGAACGCCATTGCAGAGTGCCCCCCTCACTTTGCAACGGAACTTTCTGTTTAACAGCATATAGAATGTAACTTAACCCATATCGTGGCCGTTTTGACCACTTTATGCTTCCAGAAGCTGAGTTGTAAGAGTGGCATAATCAGAAAAACAACAGTAGTTAAAAACTTTCACCATACGGCATATCCGACAAATTTTTTCAAGAGTCAATTCGGGGAAAAGAAAATTAAATTTCAATAAACCGCTCTTTTTGAGTCCAATCGAGTGGAAAAACGGGTGTTTTTTCGGCCACTTTATGCTTTCAAAATATATTTGCGGCCAAGTTATGCCTCTAGAGCACTCTCCATCCGTTCGGATAGTTGCCCAAAACAAGCTAAAATGTGGCCACTTT
>CAZXXW010000193.1:0-6618 GCA_964644835.1 uncultured Anaerolineales bacterium
CGACATCGAGAATCTCACCGGCAAAATAGAGCCCCGGCGCCACGAGCGATTCCATTGTGACGGGATCGACCTCGGTCGTTTCCACACCCCCGGCGGTGATGATCGCCTGCCGAAAGGAGCGGTGCCCGCTGACGCGCAGGCGAAAATCCTTCAGCCACAAGCGCAATCGCTGGCGCTCCTCGCTGGTGATTTGGTGATTCCGCTTGCGGGCCGGGATGCCGGTCAGATCGATGCAAACGGGGATCAGCTTGCTGGGCAGCAGCCCCTTGAGCATGTTGTGAAAATAGCGCTTGCCCTGCTCGTCGAGATCGCGCAACAGACGAGCATCCAGGGTAGGGTGATCGAGAGCCGGTTTGAGATCGATGGAAAGCTCCACGTCCCGATTCTCGCGCAGGGCATCGACGATCATCCTGCTGAGGGTCAGGATCACCGGACCGGTGACGCCAAAATGGGTGAACAGCATCTCACCGAACATGTCGGTCTCTTTCTGACCATCGACCCACACGCTGACGAGCACATTCTTGAGACCTAAACCCTGCAACCGTTGGGCGACATCCCCTTCCGTGGTCAAGGGGACCAACGCCGGGCGAATGGGCACGATACTGTGGCCGACGGATGCGGCCAAGTCGTAGCCATCGCCGGTCGAGCCGGTGCCCGGATAGGCAGCCCCGCCCGTCGCAAGGATGACGGCGTCGCCGCGGTAGACGTGATCGTGGATCTGCGCCCCAACGACGCGTCCCCCTTTCACAACCAGATCAACGACCGAGGCCTGAGTGTGAATGCGGACGCCCTGCGCGCGCGCCCACTCCAACAGCGCATCAACGACATGGCTGGCCTCCTGGCTGGCCGGGAACACGCGTCCACCCCGCTCGACCACGGTGGACACGCCCAGACCTTCAAAGAAGGCGACCAATTCAGGACGGTAAAAGCGGTAAAACACCTGGGTCAGAAATTTGCCGCCAGGATTGAAATGCTTCAACGCCTCCCGAACCGAGTCCGTGTTGGTCAGGTTGCAGCGTCCCTTCCCGGTGAGAAGTAATTTTCGGCCGGGCGATTTCATCTTTTCAAGCAAGATGACGTCCGCGCCTGCCTGGGACGCTTGGCCGGCAGCCATCAACCCGGCCGCGCCCCCGCCGACAACAACGACTTCGCGCCCGTTCATTCCAATTCAGCCCGGAGTAAATCGATCGTTTCAATAGCGTGACGCAGGTGCGGGATGACGATACTCCCCCCCACGACCAAAGCAACATTGAGGGCGTCATACAGTTCGTCATCGCTCCATCCAGCCTGGACACATTGATCGAGATGATAATCGATACAATCGTTGCAACGAAACACCGTCGACGCAACCAATCCAAGCAATTCCTTGGTCTTCGCGTCGAGAGCACCGTCACGGTAGGCGGCGGTATCCAAATTGAAAAAACGCTTGATGCCGAGATGATCGATTTCAGCGATACGGTCATTCATCTTCTGGCGATAGCGGCGAAACTGGTCTATTCGTGTCATCTCTACCCTCCAAACCGGCTATGATTCAACAATGGTTTCTCCAACAACCCGTGCGCTATCTGCGCACAACCCTAGTATAATCCAGACAAGAGCAAAACGACACAGAAGTTCCAGGCTTTGAAGAAATGCGACTTTTCGGTACAATGGGAGCAACAAACGCTTTCAAGCGTGGTTCCGTTTTTCAACTCGTCTCCGCTCCCGAGGGAGTCTGAGCTTCCCCGCATCAAGCGGGGATTGTCTTTGAAAGGAAAAGTAATGACCTCAAAACAAATCTTGACATCCGAACAAGCCCCCAAAGCGATCGGCCCTTATTCGGCCGGAATCCGGACGGGGAACCTGGTCTTCACAGCGGGGCAATTGGGCGTCGACCCCTCCACCGGGGAGTTCGTCTCCGATGAAATCAGCGCACAGACCGGCCAGGCGCTCAAAAACCTGCAAGCCGTTCTCGAAGCTGGCGGCGCATCTCTAGAAAATGTCGTCAAAGCGACCGTCTTTCTGCGGGATATGGATGATTTTGGCGCCATGAATGCGGTCTACGCCGAATTCTTCACCCAGAACCCCCCGGCACGCTCGGCCGTCCAGGTCGCCCGGCTGCCCAAAGACGCCGCGGTGGAAATCGAAGCCATCGCCATCGTCGGGTAAGCAGCGCGGTCTCGAGCGCTCCCGTTCTTCAACCCCATGCCAACCGTCTCCGTCATTGTGCCATGTTACAACGAGCAGGCTACGATTACCCTGCTCTTGGACGCGATTCGGGAACAAACTTACCCGCTCGCCGAGATGGAAGTGATCATCGCCGATGGCATCTCCACGGATGCCACCCGGGACAAGATCGCTGCCTTTCAACAAGAACACCCCAAGTTGACGGTTCGCCTGGTCGACAACCATCAACGGGTCATCCCCGCGGCGCTGAACCGGGCGATGGAAGCCGCCCAGGGAGAGATTTTCGTTCGCCTGGACGCCCACTCAGTGCCACGGCCTACTTATATTGAAACGTGTGTAAGCACGCTTGAAGCTGGACTGGGAGAAAACGTCGGCGGTGTGTGGACCATTCGACCTGGTGGCCCGGGGCCCATCGCCGCCGGAATCGCCGCGGCCGCGGCCCACCCCCTCGGCGTCGGGGACGCCCATTACCGCGTCGGAGCGGAAGGCCGGGAAGCGGATACGGTCCCCTTTGGCGCTTTTCGCCGCTCCCTGGTCAAGGCGATCGGCCCCTTCGACGAGACCTTGCTCTCCAACGAGGATTACGAGTTCAACGTGCGGGTTCGCAAGGCCGGGTTTACCGTCTGGCTGAATCCCGAGATCGAAACGACCTATTTCGCCCGCCCGACCCTCGGCGCGCTGGCGCGCCAATACTGGCGCTACGGCTATTGGAAGCTGCGCATGTTGATGCGTTACCCGGAGACTTTTCGCTGGCGGCAACTTTCTGGGGCTTTTGTGCTCACCTGGCTGATCCTGGGGGCGCTATCGATTTGGTTCCGTTTAGCACGCTGGGCTTTGCTGGCCGAAGCTGTCATTTACCTGTCGGCATTGCTCGTCGCTGGGATTCAATCAGCCCGCAAACATAACCAAGCGGCCTTGCTCGTCACCGTTCCCCTGGCCATCGCCACGATGCACTTTAGCTGGGGAACGGCTTTTTTGTGGAGCCTGATCAAGTATCCATTCGAATCAAAGCAAAAACGATGAAACCGCCGAGACACAGAGGGCACAAAGAAAAAGAAAGCTATGAAACTCTCCAATAGTTACCAAAGCTCAGCAATCTCTGTGGCTCTGTGGTGAAACTTTAACCGTCCTTTTATGGCAGAACAACAACGAACATCCCGCTTCCTACGCCTGGGGCTGCGCGAACGCCGCACGCTGTTGATCCTGGTCGACCTGATGATGGCCCTGATCGCCTTGGGCGTGGCTCTGATCGCCTGGGGGATGGGCGAGGAGTGGCTCGGCCTCTCGCTGGCCTTCCTGCGCGAGCGCGTCGCCGGATGGTTCTATTTACTTCCTTTTTTGTGGCTATTCCTTCTCGTCGGGCTCTACGATGTCCACCGCAGCGCCGACCGCCGGCAGGTCTTACGCGGCGTAGCCACCGCTGCCGGGCTGGGATTCCTGCTCTATCTGATCGTCTACTTTGCCTCCCAGAACCCGCTCCCTCGCCGGGGCGTGGCTGTCTTTCTAATCACCGCCTCGCTGCTGACCCTGGGTTGGCGGCTGTTCTACATCCGGGTGTTCACAGCACCGCAATTCATGCGCCGAGTGCTGCTCGTAGGGGCAGGTCGGGCCGGGAGCACGATCTTGCAGGTAATCAACGCCATGGAAACAAAGCCCTTCGACCTGGTCGGTCTGGTCGATGACGACTGCGAGAAAATGAACACCGAGATCGAGGGGCACACCGTGATCGCCAATTGCGGCAATCTGCTCGAATTGGTCGAAGAAGAAGACATTTCCGACATCATCGTAGCTATCTCCGGTGCGCTGCAGGGCCAGACCTTTCAGGCTTTGCTCGACGCTCAGGAGCAAGGTGTGGAGATCACCCGGATGCCCGTGACTTACGAAGAGCTGGTTCAACGTGTCCCGATCAAAATTTTGGAGACGGATTGGATTCTGCGCTCGTTTGTCGATGAGGTCCGTGTCCACGGTTTCTATGAAATCATCAAACGGATGATCGACATCCTGGGGGGATTGGTGGGTGTTGGGATCATGATTCTGCTGCTTCCCGTGATCGGGCTGGGCACCCTGCTTGACAGCGGCAGGCCGATTTTCTATGCCCAGGAACGCCTCGGCAAAGGTGGCGAGGTCTACAAGATTTTCAAGTTCCGCACGATGGAACAAGATGCCGAAACAGACGGCAAACCCCGCCTGGCCCAGGAAAACGACGACCGCGTCACCCGGATGGGCCGCCTGCTGCGCAAAACCCACCTGGATGAGTTGCCCCAATTCATCAACGTGCTGTGCGGCGACATGAGCCTGGTCGGGCCGCGGGCCGAGCGTCCCAAGCTGGTCGCCCGGTTCCAGCGTCAGATCCCCTTCTATCGAGCGCGTCTGTTGGTCAAGCCGGGCATCACCGGGTGGGCCCAGGTCAATTACGGCTACGCCGCCACGGTCGATGAGACCTCCGAAAAATTGGAGTATGACCTCTATTACATCAAGCACCGCAGCTTGGTGCTGGACGCCTTGATCATTCTGCGCACACCGGCGACGATCTTTGGCTTGAAAGGACAATAAATGAGGACCTGTCTGGTCACCGGCGGAGCGGGATTCATCGGCTCCCACATTGTGCGAAAGCTGTTAGAGCGCGGCGATCGTGTCCGCGTGCTGGACAACTTCTCAACGGGCAAACGCGAGAATTTGGCCGAGGTGGAATCGTCCATCGAGATCACCGAAGCGGATTTACGAGACCCGGAACAGGTCGCCAAAGCCGTTGACAGCGTCGAGATCGTCTTCCACCAGGCCGCCTTCGTCTCCGTGCCCCTATCGGTGGAGAATCCCCTAGCCTGCTTTGACACCAACGTGCACGGCGTCGAAATGCTACTCCAGGCTGCCCAAAAGGCAGGCGTCCGGCGGGTGGTGACCGCTTCCAGCGCGGCCGTGTACGGGGAATCCCAGGATTATCCCTTACGAGAAACGGGCGAGACGATGTCGCTGTCGCCCTATGCGGCTTCCAAACGGGTGAATGAAATTTATGCCGATCTCTACACCCGGACCACGGAGATGGGCGTGACCGCGCTGCGCTATTTCAACGTCTATGGTCCGCGGCAATCGCCAGCGTCGGACTACGCCGCGGTGATCCCGATTTTCATCCACCGGCTGCTGGAAGGGAAAGCGGCCACGATCCACGGAGATGGGCTACAAAGCCGCGATTTCGTTTTCGTCAAGGACATTGCCCGGGCCAACCTGATCGCCGCCGACACGCCCCAGGCCGCGGGCGAGATCATCAACATTTGCTCCGGTGAAGAGATCACCATTTTGGATATTTTGAATACGCTAAGGGAGATTATTCCCGACACGCCGGAGCCCACCTATGGGCCCTTGCGTCCCGGCGACATCTACCGCTCGGTGGGAGACCCATCTCGGGCTGAACGAATCTTGAATTTCAAGCCCCGCACCGGCCTGGACGAAGGCCTGCGCCAGACCGTCGATTGGATGCGTTCGTGACCAAGAAAAAGTTACTCGCCAGAATCAAACATCTCTTCGAGCAAGCTAAGGCGCTGTTCGACCGGGTGCCGATCCGCAATCGCGTCTTTCTGATCGGCGACTTGTTCTTAATCGTGACGTCGGTCCTAGTCAGCTTCGCGCTCCGCTTCGAATTGGGCAATCTGTTCGTCTATTATCTGCCCCAGGCGATCCGGATGGCCATTCTGGCGCTGGTGATCAAACCCTTGATTTATTACAGCTTTGGCCTCTACCGGCGCCTGTGGGCCTATGCCAGCACCCACGAACTGCGCCTGATCCTCAGCGCGGTGACATCTGCTTCGGTGGTGCTCTCTGTCGCCGTCATCCTGATGACCTACATCCAGGCGCGGCTGCCCGGTTATATCGGCTTCCCCCGCGCCACCCTGGTGATCGACTGGCTGCTCTCGATCCTGTTGACCGGCGGGCTGCGCTTCAGCTCGCGGCTGATCGCCGAGAGCCGCTCGACGGCGGCCAACGGCAGCGAGCGCAAATGGATCGACCGGCGCGCCCTGATCATCGGCGCCGGGGACGCCGGCGCGTTGGTGGTGCGCGAAATCCAAAAAAACCCGCAATTAAATCTCAATCCGATTTGCTTTCTCGACGATGACGAGGCCAAACAAAACAGCCAGATTCACGGCGTGCCCGTGGTCGGCACCCTGGACAATCTACGAACCGCGATCAAGAACAAACGCATCCAGGAAGTGATCATCGCCATCCCCACCGCGCCGGGCAAGTTGATCCGCCGCTTGGCCGATATTTGCCGCCAGGAGGGGGTCGGCTTCCGGACGATGCCGGGAATCTACGAATTGATCGGCGGCAAGGTCAGCGTCAGCCGTTTGCGCAAGGTGAACATCAACGACTTGCTGCGCCGGGCCTCGGCGATCAACGACGATCGCCGGGTCGGCTCGGTCATCGCCGGGCGACGCGTCCTGGTCACCGGCGCGTCGTCGG
>CAZXXW010000194.1:0-6603 GCA_964644835.1 uncultured Anaerolineales bacterium
GTTTCGGATTTCCACGCCGCAAACCGGGACCTATTCAAAATAGGTCCTCCCCTCAGGTCATCAACTGACAACTTCTCGATACTCTGGAGAAACAATTGCATGGCCGGGGTTTCCACACCGAAAGTGCACACCACGGTCCCGCGAAAGCGAGATTTGGAAATCTCGACTACATACTTTATGGATTGGCAAATGATGAACTGCAACTGGCGGAGGTCGGTCTCTTAGCCTAAACCTGTTTTTCGCACCTTAAAAACGAAAAAAGAGCTTGAAAAGAACCGATTTTGTATACGAAACCGGGGCAGCTGCCTGATACGGCTTGTAGATTGAAGCCGATAGGCTGAGCAGATGGTCAATTCCACTCCCATCTGGTTGGATTGACGCATGCCGCCCTGGGATATTGGGTCAGTCAACCGAGAGCAGGAAAACCCAAAGGAGACGCTGAATCTGGCAAGATGGGTGGGTTTTGCGATGGCACCACATCTTCGACAAGGGTCTTCAAACCAGCAGCCACCAGGGGCAGGATGGCTTGCATTTCGGGTGTCAGGCCGGTCAACTGCCGCATAACGCTGCCATCGAGGCAGTGGGTCTCGATCATGGTCAAATTCTGTAACTGTTTGATTCAGTTGGCGGGTGGTGATTTGCAGGCCTTGCTGGCGCATCTGGCGTTCAAGTAGGCTGTAGGCCAGCAGAGCGACCATGTTGAGCATCATCATGCTGGCAATGCGTCGATCTTTATGCAGATAGACCAGTGCGACTTTGAGGTCATTCTTACTAATGAAGAAGCGCTTCTCCCCGGCATCTTTTTCTCGATACAGTTGGAACATTTCGTGGTGGGAGAGGTTCCAATCGTTGGTGACCAGCAGATAGCGACCATCCAGACGTTCCTTCTCAGCCAGACGGGTACTGTTGATCTGCCAGACTAGATTGACACCGTCTTCGTGGGTAAGGTAGGCAGTGGCCTCCATACTCGCGCCGTCCATACTGCCCGACGATGGGCGCGCTTCAACGCTTGATACCGCTTCCAGGCCCATTTTCGCAAACGTTACTTGGCCCGCCAGGGGAAAGCTGAGCCGTCCCCTACCTTCCCTGGCTTCCGTGGCGGGGGACACGCCCAGCTTCGACAACGATATATATGAATATTACAGCCCCCACAACGGGGAGCCGCCCCCTGGCGCCACACCGATGTATTCCTGGTCGGCGGCCTTGTTCATTGACCTGGCTATCCGGGCCAGCGAATAAGGTGGACAGGATAAACAGGTTGGATTCAATCTTCCAAATCGAATAACATCTCCAGCAATGTATCCTGCAATTCTTCACGCCGGGAGATGTCACCGCCATCCTCGGCGGCTTGAATGTCCTCGAGCAAGGCGCTCAATTGATCTTGCTGTTCTGCGGTCAAATCGCCATCCTTCAACAGCGCCTGAGCCCGTTCGACGAAAACAGTAGCCGTCGATGTGCTGAACGATTCTGATTGATCCATTCTATGCTTGGCTTCCAAAAGTTCTCTTTCGCTTAGCCGCATGGGGGATGCCTCTACCGTGATGTTTTCCGCGTGGCCTGTTTCCCGATCGCGTGCGGTGACAGTGAGGATACCGTTTACATCTAGATCAAATTGCACGGTAACCGCAGCAAGATCACCAGGATTTTTTGACTTCAGGTCCGTGATGAGAAAATCCCCCAGAAGTGTATTCTTCGATGCCGTCAGGCTCTCTCCCTGATAAACCTCGATTTTGACCGTATCTTGATCGGGAAAAAGCGTATGAAAAACTTCCTCCTTTGTGACCGGGATGGTCGTGTTGCGATGGATCAAAGGTTTATAACGATCAGTGACCAAACGCCCTAAACGAGTTTCCGCGATGGCGATACCCAAAGAATGCGGGGTTACATCGACCAAGATGGCATCAATCGGTTTCCCCTCGATGATCGCCGCTTGAACACCAGCTCCCAGCGCCACAGCTTCCTCGGGGTTGATCAGTACCTGCGGTTCAATGCCCAAATGCTGTTCGATCAACTCCCTCACCAACGGAACCCGCGTGGATCCGCCGACCAGCAAGACTTGGTCGATTTCCTCGGCGGAAACTTGAGCATCAGCCATTACTTGATCGATGGAATCAAGCGTCTCTTTTATCAAATCATAGATCAATCCCTCAAATGTTTGGCGGCTTACCTCATGCTCAAGATGCAAAGGCACATTGTCCTTTTCAACCAAATATTCTTCCTTGATCCAGGCAAAAGGATGGGAAGAAAGCTCAATTTTAGCCGCCTCTGCCGCCCGGATCAAACGCGCCCATGCCCGTCGATCTTGGCGTAAATCGACCTGATGTTCTTGTTGAAAGTGGTCTGCAAGATGTTCGGCAAGCAACCGGTCGAAGTCATCACCGCCTAATTGGGTATTCCCATGGCTGGCCCGGACATCAACGACACCCTCCATCAATTCAACCAAAGATGCGTCAAAGGTGCCTCCTCCCAGATCGTAGACAAGCACCATGAGATCTTCAATCTGATTTAGGCCGTATGCCAGAGCCGCTGCGGTGGGCTCGTTGATAATTCGCCGCACGTTGAACCCGGCGATCCGCCCGGCATCTTGGGTGGCCTGACGAGCAGCATCGGAGAAGTATGCGGGCACGGTGATGACAGCATCGGTGACTTCGTGTCCCAAGTTGCGTTCGGCGATTTCTTTCAATTCGCGCAGTATAAAACTAGAAATTTCTTGCGGAGTAAACTCCCTACCCGCCAAGGTTACCCGAGCATCCGTACCCATCTTGCGCTTGATCGACTGGACCGTATTCTCCGGCGCAAGGATGTATTGGTTGCGCGCCGGGGTACCCACCAGCCATTTGTGATCGCTCGAATACCCTACCACGGAGGGAATGATCCGCTCTTCCCCATTAAGAAGCATTTGAGGCGCCCCGTTTTTTACAACGGTGACCCCCGAATTTGTCGTTCCTAAGTCAATTCCAACAATTTGTTTCATGGGATATTTTTTCCTGATTCTAGTGCTTTTTGATGAATTCATTCATCTGTTTTTGAGATCGCCACAAATAACGAAACTGATCCAGTGAATCGATCGCGTCCTGAATGCAAGAAGATCGTTATGGCTGAAGCATCTCCTCACGTTCATAGCTAAGGCCGGTACACGATCACATCGGCATACCGCAAGACACCAGCGTCGTTTCGGTAGCCGCGGCGTTCTTCGCCGACAATTGTGTTAGGTTCAATCCCCTCGGCTGCCTCCGAGGTGCGTTCAACGACCACGTGCAGGTGGGGGTCAAAAGGATGGCCGATTGCAGGAATGGGAGTCACCTCGCCAGCCTCAAGGATTTCCAACAACCGCTCGCGCACGATGCGCAAGCCATCCAGCCATCCGGCCAACATCACCCTGTCCGCCGGGGAGACAAGGACACCGCGTCTTTCATCAAGATGGTCAGATTGAGCCGCTTTATCGCGGATAGCCAAATATTTATCCCCGCTAGCGATGGCGTTTTCGACGCTATCTAAAACTGGGAGTAAGGATTCCAAATACTGTTTTTGGATTAGCGCAGCGCGTTCTTCAAGAAGGGCCTCTATTGTCTTGTCACTTTGATGTTTGGTTGTCTGAAGTTCGTCCAGGGCCTGCTGCAATTCCAAAATTTGTTTCTCCGAGAGCGTGTTGGCTTTGAATTGTTCTTTTCCGAGTTTGCGGACTTGTTGAGCCAGCGCTTCGATTTCTGCCGACATGGCCTGCGGGCTTTCACCACTTTTTGGCCCCTCTTCAAGCCGTGCTAATAAACGGGCCAGCGTCTCCCAGACTTGACGCCGGTTGCTCATAAGGGGACCCCGCGGTAGTCTTGATTGAAGTCCGTTCGCCCCAGATCACCATGTTGTCTTAGAAGAACATAGACATCTTCAGCATGCACATCGAGATCATAGTTACGTTTGCGTTTGCGAGCTTCCCAAGGATAGGGAGGCCGGAACAAGAATAGATCAGTTTCAGCCTTGGCCTTATCGGTTCGAAGTTTTTCGTAAGCTGCTCGAACAATCTTAAAGACCTCCGGGTTTTGCTCCGGGGGATATTCTCGCACCATAGCAAAGTAAGCCCGTTTGACCTGACTCGAAGATGCACCTCGCTTCAAGCCCAACACGATATAAGGGTCGCTGCTAGTTAAATCGGAAGGACGTCCACCGCTGCGAGGTATCCGCCCATCTTTTTTGGATGAATCATTTTCAGTGGTTGACATAACTTTTTACCTCTATCATGAAAACTAATCAGGCGCGTCGGGAAATCTATCGGGGAAATCCCTCATAAACAAATCTAGCAGCCCATGTTCTGAATCGAATATCATTTTAGCTGCTTCGATGCGCTCAAGCAAATCGAAGTCGCGCATCCTGTGCGCTATCTGTTCCGCCTGCTGCCAATGCTGCCTGGCTCGCTTCATGCTATCTGTCTTTGCATAATAGACACCCATGATATTGTTTAAATCGCCCCTTTGTTGGCTGGCTTTCCAGGCCTTATCAAGATATTCCTTGCCAACCTCAAGCGCGTCTTCAGCAACCGCCATCTGAGCAATTTCTACAAGAATAGGATAATTTTTAGGGGCCAGCTCTTCAGCTCTTTGCAACCAAGGCTTGGCTATGTCCGCATTCTCACAATGAAAACAATAGCGTGCCTGGTCTAGATAAAACTCAAAGGGAATCTTCTTGACTCGCGCCTCCGCCCGCTCCATCACCTGCCAAGCCCGATCCGGCTCGTCATTTTGAAGCCAAACGGTGATAATATCATCGTAAACGGCTAAATCATTGCCGGCATTATTTAGAGCCCGATCCAGATACGTTTGGGCTTGTTCCAAGTTATCCGCTTGTAAGAGATAGTGCGCCAAGCCCGTTAACGCTCTGCTTTTATCGGGTTGATATTCCAAAGCTGTTTGGTATTTCTCTAAAATATCTTGGAGTGAATAGCTCGCAAGGCGATTCTCGACCAGATCAATATAATAATCGGCTAATAATTGGCGCGCCTCGTCATGATCGGGTTCTATTGCCAAAACTCGTTCCCAATAGCGGGTAGGATTGCCCTGGCGCCACCAATGCTGGCTGGAGACAGCCAACTCCCCACGTCGAAGAAGGGCTTCTACATCATTTGAATCCCGGTCGAGAATGCGATCATACTCGTTCTCGGCAGCTTCAAGGCGCCCCGCCTCGGTGAGTCCGCGAGCTAGCTGATGGCGAGTAGCCAGGCTGTCGGGGTTATACTTGACCGCTTGGCGATACACATAAATGGATTCATCCAAATCTCCCGCTTTTTCATAGGCTTCCGCGGCGCGCTTCCAAATTTGGGCCACCTCCTCATCCGTGAGTGCGTCCGGATGATCATCCCTTCGGGGCCGCCTGCGCAAAGCCTCACGCCAGGCCTCGCCAGCCTCAATAAAGCGTTCATCCTTTTCATGGGCAAGCGCCAGATTGAAGATCAACCGGAAGCTGCCATCTTCCATCTGATAAGCTTTCTTCCAATGCTCTTTAGCATCTTGCCATTGGCCTGCTTTGGCGGCTTGATAGGCCAAACGCTGGTGGGCTTGAGAGATCAATTCGTCCAAACTATTCTGCGTTTTATGTCGATTGGCTTCTTCCGCCGCGGCAAGCGCCTCTTGGGGCTGATCGTTTTCCAGGTAAGTCTCCGCAATGTCATGATAAACCTGCGCCAAATTATGTTCGCAGCGGGGTGAACGGTATCCTTGTGCGTAGGCTATCGTCCAGTGCTTTCGGGCGCCTTGCAGGTCTTCTCGTCGAGCTGAAAGCACTCCCAAGTAATAATGCGCTAGATTCTTCGACGGCTGTGAGTTGGTTTCTGTCCCTTGTGTAAGCAGTTGTGCTGCTTTCTCATCCTCTCCCTGATCAAGCGCGGCGATACCCTGCCACAGAATTGGCGCTTGGGAGGATATGGTATAAGGACGGCGCGAGAACGCGCTGATTTGCTCGAACATGGCGCGTTCAGTTGCGTTGAGCATGCTCCATACCGGCAGTTTGGATGGGTCATGCCCCAGTTGTTGGTTGGCGAGGGCCAATGGATAGGCAACCCGTTCCCTGAGATCGTCTTGGCCCTGAAGAGCATCCTGGTATGCCCGCAAGGCTTCTTCCAACTTGCCAAGATGGTGGCAGGCAAGGCCATAATGATAGGCATATACAGGGTCTTCGGGTTGCAGATTAAAAGCCAACCTGAGGTCCTCCATACCAGCCTCGTCGTCAGTATTTGGCCCGTACAATCTTTTAAGCCCCCTTCGAAAATACGCTTCAACAATCCCCTCAGAGGGCTGTAAGTTTTGCGGTTGGATACCCTCCCATATCTCAAGAGCTTCATCGTAATCGCCGCGTTTGAGCGCTTTTAGGCCATTGAGGCGCAAGGCAGCCGCTCGTTGCCTCATTCGTTTATCTTTTTTACCCATAGTTAACCGGTTGTTTGTATATCAAGAAGCTATAGTTTTCTTTTTCTGCCCGTCTAGAGCACACGGCTCATGGATGGGCGTAAGCAGTACCAATGTAATATTATATAAGATTTAGTTGTATTTGGGAATGCTAACGCAGACAAGCCAGACAATTTAAGATAAGGGAGAGAGTTGAGGAGGTTCATTAGGC
>CAZXXW010000195.1:0-6587 GCA_964644835.1 uncultured Anaerolineales bacterium
AAAAAGCGCTTCGCAGCACTCGACCGACGTTCGCTCTAAAGTGTCTACTAATTTTTCTGCAAATATGAACCATCCCCGCAATGAATCGGTCATTGAATAAGATGCCGAATCCCATACGCTCATAGGCACGCTATGATCGCAATGAGCGGCAGCAACACAGCCAATGCCTCGCTATTTCTGTTTTCTTCCGGAAAGATCGGTGGTATTGCCGTTCGATTGACTCGATTTTCGCCCGGGCTTAGCCGGCGTCGACGCTTTCTGATCGGGGTATTCTTCTCGCTCGAAAACCAGGTGGACCGTACCGAGGGTGATCACGTCCCCTTTGACCAGGCGGTAGGTCTTGATTTTATTCCCGTTTACATAGGTCCCACTGGTTGAATCAAGGTCGGTGAGGTCAAAGTAACCATCTCGACAATGTATCTCGGCGTGTTGGCGGGATGTGAAGGTATCTTCGATGACGAGGTCGTTGTCACTGGCGCGGCCCAACCGAATGATGGGTTGATCGAACCGATACATTAAGCTGGTCCCCATGATGTGTAAAATCATTTTGTCTGAGTTGTCAGGGCTCATTTTGTTACCTCCAGCTTTTTTCTTTTTCTGCCTGCCTGCTGACCATAGTCTGTCAGTGTTCCTCGCCGTTGTTCACATTGACCGCTGCAACGATGCCCCATAACACCGCGGCCAAGAGGAGATAATAGAGAAACAGGTTCACACCTCCCACCGAGGGGGCGAGCACAAAGAGCGTGCTCGCTGTCAGGCTGGCGTGCATCAGAATGACGACGAAGAGACTCTTGGTGCGATCATAGACCGAGACCATCAGCACCCGGTAGGCTGGTAATACAGCAATGTAGAAGAAACTCGGCGGCAGCAGCAAGGCGAGGGAAAGCGCCCCGGAAGAGTCCCCACTTCCCCAGTAGGTCGGCAGGACGTGCCACAGGCCCCACAAAAAACCAACGATCAGGCCGGTGGGGAGAACGCCGCAGCGCCCTCTCAGTTTGGCAATCGCGAACCCCGTCCAGCCGGGCTCTTCCATCAGGCCGCCGCCGATCAGGCCGATGGCGATTCCCATCATCAGGAGAGCGAGTTTATCATCTGCCGTGAAGATGGCGGGGAGAAATGCCGGGGAGATCAGCGAGAGCGCCAGGAGGATCGAAACCGCCAAGAGCGGGGCGGTCAGCAGCGCAATCGCGTACCAGCGAATGTTCACCCGCCACTTCGTCAAGCGGGAAAATAGTTTTTGAAAACCGGCTTTGCCATCGACGATGGCGGTCAAGACGAGGCCGGAGACCAGCGGGCCGAGCAAATAGGGCAAGAAGACGATCGGATAGAGCCGCTCGAATTGCTCTTGGGTGGTTGGCATCCCGTGAGGCGCACCCAAGATCAGGACTCCGCCCCATGAGACGATAAACGTCAATATGAAATAGGTCGCGACCGGATGCTTTTTGATAATGGCCTTAAACTTCGTCATGATGCACTCCGTTTTTCTATTTTTTTATCTCAATGCTGTAATGATTTTACCACATTTAGATGGTGCTGCTTCATGGTTAGATATTTTGATGCGAGTGATCGGATTTGCAATTCATCAGCGCATTGAACAGCGTTGCGCTCGCTTCGGCGTTGCGTGCTTTGCATGCGCGTCTTGGGCGAGTGTGCTGATTGACCGCCTGCGCACCTTTCGACCATAATCGGGGTGCTTTTTTTTCAGGCCGTAATGATCTCAAAATGCGGTTGCCTTGCCAAGCAAACTTGCCAATCAGGTACAATAGAGGCATGAAACTTTCCTTGGTAAACTTCGAAATCGTCCGTAACGTTGCCCTGTTTGATAGTCTGGTTGACGATGAACTTGCACAGATCATCGATGCTGCTCGCCAGCGTCGTCTCGAGGATGGTGCTTTTTTCTTTTTAGAAGCAGATCCCGCTGAATCGATTTATGTCTTGCTTGTGGGCAAAGTGAAATTGACCCAGGTGACCAACGATGGGCAACAAGTGATCCTGGGCTATCTCAGCCCGGGCAGGGAATACGGCATCATCGCCATGGTGCCAGGACAGCCTTATCCTGTCTCGGCGCAGGCCATAGGGGTGTGCCGGGCGCTGGTTTGGCACCAGGACACGTTGACGCGGCTTACCGAGCGCTTTCCCCGCATCGCCCTCAACGCGGTGAAGATTATGGCCGGGCAGATTCGCGAGTTCCAAAACCGTGTGCGGGAATTATCGACTCAGCGGGTTGAGCGGCGGATTGCCCGCACGATTCTGCGGCTGGCGCGCCAATCCGGGCGCAAAACAGAGCAGGGCGTCTTGGTTGATTTGCCCCTTTCACGCCAGGATATTGCCGAAATGACCGGAACCACCTTGTACACCGTCAGCCGGGTGTTGAGCGATTGGGAGGACCGCGGCCTGGTGCGGAGCGAGCGCCAACAGGTGATCATCACCTATCCCCACGGGTTGGTCAGCCTGGCAGAAGATATCCCCGTCGGCGACATCGAGCCGGGTGAGATGGATTTGTCCAGGTTCTAAGCGTTTATCAATCTTACGTATGAAAAATCCCACCAGACGAACGTGATCTGGCAGGTTTTTTTATCTTGTTGATCCTGTCAAAAATATATCCGCTTGAGTTTGCGCTAGATCAAAGACAGATTGTTTGGGATTAGATATAGTTTAGTCAGTTGTGGCAGATATTTCTAAATCAAGGATGAAATAAAAATCCACTTCTGATTAATCCGTCAAAACTCAGAAAAAAGGAGATCGTTATGGATATGTTTTGTTACCAATGCCAAGAAGCAGCCCGCAATGAAGGTTGCACCGTCCGCGGTGTCTGCGGTAAAAGCCCCGAAGTGGCTCAATTGCAAGACCTTTTGATCTGGACATTGAAAGGACTTTCGTTCTGGGCCTCGAATGGTCGCAAGCTGGGCGTTACCAATCCAGCTGCCGATCTTGCCGTTGCGAAAGGTCTTTTCAGCACCATCACCAACGTCAATTTCGACCGTGAACGCTTCGTGAAACTGATTGCAGAAGCCATTGAACTGCGCGATGCACTCAAAAAAGAAGCTCAAGCCGTTTGCAAGTCCAGACAGCATGCAGAAAAATGTGCCGTTGAACCGCCCAAAGCCGCGCTCTGGCACCCCGAGAATGATAATGTCGAAACCTTGATTGCCAAAGGGAGAGAAGTCGGTGTGATGAGCGATGCCGAGCTGGATGAGGATATTCGCTCTTTGCGCGAACTGCTCACCTATGGACTGAAAGGGTTGGCGGCTTACACCGATCACGCCTATGTGCTCGGTGCTTATAACGATGAACTGTTATTCTTCTTAGAAGAAGGGCTCCTGGTCACCCTTGATGACAGCCTCGGTGCCGATGATTTGGTCGGCTGGGTGCTTAAGGCTGGCGAGATGGGCGTGGAGGGCATGGCCTTATTGGATCAGGCCAACACGGAAGCCTACGGCAACCCCGAGCCGACCGCGGTCAATCTTGGCGTTGAAGATGGTCCCGGCATTTTGATCAGTGGCCACGACTTGCGCGATATGGAAGAACTGCTGGAGCAAACGGAAGGCACCGGTGTGAAAGTATACACCCACGGTGAGATGCTTCCTGCCAATGCCTATCCCGCTTTCAAAAAATATGATCACTTCGTGGGCAATTATGGCGGCTCTTGGTGGCGGCAAACGGAAGAGTTCGAGAAATTTGGTGGCCCTATTTTGATGACCACCAACTGCATCGTTTCGCCCGAAGAGAGTTACCGTGACCGGCTTTTCACCACGGGGTTAGCGGGCTATCCGGGGTGCGAACATATTCCTGACCGCCAAGATGGTGGCCAGAAAGATTTCAGCCCCCTCACCGCCAAAGCCAAAACCTGCCCTGCCCCCCAAGCCTTGGAGACGGGGGATATTCCCATTGGGTTCGCTCACGCCACGGTGATGAGCGTCGCTGACAAGGTCATCGAAGCTGTCAAGAACGGTGACATCAAACAATTTGTGGTCATGGCCGGTTGTGATGGCCGCCAACGCACTCGAGAGTATTACACGGACATCGCCGAGGGCCTGCCGCAAGATAACGTCATTTTGACGGCCGGCTGCGCCAAATACCGTTACAACAAGCTGGACTTGGGCGATATTGGCGGGATCCCTCGCATCTTGGACGCGGGGCAATGCAACGACTCCTATTCTCTGATCTATATTGCCCAGCAATTGGCGGATGCGTTCGAGTTGGAAGACATCAACGATCTACCTATCTCTTATGACATTGCCTGGTACGAGCAGAAAGCCGTCATCGTCTTGCTGGCGCTGCTCTCCTTGGGTGTCAAACACATCCGTTTAGGCCCCACACTGCCTGCTTTTCTTTCTCCCAACGTTGTCAACGTTTTGCAAGAAAACTTTGATATCCAACTGATCGGCACTGTGGAAGAGGATCTCGCTGCCATCACCGCATAATCATGCGGCTGTCTTTTCCCTAGAGTCTTGCATCGTTGAACATCCCCTTATCGTCCCCTCCTCGATGTCAGAGGAGGGGACGATCGCTTGGGGTGCATTAACCTACTTGCGTTGATGCTTCTGTCAACATTTGGGCAATCATCATAATCGCTTGAGTTTGCGCTAGATCAAAGAAGGTTTGGTCAAGATGTGCTATAGTGGAATTAAGAAAATGTTTATCGATTAAGTGAGTGAAAGGGGTACCTCGATCATAAATGAATTCTCTACCTTCTTGTCTCCAGCGTTTGGCCTTGTTTTCGCTTTCGCTGGCATAATCATGATAACTGCATCAACTTAAAACGGAAGGAGAACGATGAATAACAAACAGAACACCCGATTTATATCCTTATTGATGATATTGGTATTGACAGCCGTGGCCTGCAGCCTTCCGGCGCGTATCCTAGGGAACAGTGCTCCCCCCGCGGCGGAAACGGAACCCATCTCAGAACCGCAGCAAGAACAACCCTCAACCGAGACTGCCGAAACTGAAACCGAAGAGCAAGCCACTCAATCGGACGGTGGCGGTGACGATGCTGCGGAGGAGCAAGCAACCGAAGAGCCCGAGCCGACCGATCAAGAAAAAGAGACCGAAGCCGAACCCGCCGTTGAGAGCGCCTGTGCCAACGCGCTGATGCCCATGACCGTTGGCAACCAATGGGTCTACGAACAGACCACCTCCGAGGGGATATTCCAATTCACCTGGACGGTGACAGATGTTGGGGAAACCAGCGCCACCTTCGAGATGAAGGCCGATGATCCCCAGATGACGGCGACGTATACTGTCGATTGTGAAGACAACGAAATCATCACCTTCCCTACGATGGGATTGGAGCTGATGTTTGGGGGCGGCGGGATGGGCACTGCTGACATCCCCTATACACATTCATCCGGCGTTTTCCTGCCCAGCCCCGAAACCATGGCGGAGAACGATTGGACCTACGATTGGGAGACCCAAATCTTGATCTCCGGCGATATCGAATCCACCCAGGGCGGCCAGACCTTCAGCGTGGTCTTGGATGAAAGCCCCTGGAATTTATCCTGGCAGGCGGTCGGACAAGAAGCGATCACCACAGAGGCGGGTGACTTCCCTGAAGCCGTCAAGATCATCCGTGAAAATGAGATGACCATGAATGTGGCTTTTGAAGGGCAGCAATTCTCGTCAACCTTGACCACTGTCGAGACTCAGTGGTATTCTCCTCAGGTTGGGATGGTCAAATCCCAAACCGAAGAGACAAGTTTCGACATGCAAGGCGTTTCCATTCCTTTTCCCCAGGAGCAACCGGAAACGATCACCACACTGATCGCCTTCAATCAAGGGGAATAGTGCATATTGGTGACCGCCCCGGTTTTTGGGGCGGTCACCAAGCTGAACGAAGGATAAATTATGAAAAAGAAACCAATTACCTCCGATCTGGTTATCGCCGATGTTCTCAATCAGTGGCCTCAAACCGTTGATGTTTTCCTCGAACACCGGATGAGTTGTCCGGGTTGTTACATGTCCCGTTTCGATACCCTCGAAGATGCTATTCAGATCTATGCTTTATCCGAAAGCGCATTTTTACAGGAGTTGAATTGTGCTGCTCAAGTGAGGCCAAGCGATGAAGCGAGATGAAAAGATGCGCATTCTAGCGATCGTATCCGGGCAATACGGTCAGCGGCATGTCGATAACCTTCGCTCCCACGGCCCTGACGATTGGGAAATTCACGTCTGGCAAGCCCCGGCGGTTTTGCCGCCGATGATCGATGACCCCGAAGATCATTTGCCGGATGAATTTCCCCAGGTTGATTTGATTCTCTCGTTTGCCGAACACAAAGGTGTAGCCGAATTGCTCCCCGAAATTGCAGAGATGACATCGGCTCACACGGTGTTGGTCGCCGTTGATGATGCCGCCTGGCTGCCCCCGGGGCTGGCCCGGCAGTTGTGCGGCTGGCTGGCAGACCTCGGCGTGACTTGTGTGACGCCCAAGCCGCTCTGCTCATTGACCGAGTCGGATTATGGCATTGCCTTCCGGGAACGAATCCCTTACGATGATGCCGCCCTTGCCGCCTTTGCCCGCCACTTTGGCCGGCCGAACCTAACCCTCACCATTGACCCCGAGACCCGCACGATTGTCGCCGTTGATG
>CAZXXW010000196.1:0-1071 GCA_964644835.1 uncultured Anaerolineales bacterium
AAATGCCTACGACTTGGTCGTTATCGGGGCGGCTTTAGCCCACACTATGGAGTCGGACCTGTTTGGCTCGTTGACCACAGCGGTAGCCGAATCGGTACCCACCTCCGTGCTCTTGGTGCGTCGCCACGAACCCGAAGCGCTGACCTGGATGCGCCGCCAGGTCAAGGAGATCGTTGAGACTGCGGACGAAAACCAGTAGGAGTTTATTGATTAACTCATTTCAAACGACTTCAAACGATTTTGCCATTCCATGAAGAAATCTTGATAAAACAAAAGACAACTGGTTCGTTCTTTACCAGTTGTCTTTTGTTGATTCATGGCAACCGAAGCCTACCCTGGCATGAACCCGAGAGCGGCCGTTTGAATCAACGCAAGTATGGGGTTTGGATAGATGCCCAACAGGAGCACGCCAATCAAGGTGATCAACAGTGCAGCAAAAAGCGCTCGTGAGGGTCTAATCGGCTTATCTGTTTCGGGTGGGAGAATGTACATCTGCCTGACAATTTTCAGGTAATAATACAGGGAGACGACACTGTTCAAAATGGCAACCAGCAGCAATCCTATCAGACCGTCTTGCATAATGGCGGCGAAAAGGTAAACTTTCCCGATAAAGCCTGCCATGGGGGGAATCCCTGCTAACGAGAGCAAAAACAGCAGCATCGCCAAAGCCAACAGTGGAGATCGCCGGCTCAATCCGGCATAATCGTCAAGAGACTCCCCCTCGTCACCATTCGAGACGATAATCACGATGGTGAACGCCCCCAGATTAGCAAGCAAATAGACGAACAGATAGAAGATCAGCGCGGTCGTGCCTGTGTGGGTGCTGGCAACAATACCCAGCAGGAGATACCCTGCCTGCGCGATGCTGGAATAAGCCAACAGCCGTTTGATATTGTTTTGCCAGATAGCAACCAGGTTGCCCAGGGTCATGGTCGCTGCGGCGATGACGGCAAACAAATAGGTTCGTTCGAGCTGGATGCTGGGCAGAGCGACGAGGAAGATGCGCGTCAGCGCGGCGAATCCACCTGCCTTGGGACCCACCGATAAAAAGGCCGTTACCGGCGTGGGGGC
>CAZXXW010000196.1:1081-6509 GCA_964644835.1 uncultured Anaerolineales bacterium
CCCACTGGTGGAACGGCACGGCACTGATCTTGAATCCCAACCCGACCAACATCAAAATCACGGCTGGATAGATCACTCCCTGGATGGAAGCACCTCGCTGTTGGATGATCCCCGCAATTCCGCTCAGACTTGTTGAACCGGTGGCGCCAAAAAGGAGCGACATGCCATAAAGCATCACAGCAGAGGCCACGGCCCCATAAAAGAAATACTTGATCGCCGCCTCGCTGGATTTTGGGTCGTAGCGGAGAAAACCTGTCAAAATGTAGGATGTGATACTGACCATCTCAATCGAGAAATAGATCAAGATCAAATTGGTAGCCGAGGGAATCAAACTGATCGCCAGGGTTGCAAAAAGCAGCAAGCCGTAAAACTCACCATCGTAAGGGGTGTGAGCTTGCATAAATTCCATCGCAACGAGAATAACCAAGCCTGACGTTACCACTGCGATGGACTTAAACAGGAGGGCAAACCGATCGACGGTGTACATACCTTCAAGTAATGTCACGTCTTGGTTCCATAGCACGACGATGACCATCAAGTTGGCAGCCAGCCCCCCTAGAGCAACATAGGGCAGCCATGGTTTCTTTTGATCTCGCCAACTTAAATCCAGAATCAAAACGAGAAGGCCCGTGACGAGCAAAACAAGTTCAGGTGAGAGTAACGATAGTGTTTGTGGCAGATTCATGCAGCTTCTCCAAGAAGATGGATTTTAGGCACTGGCGACTACTTAAAGATCATCACCAGGGGTTCAACGCCGACTTGAATGACATCAAGCAAAATCGGAGGGTAGAGACCAACGACGATCAGAAGGATCGATAGCATCGAGATTGCTACTTTTTCTTGCAGTGATATTTCAGATATGCTTTCATATTCGGGCTTAAGCTCGCCAAAGAAAACTCTATAGGAAACTTTCAGAATATAGGCCACCGTAATGACGATACCAAGCAAGGAGATCACCGCGATGAGAGGGTATGTTTGCCACGCGCCGGTCAATACTTGGAATTCGGCTACAAACCCACTTAAGCCGGGCATCCCCAGCGAAGTCAGCCCGCCGATGATGAAAGCGACCGTAACAACGGGCATTTTTTGAGCCAGCCCACCTAATTCGGAAATATGTCTGGTGTGCGTGCGGCGGTAGATCAAACCGACGACAGCAAAGAATAGACCCGTCATGATGCCATGTGAGAACATTTGCAAAGAAGCGCCGCTGATGCCGATGACCGTCATGGTGGCGAAGCCCATGATCACATAACCCATGTGGCTAACGCTGGAATAAGCGATGACATATTTGAAATCTTTTTGAGCGAAGGCGACCATCGCTCCATAGACGACGTTGACCAGGGTCAGGACTACGATCCAGGGAAGCCATCTTCGGGCTCCCAGCGGTAAGAGCAGCATCCCTACCCGCAGCGCACCATAAGCGCCCATCTTCATCAGCACACCAGCGTGGAGCATGCTGACCGCCGTTGGGGCAGCCGCGTGGCCATCGGGTGACCAAGTGTGAAAAGGCCACAGGCCGGCCAGGACACCGAAGCCAACGAAAATGGGCAAAAAGAAGATAGTCTGGAAGCGAGGGGAGAAGTTCACCTCGGCGAGTTTGAGGATGTCGAAAGTGCCTAACCCCGCCTGATAAAAGATGGCCAGGACACCAACAAAGGCGAACGCGCTTCCAACCAGCAAATAGAGGGTCAGTTTCATCGCCGCATATTCACGGAGCCGGGGCCATCCCCAAGCGCCAATCAGCAGGTACATCGGCAGCACGGCCAATTCATAAAAGAAAAACAGCAGGAACAAATCGAGTGAGACAAAAACGCCAAAGACACCGGTCACTAAAATCAACAACAACGCGAAGAACTCTTTGATTCGGTCGGATTTGGCCCAGCTAATCAGAACACCGCAGAAGATAATCACCCCCGTGAGCAACAGGAGCGGCAGGCTGATTCCATCGACCCCAAGATGATAGGAGATGCCCAAGGTGGGAATCCAGGGAACTTTTTCTTGGAATTGGAGGCCGCCAGTGGCTTGATCATACGCAAAGAACAAGTAGATGGAAAGCGCCATGACTATGAATGAACTCACAAACGAGACCAGTTTGATCGCCACATGGTTTTCTTTGGGCAGGGCAAAGATAACGAGCGCTCCCACAACAGGCGTGAAGAGGAGGATGCTCAACAAGGGAAAGCTCATCGATGTTCCTTCGGAGAGGTGGCTATTGTAATTTTTCCAGCAACGTTATCGCCGCGCTGTTGAAATAACTAAGGATAGGCGTAGGATAGAACCCAAGACCAACCATGATCAGGATTAAGGGCCATAGGGTAGTTTTTTCCCACCATGTCATATCGGTCACAGGGGCGTGATGGGTAGCTTGATCCCATTTTTCTTGATCGAACTCGCCCAGGAACATATATTGGATCACCTTCCAAAGCATGTAGGCTGCAGTGAAGATAATCCCAATAATGCCGATAAAGGCGAAGACCGGAATGACGCCAAAGGTGCCCCGGAAAACAAATAACTCGCTCCAGAAACCGGTCAAGCCGGGCAGTCCCAAGGATGCCAAGCCGGTGACCATCATGAGGGCATAGTAATAGGGCATTTGGCTGGCCAAACCGCCAAAGCTACGCAGTTCACGGGTATGGGCTCGCTCGTAGATAATGCCAACCAGGAAGAAGAGCCCGCCCGTGATAATGCCGTGGGTGAACATCTGCATGCCAGCCCCATCGAGGCCCAAGGTGGCGCTGGTTATCAAACCCGGATCACTGCTTTGGGCGAAACTGGCCGCCGTCGCGCTGATGCCCAGTGCAGCGTAGCCCATATGGCTGACGGAGGAATAAGCGATCAGCCGTTTGAGATCCCATTGAGCCATACAAACCAGCGCACCGTAGACAATGCTGATCACAGCCAGGATGGGTATGATGGGGACGTTATAGGAGAAATACCCGAACACTTCGGGGAAAAGGGGCATCGTAATTCGAATCAGACCATAGGCACCCAACTTCAGCAGTACGCCGGCGAGAATGACGCTCCCCGCGGTGGGGGCTTCTGTGTGAGCATCTGGCAACCAGGTATGGAAGGGGAAAATAGGCACCTTGATGGCAAAAGCGATGAAGAACCCCCAGAAAGCCAACACAGCAAGGGGCCAATTATCGGCAAAAGGTTGCAAGGCGGCTGCGTCCATGATGCTAAAGGTGCCGGTATCCAAATAAACACCCAGAATGGCCAGCAGCATCCCGACGCTGCCCGTCAAGGTATACAGGAAGAACTTGATCGAGGCATACAAACGCCGCTCCCCGCCCCAAAAAGCGATCAACAGCAGCATGGGCACCAATCCCACTTCCCAAAAGACATAAAACAGGATGAAGTCCAGAGAAACAAAGACGCCGAACATGCCCATTTCCAGCATCAGAAAGAGGAGAAAGTACTGCTTGATGTTCTCTTTGATGGTGAAGGAGGAATAGAAAATAGCCAAAAGAGAGAGCAGCGCTGTCAAGAAAATCATCGGTACGCTGAGGCCGTCGACGCCCATGCGGTAGTAGACATCAATGGTAGGAATCCACTGGTGCACTTCCATAAACTGCATCCCGCCCACTGCTTTGTCATAGCGGAAGAGAAGTACAAACGCCAAAACGAGAATCAGGGAACTCATCGCGATGGAAAGCTTGGCGATAAGGCCTTCTTTCTCATTAGGAATCAACAGAATCAGCAAGGCCCCCAACAAAGGTGCGAAGGTGATCACAGACAACATTGGAAAGCTCATATCAACATTCCTCCTGGGATTACTCGCAAGCGAGCGTTTGTTCCCAAGGCACTATAAAAGATAAACAAGATACAGCCCTAACATCACCAGAACAGTGATCAGGGCAACCATCAGATAGTTTTGCACCCACCCTGTTTGGATGGTGCGAAGCTTTTCGCCGCTCATTTTAGTGACCTGGCCGACAGAATCAACAACGGCATTGAGCACATGGATCTCAAAGAGGCGATAAAGTCTACTCGTTGCAGGACCAAACCGGACGACTAGCTCGATGGTGCCGTCAACAAAGTGTTCATCAAAATAACTCCCTGCGCTGGCCAGTGCGACGCTGGCGCGGCCAACAGCGTTGACGATCGGATCGACGACCCAGCGGTGATCAACTTGATAAAAAAGATTTGCCAGCGCCAGTGATCCCCTCACGAACGTGGCCTGATAGAACTCGTCGACATAGTATTGATTTTTCAAGATGGTGTGGACAGGGCCCAACGCCTTGACCAAGGGGTCTCTTTGCCCTTTCTTCAAGGTGTTACGGCCATAGATGAGCCAGCTAAGGAAGAGACCGCCCATGGTCAACAGGGCCGCGAGAAGCATGATGGGAACGCTAAGCGGCGTTGGCGAAAACTGATCGCCGACAAAGCGATGGAACCAGTTGTTTCCATCACCGACGATCTCCTCGGGGATGCCCACAAAGCCCAGAGTCAGCGCGAAGAAAGCCAGGACGATCAACGGCACGGTCATCGTCAAAGGAGTCTCTTGGGCATGTTCAGCATCATCGCTGCGCGGCTCGCCAAAGAAAGTGAGCCAGATTTGCCGCCCGGTGTAAAAGGCTGTTAAGAAAGCGGCCAGCGTGAGCAGTAACCAGACGAAGAAAGGCAAGGAAACGAATCCCTCGCCCAGAAACCGATCCCAGGCATGAGCGAGAATTTCGTCCTTGCTCCAGAAGCCGGATGTGATGACGGGGAAACCCGAGAGCGCCAATCCACCCGCCAAAAATGTCCAGAAGGTGATTGGAATTTTTCGTCTCAGACCGCCCATGTTCATCATATCTTGTTCGTGGTGACAAGCCGTCATCACCGAACCCGCCCCCAAAAAGAGCAACGCTTTGAAGAAAGCGTGGGTGATCAGGTGAAAAGTGGCGGCCACGTAAGCGCCAATGCCAAGCGCTGCGATCATATACCCCAATTGGCTGATGGTGGAAAAGGCTAGAACACCTTTGATGTCGTTCTCGGTGATGGCGATCGTGGAGGCGAAAAAAGCCGTAAACGCGCCAATGAAGGCGATAACGTTCATCGTGGGGTTGTGATGCCCCGTTTCAACAACGATGTTCAACAATGGGAAAATGCGGGCGATCAAAAAGACGCCTGCTGACACCATCGTCGCGGCGTGGATCAGGGCGCTGACCGGCGTGGGGCCCTCCATGGCATCGGGAAGCCAGACATGCAGCGGAAATTGAGCTGATTTGCCGACCACACCCCCGAAGATCAACAAGCTGATCAAAGAAGCTGCTGACCATGTCCCCAGGAGAGGCAGCGTGACGCTGTTCTCTGCCAGGGCAACCAAGACGCCTTGGCTGAAAATAACATCGTAGCTCAGTGATCCCGTTTGAGCGTGCAGATAGATAATTCCCAGGAGCAAAAAGAGATCGCCCACTTTTGTGACCAAAAAGGCCTTGAGCCC
>CAZXXW010000197.1:0-6481 GCA_964644835.1 uncultured Anaerolineales bacterium
GGGGTTCACCAAGATGGCATCCACTTCTTTGGCCATCAGATTCTGCAACTGCTGAATCTGCCCTGCCACGTCCGTGTCGGCGCTCTCAATGACCAATTCGGTCGTCAGGCCCTGATCCATGTATTCCTGGTTGACCTCGATCAACTCGGCAATCATCTGTGTGCGATACTCACTACTCATGAAGGGGTTGGAGATGCCAATGGTGAAAGCTTCCTGAGAAGCACCTTCTTGCACAAAGTATTTATCGAGTACTTCTTGATCTGTCATGATGCCGTCGAGCAAGTGGGCATCAGGCTTGTCAGCGCAGTAGTCAATCGCTTCTTGTAAGTTGTCATTGGTGACGACCATGGGGATGGGAATGACAAACGACAAGCCATTGACACCACCTAATTTGGATTCATCGACTTCTTTGCCCATCAGCATATTGACAGCAATGCGCAAGCCAGTCGGCGACACACCAGGAGGATTGGCAACAGCAATCGTTTCGAAGTCCGGATTATCCTCTAAAACCTCTACCCAAAGGTTGATGAATTGGCAGCGACCTTCTCCAACAGCAACAGGCCATTCGACGGGGTTGGCTGCCATGACAGCCTGCAAAGCACCAATCGCCATGCCATCTTGGGTCCAATAGCCATCTAGGTTAGGGTAAGATGCTAGGAAGTTGGACATGACTTGCTGGCCGGTGGCTTCGTCCCACTTGCCAGTATCGCGTGCTAACACATTGATGTCGGGGTACTCAGCCAAGACTTCGTCAACGCCTTCCATGCGGGCGACATTGGCAGGATGCCCGGGGAACCCTTCGATCTCGACGATGTCTCCCTCGCCGTCCAACGTTTCAGCCAGCCATCTGGCGCTGGTCATCGCCCATTCTTTCTGGTCGATACCGACGTTGTAAACGCCAGGCACGTCAAGCTCCTGGTCGACGGAAATGACGATGATGCCTTTTTCGAGCGCCTCTTCCAGTGTGGCATTCAAGCCATTGACATCACCGGGGTTCACCAAGATGGCATCTACTTCTTTGGCCATCAGATTCTGCAACTGCTGAATCTGTCCTGCCACGTCCGTGTCAGCGCTCTCGATGACCAATTCAGTCGTCAGGCCCTGATCCATGTATTCCTGGTTGACCTCGATCAGCTCGGCAATCATCTGAGTACGATACTCACTGCTGATGAAGGGATTAGAAATACCGATGGTGAACTTGCCTTCATCGGTTTCTTCGGCTTCAGCCTCGGGCTCCTCAGCTTCTTCGGCTTCTTCCATTTCCTCAGCTTCTTCAGCCTCTTCAACTTCTTCGACCTCAGCAGCCTCTTCTTCGGCCGCAGGGGCTTCCGGTGCAGCCTCTGGAGCGCAGGCGACTAATACTGCCGTCAGTAAAGAAAAAATCAGCAGTAGTGAAAATAGTTTCTTATTCATGTATTCTTTTCTCCTTGTATAGACCTTATACATTTCATTTGGTGCTTTTTTGGCTTGGCGTATCTAAAAACAGGCTTTAGATTCCACTAGCACCTGGCAAGTACGTATTTCTTCTCGATTATCACCTCCTTTATGCTAACCTGATAGATAGTGGTCTCGTTTAACTTGATATTGTTCAACATCAAAGCTTATACCGGTACTAGTTATATTTTTGGGTAATTTTGCCACTTTTTTTATTTTTCAAGATCAGTTTTGTGCGTCCATCTGGCATGACTTCCTCTTTAACCAAGAAATGCTCATCATCATAATCGGTTAAAGAAGAACTTTCTTCGGATGCTTGTCCCCCTCGCCATATTTCCAGTTCAATAGGTTCCCATCGCTTTGTTTCTGCCGCCTTATAGCTGGCATCGATAATAGCATTGACAATATAACCATCATAAAACGTCTCCATTGGGGCTTTTCCACCATCCATTGAATTGAACATGTCCCGAAACATATCAACGTACCCCAGGGAAACCACCTCATCCCCAACTGGGAACAGCCAACCCGTTTCACCTTCAGCTTTTTCGGCAACATAACCACCTTGCCCAACGCTGGTAAACATTTCGAAACCAGTACGCAGCCAGTGATTGAGCCAGATTGTGCCTTCAGTCCCAGCAACTTCGTCGCGCAAGTCCATACCACCACGGAAAGTCCAGCTTACTTCAAATTGTCCAATCGCTCCACTTTCATAACGAACGAGCCCCACTGCATGATCGTCTGCATCTATAGGATGCACTTGGGTATCTGCCCAGCAAGTTACTTCAACAGGACGAACATCTTTGCCAATAAAATCGCGGGCAATTTCAATGCAATGACAGCCCATATCGACAATTGCGCCACCTCCCGAACGTTCGCAATCCCAAAACCAATCACTATGAGGTCCAGCATGGGTTTCGCGCGAGCGCGCCCAGAGAATATTACCTAAGGCGCCATTCTTTACAGCCTGCAATGCTTTAAGCGTTTTGGGTGTATAGACCAAATCTTCTAGATAACCGTGAAAGACACCCGTTTTTTCAACCGCTTCGAGCATCTCCTTGGCTTCTTGTGCATTGGTTGCCAGCGGTTTCGTACATAGCACCGCTTTTCCAGCCTCAGCACTCAACAGGGCTGCTTCCTTGTGTAAATAATTAGGCAAGCCAATCACAACGGTATCGGTTTCCGGATCGTTGACAGCTTCTTTTATGCTTGTACTCCAACGAGGAATACCGAACTCTTCCGCAAAACTTTTTGCCGAATCCTCGGTAGCAGCACAAACCATATGAACGTGGCAACCTGGTAACTTCTGAAGACTTATTGTATAAAATCGGCCAATTAATCCCGCCCCTAACATGGTTATCTTATGCATGATGGTTGGCTCCTTTTGGGAAAATGCGAATGTACGAACAATAGGCACTATTATAGCAAAGCGGCAGGAACATGTCAATTATTGCGCACAATAGTACATTGTGCTAAAATTATGCAATGTTCGTACATTTGTAACTTCTGGAGGAATTGTGCCCTTATCACCCCGCGATAGAGTTTTGACTGCACTCAATCATGAAGAACCCGATCGAATCCCAACAGCTCTTTGGGGTGGTTCCTACGGTCTGATTGATGAAATTTATCTAAAATTGGTTGATTATTTCAAGCTAGGTACCCCTGTTGCCCCCTTTAGGGAAGGGCACAGCATTTCCTATATTGATAACCGATTATTGGAAATATTTGGTACAGATATGCGATATGTTTCTCCTAATCACCTTCCGAATAGCCCAATCACTACTAAAAAAGGGTCGAATAAATTTAAAGATGGTTACGGTCAAATTTGGCATAAATCTTCCCCATACTATTTTGCAGGCGAGGGAATACTCAGCAATTTAGCTCCCGGCGACGAAATTACTAATTTCATCAATTTCCCGAACCCCAAAGACCCATTATGGATGGATGGAGTCGCTGAGCAAGCGAAATCACTGCGAGAAGAAACCGATTTCTTTGTAACAATGCGCATGATCTCGTCACATGGCCCCTTTCAAACGGCCTGCGACCTGCGCGGCACAGAGAATTTTTTGCTTGATATGTCACTTCATCCTGGATTCGCGAAAGACTTACTAAACCACATCGCCGATGTCCAAACGGGGTTGTTGGAAGAAGCCATGTTAACTGGTGGTGAATATTTCGACATGATTGAATTGCCAGGAGATGATTATGCTTCTAACAACGGGCCCATTTTTTCTCCCCAAATGTTTCGAGAATTTATAAAACCAATATTAATCCGCTTTGTAAAAACTATTCGAAAATATCGTCCAGATGTCGCCATTATGCTCCATAGTGACGGGCTAATCACGCAGTTATTAGATGATATAATCGAAACCGGTATTGATGTCATCCATCCATTGGAACCGTTACCAGGATTGGATTTCAAGAAGGTCAAGGCGCGCTATGGAAAAGCAGTCACCTTCCTTGGTGCAATAGACATCAGACAGGCACTGCCAGGCAGCAAAGATGACGTTATCAAAGAATTAAAAACCCGCATTGATCAGCTTGGCCCTGGCGGAGGCTATATTCTTGCACCATCAAACCATATCCAGGCAGATGTCCCAATTGAGAATATAATAACTCTTTTCCAGATAGCACAACAATACGGAACATATCCCCTAAAAAATAGAGATTTATCCTAACACCCCCAGGATTTCCAAAAGAGGAATTGCTATGACCAATGAGGATAATATCATACAATTGAGCATCACAGATTTACCGCTTACATCAGTTGACCCACACAGTCCAGTTCCTCTATATCATCAGATCTCTCTTGATTTGCGCAGGTTGATAGAACAACAAATCATCCCACCGGGTTCTATCTTGCCTCCAGAGACCGAGATCAATCAAGCTTATGGCGTTGGTAGACAAACTGTCCGAAAAGCAATCGCCCGCTTAGTCGATGACAACCTTGTAGAACGTTATGCTGGAAAGGGAACTTTCGTTAGAGATCATGTGGAACGAGCCAATTTTCAATTGGATCGCAGTTTCAGCCAACATGTTCGCGATATGGGGCTTGAACCTCATTCTCGAGTATTGTCCCAAGAAGAAAAAACTATTGATGCAGATTCTCCTGAGGCCATGAAAAAATGGAAGGGAGCCCCCAGTCTCAGACTTGAGCGCGTTCGCTATGGTGACCAAGAACCGATCTGTTACCAATCCAGCACTGTTCTAACTCATCACTGTCCAGAATTAGGGCAACATGACTTTAGCTGCAAATCGCTTTATGAAGTGTTGGCAAAAGAATTCAACTTGATCATTGTAAAAATGGATCATCTCATCCGCGCCGTGGCAGCAGATGACTATCGAGCTGAGCTATTGGAACTTCCGCCGGGCTCGCCATTACTTTTTGTTGCCACGACAGCCTTCCTTGAAGGTGGGCAGATGATAGAACTATCGTTTAGCTATTATCGCGCCGAACGGTATGAATATCGAACATCAGAGGAATGGTGTGACTGAGGCGAATAGGAGTGACCCAAACAGCAATCCTTAATGGAAAAGTGTACACACCCTCCGGCATACTCGAACCGGGGGCAATTTTGCTTGATGGGGGAAAGATCAAAGCGATCGCTAAGGGAAATGAAATATCGGTTCCTGATGGAACGGAGACTCTAGATGCACGGGATCTGCACGTTGTGCCCGGCTTTGTCGATGTTCACATCCACGGGCTGCTTGGGCATGATAGCATGGGACCTGGGCTGAGAGAGGTCATCTCTTCCCTTCCTGCCTATGGGGTGACCTCTTTTCTAGCTACCACCCTGACTCGCCCCAAAAATCAAATCATGGATGCTTTAGATGAGATGGCAAACATCCTCGCCTCGCCGCCTCTGGGCGCGAATTGCCTCGGCATTCACCTGGAAGGCCCTCATCTTTCCCCGGCTCGTCCTGGCATGGCGACATCCGATTGGTTCCAACCGCTGACATGGCAAGAACTGGCTTCCTTCCAAAAGGCAGCCGATGGCAATATTCGCATGCTCACCTTTGCACCGGAAGAAGGCCAGGCCATCGATTTAATCCCAAAAATCCTTCAGGCTGGGATGGTGCCATCCATCGGGCACAGCGATGCAAACTTCGAGCAGGTGGAGCAAGCCGTAAACCTTGGCTTGAACCACGCCTCCCATACCTACAATGCCATGCGCCCGATGGCCCATCGCCAACCGGGCGTCGTAGGCGCCGTGATGTACTTCGACCAGATTTATGCCGAACTCATCGCTGATGGCATCCATGTCCATCCGGCAGCCATGAAAATACTCTACCGAAGCAAAGGTCCCCATCGTTTGGTTCTTGTGTCTGACGCCTCGCCCTTAGCGGGACTTCCGCAGGGCACCTACAAGTGGCACAACAAGCAGGTGATCGTGGAACATGGTGCCTGCCGCTTGGATGATGGCACGATTGCAGGCGCCCACGCCTTGATTAACAGCGGGGTCCGCAATCTCGTCAACCACTTGGACCTCCATCTTGAAGAAGCGCTTCTCCCCGCGACCCAAACAGCAGCCGATTCACTTGGTTTGCACAAAAAGGGCCGAATCCTCGCCGGTTGTGATGCTGATCTTGTTTTCCTGGATGATGAAATCCGTCCTGTTGCCACCATAGTCCGCGGGGAGTTGATCTGGGAGCGGGACATCGTGGAAGGTACTTTCTGATTTTTCAAGTCTCTGGGCCAAGTTGCGGCGCGGCTTAGTTCAACGGTTAGGCTATTTTCCCCAAATTTTTTCTTATAGTTCTCAAAAGTAGAATCCAAACCTTGTGTATTTTCATTCCAGACACAAAGTGTTTTTTGATTCATTTTAAAAACACATTACCATTTGTGACCAATTATATGAACTTATTTTTCGGCCTTAGCCGCCGGTTTTGGGGCTGTTTTGTGAGTGTAAACGGGATTTAACTTCGCACAATACTTATTGGATGAATCTAATTTAAAGCGATTTTTAAAATATATTGATCATGAAAACCATTTTAGTACGAATATTGCGTTACAATTCACATGAATAGGAAAGCCGCACGCTAGCTTGGA
>CAZXXW010000198.1:0-6462 GCA_964644835.1 uncultured Anaerolineales bacterium
GCCATTCATCCCGAGGATTTGGGAGTCGACGGCCAAACTTGGCAAGACGTGTGCTTACCCGGAGGATAAACTGTATGAAGTGGCATCAACGTACTTGGCTGCCTGCTTTGATCACGCTGTTGATCACCGTCTTGATCGTTGCAGTGGTGATTCTCGATGCCGGTGGTGATCCCTTGGCCCTGGCCCGCTTGGGTACCCGCTTTAGCGCAGGTGATCCGGATGGGACCGATGGCTACGACGGCCAATTTGCCTACTACATCGCCAGAGATTGGCGACCCGAACGGGTCGCGCCCCATTTGGATGTGCCCGCTTATCGCTACCAGCGGATTCTACTCCCGCTGCTGGCGCGTCTGTTCAGTGGGGGAAATACAGGGTTGATCCCCTGGTTGCTCCCCTTGTTGGGGCTCTTGTCTCATGCCCTGGGAACTTGGCTTGTGGCCATCTTGCTGCAAAAATGGAACATCTCGCCCTGGTATGCCCTCGTCTACGGGCTTTGGGTTGGCTTTCTGCTCGCAATTCGCTTAGATTTGCCCGAACCTTTGGCCTATGCCTTGGTTGTGGCATCGATATGGGCGCTGACAGAAGAACGCCATCCGCTTGCTTGGGTGCTCTTGAGCTTGTCTCTGTTTGCTAAAGAAGTCACGATGCTCTTTCTCGGCGCATTGGGCCTGACCTATCTCCTGCGGGCGCAATGGCGTCGAGCGTTTGGTCTTGGGCTTGTCGCTTTGCTCCCTTTTGCGATCTTTCAAGTATGGCTCTGGCGTACGTTTGGTGCTTTTGGCGTTGGTTCCGGCGGCGATATGGCCACCCCCTTTGAACTCATTCCTTTGATGGGTATATTGCGCATCGGATTTTATAGCCCTGTCCTCTTGTTGGCCACGATCGTTGTCTTTGGCCCTTTTCTGATTCTGCCCACAATCTGGAGTATCGTTTTTGTGTTCAAGCGAATTCTCCAAGAAAAGTTTGAATTCCTATCCCTGGCTTTAGGAATCCAAGCAATCAGTATGTTATTTTTGCCCTTTTCGACTTATCGGGAACCCGGCGGGTTGTTGCGTTACGCTTGTGGACTTGTTTTGGCTGTGTTACTGTTTGCGGCAAAATATCACCATCGACGGATTTTGCGATACGCTTCCCTTTGGGTGGTGTTGAACGTTTTTCTATTGAAAGGGCAATGATTTGAGCACATCCAAACTGGTTATATGGATCACATTTTTGGCCGTCTTTGCCATGGCCGCGCGCGTGTCGGTGGATACCGATACCTGGTGGCATTTGCGCGCCGGAGCATGGATTTGGGAGCATCGCGCAATTCCACAACGGGATCATTTCTCTTACACCCGCGCCGGAGAACCGTGGCAGTATCCAGGCTGGTTGGTTGAAGTGCCCATGTACGGCATCTATCAGACTTTTGGGCCGGGTGGATTGAATTTGTGGACTGCCGCGATGGTCACGTTAGCATTTGGCTTTGTCTGGCAAACACTTTCCGGCGGGTCCTTTCTGAAAGCGTTTGTGACAATCTTGGCGGCGACGACTTCGGGTGTCTACTGGGCGGCACGTCCTTATTTGGTTACCTTTGTTTTAGCAGCTGCATACTTATGGATTTTGGAAGAGACGGTGGGTGGTGAGGAGCGGGAAGTGGGGAGTGGGGAGTGGGGAGAGAGGAAATGGCTTTGGCTCTTGCCGCCGTTGATGGTGATTTGGGCCAACAGCCATGGGGGGTTTGCCGTAGGCTTCATTCTTTGGGGTGTCTATTTTGTCAGTGCGTTGATACGTTTTTTCGAATTGAAACGTTTTGACGTTCAAACCTTCAAACGTTCCAACGTTGGAACGTTATTTTTGATTGGCGTTTTGATGGTCTTGGCGGTTTGTATCAACCCTTCTGGGCCGGTGATGTTGTTGTATCCCTTTAAGACGGTCGCGATTGGCGCCTTACAGGCGTTTATTCAGGAATGGCAGTCGCCCGATTTTCATCAGTTGCAAGTGCAGCCTTTTTTGTGGCTGCTGCTGCTTACTTTGGGTGTGGTTGGGGCTTCACGTAAAAAATTAAGGTGGACTGAATTCTTTTTGGTGTCTGGCTTCGCTTATTTGAGCTTTATGGCTGGGCGCAATATCGCCCTGTTTGCCCTGACCGCGCCGATGGTGCTGACTCGCCACGCGGCTTCTTTGCTCCAAGACGTGGCTGAAAGTTGGGATATTCGGCAACCCTCTACCGGTCGAGAAAGAGTCTCTCGGGGGCAAGCCATCTTGAATCGGACTCTGCTGGGGATTCTGATTCTGGTTGTGGGGGGGAAAGCCACGCTCGTTTTTCCTCCTAAAGAAAATGAAAAGTTTATGCAACAAACCTTGCCGGTTGATGCGGTAGAATACATCCGTCAGGAGGAGCCTGAAGGACGGCTATTCAATTCTTACAATTGGGGCGGTTATTTGTTATGGGCGCTTCCGGAGTACCCCGTTTTTGTGGATGGCCGCACAGATTTATACGGCGATGAGATGATCGATCAGTGGGTGCAGGTCGTAAGGGCGGAGCGCGGCTGGCAAGAGGTGTTGGACGCTTGGGATGTACGCTTGATTCTCCTGGAGCCATATCGTCCGGTTGTGGATCTGCTAGATGGAGAGGGATGGCGGTTATTGTACGAGGATGATGTTGCTGTCGTATATGGACGATAAACATGGTTAAGAAGTTTTGGTGTGTTTAAGGGTTGTGCAAACCCTGGCTGCGATTTTCGATATAGTATTGGATGTCTAAATTTGTTGCCTGATTTTCGGGTTGAGACGGAAGCAGTTCATATGCTTTACTTTCCCGGGAATGACTATTGGAATGCTTCTGGGCATGCTATAACTGCTGAAGTTATTTATAATTATCTTCTTGAAATAAGCCTTTTCGATTAAAGGAAATGTAGTCGATTTCATTGTAATGGAGAGAGATATGAATAAAAAGAAGAATTGGATTGATGAGTTCTTTCTGCGCGCTGATACTTTGAGAGAGTTTTTTGTCTTTCTTTGGGAAAGAAAAATGTGGTGGTTGATTCCCATGATAGTAGTTTTAATGTTGTTTGCTATTGTGCTCGTTTTCGCTCAATCATCACCTTTAGCTCCGTTTATCTATACCTTGTTCTGAGAGGGATAGGATGACGTTTATATCGACTTTACTTCTAATACTTTTGACAATGATCGCTTATGCTGGTGGGGCTGTGATGGGCGCTTCTAAAAAACGGGTGCATCCTCGATTAGTTGATTTTTTAATTATCATCTTGTTGTGGTTTATTGCTTTCTTCACCTGGGATATACTAGACACCATCTTGCTTTTTGGGATCTGGTTTGGTTTTTGCTACATAATCGGTTGGCTCATGGTGTCCTTTAGGAAAAAATCATATCCTGACGATGTGTTAGCTGTTAAGTCTGATGGTTCGTTGTTGCCTCAATTATTGATGCGATGGTCGTACTTTGCACACCGATTGGGCAATTATCAAAGCCGAGTTATTCTGATGCTGTTATATTCTACAGTAGTTTTGCCATTTGGCTTGGGAGCTCGTTTGTTTAGTGATCCTCTCAACATTAAAAGTCCTCCATTGAATTCGGCTTGGAAAAAAGCAAAAATTGATCAGCCGACAAACGAGGCTTCTAGGAGACAATTCTAATGTATATTTTGGGTGTTTCTTGTTTTTATCATGATTCAGCTGCTGTCTTATTAGATAACGGCGATTTGGTAGCTGCGGCGGAAGAAGAGCGTTTTAGTCGAAAAAAGCATGACAATAAATTTCCAAGGCATGCTATTGATTTCTGTTTAAGTCAGGCGGGGATAATGGGGAATGACTTAGATTACGTCGTGTTCTATGAGAAACCGATGGTTAAATTTGAACGTATCTTGACGACTTCACTTAATACATTCCCCCGTTCGTGGAAAACGTTTCAAGAAGCTTTAATAACATGGTTTGAAAAGAAGTTGTGGATCAAAAGCATTTTGATGCGTGAGACGGGCGTTCGAGTTGAAAAAATTCTTTTTGTGGATCATCATCTTGCTCATGCTGCTAGTTGCTTTTTTAGTTCACCATTTAAGGATGCCGCTATCCTTACCATTGATGGCGTCGGCGAATGGACGACAACAACTTTGGGATATGGGTGTGCCTCCTGGCAAGATGGTGGTGAAAATGAAATCTTACGCTATCAAGAACAGCGGTTTCCGCATTCCATTGGGTTGCTTTACTCGGCGTTCACCGCTTATTTGGGTTTTCGAGTCAACAATGGGGAGTATAAGGTCATGGGGATGTCGCCTTATGGTGAACCGCGTTACATGGATGAGATAAGCAAAATCATCAAGTTATATGGTGATGGCAGTTTTTGGTTGAATATGGATTATTTCAGCTATCATCATTCCACTGAGCGCACATTCAATCAGAAATTTGTTGACTTATTTGGCTCTCCACGCTCTCCTGAAGGTGAGTTTTTTACATCGAAGACGAATCCAGATTTGAATCCTAATGATCATCGAGTGAAAGAAAATCAACGTTTTGCCGATATTGCAGCTAGCGTTCAACGAGTAACAGAAGAAGCTATTCTTTCAATGTTGAATGCTTTGTATGAACGTACTCGGGTAAAGCGAGTTTGTATGGCTGGTGGCGTTACTTTGAACAGTAAGGCGAATGGGCGGATACTACGAGAAACACCGTTTGAAGAATTGTATATCCAACCAGCTGCAGGCGATTCCGGTGGAGCGTTAGGTGCAGCTTTGTACATTTATCATGCTGTATTGAAACAACCGCGAAAGTTTATCCAGCAACATAATTATTGGGGAAAATCCTATCCCTGCGATGAGACGCGCGTTTTCTTAGATGAAAATGATATTTCATACGATCAATATGAAGATGACGAAATCGCTGAGCAAGTTGTGATGGATATTATTTCCGGGAGAATAGTTGGTCTTTATCAAGGCCGTTTTGAGTGGGGCCCTCGCGCTTTGGGTAATCGGAGCATCTTAGCTGATCCTCGACTTGCAGAGATGAAAGAAATCGTCAATGACAAAATTAAATTCCGAGAATCATTTCGTCCTTTTGCGCCGGTAGTGCTTGAAGAAAAAGCAGACCAATATTTCGATTATGATTCTGTGGGAGAACAATATCCGGCCCGGGCTATGCTTTTGGTGATGCCGACAAAACCGGGCAGAGAAGAACAAATTCCCTCGGTAAGCCATATGGGTACCAGCAGAATACAAACAATCAGAAAATCCTGGAATCCCCTTTACTATCGGATTGTAGAACAGTTTGGTGAAGTTACCGGTATCCCTATCTTGTTGAACACTTCCTTCAATTTGCGCGGTGAACCGATTGTTAATTCACCCCAAGATGCCTGGAATACTTTTCAGAATAGCGGCATTGACACATTGGTTTTAGAGAATTACTTAGTGCGGAAGTGACGCCAATCCAAGGATGCTTTGCTTTTGCGCCGAATTGATGATTGTCTACAGGCTTATGCTTTATTGATCTTTGGTCACAAGCGGTGATAAATATTCTTCCAAACTCTCGGCAACCACGGTGTGTCCTTCGATTGTCCAATGCCCATCACAATAGAAGTGCATTGGATTTTCCTCACGATGAGCTGCTCTTATGGCCGGTAATAAGTCCCAATGGATGATGTTCATTTCGGTGAGTTTGGATACCTCCCGAGAGTTATCGCCTCCAAAATATATTTGACGGTCGCTACTTGCTAAGGCGACAGCAAAACGAGCGCCATCGGCTTTGACTTCCTGGCGCAATTGATCGATGAGCGCAAATGTTAACTCGAAGGCATCATCATATAAAACTTGATATAAGTCTTTCCCTTTATGATTCGCAATAACTGTCTTGTCCTTATCTTCTGTTGTAATAGTAGGCACAGAATCAAGGCTTAATTGCGCTACTCGAGCTCGGTATATAAATAGTTTATAGAGATAAGAATGCTCTAATAGGAAGGAGTGAATCCGATTTTGATTTAAATTTTTCCCCGAAGTGGAAATTTCTTCTTCCGGTAAGTTTGGATGAAAAATCAATGTATCTCGTTCCAAGGTGAAATACGGATGTTTGTTGGGCACATAATTGATGGTTATACTATTGTCTTGAACATCATTGCCGGGTTGATATAGAACTACAACAAGATCGGGATTATATTTATAACCTTCTTTTCGGTACCAGAGCAATTCTGCGTCTGTGCTCCATCCCCCATGTCCCGCAGCAATGACCTCGACGTTTAGCATCTCTTCCAGTTGGATATGGAAGGTATTTACAAGCGGTACCTGTTTAGATGCTACAAAGCTATCACCCAAGAACAATATGCGGTACAAGTCATCTCGCTGGTAAGAATGCTCATTATCTCTTAAACCCTTGCTGTTAATTGCGACCCGTTGGCGGTAATCTAACCAGCATGCTGGATTCATTTGAACGCCACTTGCGCCCGGTATGAAAACGGAGCCAATTTGTGGGTCATGTGTACTTA
>CAZXXW010000199.1:0-6334 GCA_964644835.1 uncultured Anaerolineales bacterium
CAACCACTCCCAAGTTACAGGCGTGATTATACCTCAGAAAGGAATAATCGTCTTTGCATTGTTTGGCCCTTTGCTGTTTCCCGTTGGTTGCCATTATTATGATCATCCACTTACATGGTGACAAAAGGTGTTGACTTTGACCGAAATATCAAGTATCCTATGACACGTTGCTAGTCCACTACCCATTGTTATTAGATCACTTGGAGGTTATATCATGGCTTTAATGATCACAGATGAATGCATTCTTTGTGGCGCTTGTGAGCCGGAATGCCCCGTCGACGCGATTGAAGAGGGCGATGTCATTTTCGTGATTGATCCGGATCTTTGCGTTGAATGCGAAGGGTACTTCGATACGAGCCAATGTGTCGAGGTTTGCCCTGTCGAGTGCATTGTACCGTTAGAAGAGTAATCTGCTTTACTCCACTCTAACCTAAAAAACACCCTTGTATCGCTAGCAAGGGTGTTTTTTATTCTTGACAAGATCAACCGCCTTATGTAAGATTACGGCATTGTACAATTGAATACAGGGCAGAGATAGCGGCTGAGACTGACAGATAGTCAGTCAACGAGGTGGAGGTTCTTTCCTGCGAGGGAAAGCTAATAACTCGCTTACGGGTTAGAAAATCGGATCGATCAGCGGATGCCTCCGAAGTCTGATCACGGACTTCTTTCTCCCTTCCAAAAAAGTTTTGTCGTCGAAAACCAGACAGCGATGCCTGGGCCAAGACCAAAACGGTGATACAAGTAAATCGGTGCGATTTGCTTGTCTCTTGTGGAAGGGCAGCCGCGTGCAATTAAATTCTGTCAGTTTGCCGGGTATGCCTAAGCATATCCGGTTTTTTTATTTTCTTAGTCGAGGAGGCTTATGATGGATAAAAAGACGATTTTGGATCAAGTTAAGCGCGATGGTGTCAAATATGTCTCGCTTCAGTTCACTGACGTGACCGGATCGGTCAAGAGCGTCGACATCCCTGTTTCAATGTTGGCCGGCGCCCTTGAAGATGGTGTCTGGTTTGATGGCTCATCCGTGGAGGGCTTCGCCCGTGTCCAGGAGAGCGATATGCGCCTGGTGCTTGATCCTGCCACCTATGCCGTTTTGCCCTGGTCACCGGAGGAGACCAGGCGGGCGCGCGTTTTTTGTGACATCTACCGGCCCGATGGGACCCCGTTCCCCGGTGACCCGCGCGGCGTGCTTAAACGCATGCTAAAAAAAGTAGAAGAGCGCGGTTGGGTTTTCAACGTGGGCCCAGAACCGGAGTTCTTCTTGTTCAAACGGAATGGCTCGGCCCAGACCCATCCCGTTCCCTATGATGTTGGTGGGTACTTCGACTTTTCTCCCAGCGACCAGGCTGTCCTTGTGCGCATGGAGCTGATGGATACACTCACCGCCATGGGGCTAGAGGTAGAGGCCGGTCATCACGAGGTCGCTCGCGGCCAGCACGAGATCGATTTCCGCTTTGCCGACGCGCTCCGCACGGCCGACAATGTCCTGACGATGAAATACGCCGTCAAAGCTATTGCTGCGCGCCATGGCTTGATTGCCTCTTTCATGCCTAAGCCTGTTTTTGGCGTCAACGGCTCCGGTATGCACTGTCACCAATCACTTTTCGATACGGACGGCAACAACCTCTTCTTCGATGCCGATGATCCCTACTATCTCTCCAAAGAAGCGTATGGTTTCATCGCCGGACAGTTGCGACACGCTCGCGCCTTAGCCGCGATCGTCGCCCCGACAGTGAACTCCTACAAGCGGCTGGTGCCGGGCTATGAGGCCCCCGTTTATGTCGGTTGGGCCCAAATCAACCGTTCTGCTCTGATTCGCATTCCCAGACACACCACCGGACGCAACGAATCGATCCGCGCCGAGTTGCGTTTCCCCGACCCCTCCGCTAATCCCTATCTCGCCTTTGCCGCTATGCTCGCTGCCGGTCTCGATGGTATCGACGCGGACCTGGAATGTCCAAAAGCCCTTAACAACGTCAACATCTATGATTTGACCAAAGAAGAACGGACCAGGCGGGGCATTGATGCCTTACCCAATTCCTTGGCCGATGCTCTTCGAACCCTCGAGGCTGACGAATTACTCAAAGAAACTCTCGGTCCGGAGATGTACGCTGCTTTTTGGCGCGCGAAATGGTCGGAGGTGCAGGAATATCGTTCCCATGTGATGGATTGGGAAGTTCAGCGCTATTTGGAACTCGCCTAGCAAAATGCTACGATAGCTTCATAACTTGCTTGGAAGTTGCACCCCAAAGCTGAACACAGAACTCCGCAGAGGCACAGAGAATCACAGCGAGAAATTTGAAAAACAAATTTCTCCGTGAATCTCTGTGCCACCTTCGCGATCTTTTTTTACCGCTCTTGGATGTGGTTCAACTCGTTTTCATTGATGGCAGGGGGAGATTTGTTTTGATACAATTAGCTCACCATATCGCATTCAAGTCTTGAAATTAAGTTGCTTGCAGAGAAGGGTCGATGAAGAATTGCTTTAACGATCGAAAGAATGCTTGCTTATTGTGCTTAGGCCGATTACAGATCGGCGAAAAAACCATCATTGTTGTTTTGTTAGGGCTGTTTTTGCTGGTCAACTTGGCCAGTATCCGCCACAAGTCGCTGACGACCGATGAACCAAAGCATTACCAATACGGTCAAAATATTCTCAACCTGAAATCCGACCGTTTTGATGACAGTAAAATGCCCTTTTCGGCGCTTAATGCCCTCCCGGCCAAATTTGCCGAATTTGTTCCCTTCGAGCCTTTCGATACAATTTTGCAGAAACCGCAAACAGGTCGCATCGTGACGATGTTGTTTTCAGCCGGTGTGGCTCTTTTTGTCTATCGCTGGAGCCGCTCTCTTTATGGCGTTCTGCCCGGCTTGTTGTCGCTGTTCCTGTATGTATTTGATCCCAATATCATCGCCCATTCCCGGCTGGTGACCACCGATGTCTATGCCCTGGGGATGATTTTCTTGACGCTTTACACGTTTTGGCTCTTCAGCCGAGGCCCTAACTGGAAATTTGCCACCTTGAGTGCAGTCACCTTGGGGTTCAGTCAACTGGCCAAATACACTTGCGCTTATCTCTATCCTATTCTGGCGCTGCTTGTGATCATCCGTAGCTTACCTGCTTTGGTAAAGAATCTGCGCGACAAAGCGTATCCAGCCATTGGGCGAAAAATGATGATCGCGCTTGGATGGAGCCTGTTTTTTTTGGTGATCAGCCTCCTGATCATCAACATCGGCTTCCTTTTCAACGGCACGATGATGCCCTTGCGCGAATACACCTTTCGCTCAGAATTGTTTCGGAATATTCAGGAGAGATTATCGCCGCTTGGTTCTCTGCCCGTCCCGCTTCCTTATCCTTACGTGGAAGGCCTAGATTGGGTCAAAGCGCGCGAACGATCTGGGGGTGGTTATGGCCGTGTCTATTTGCTTGGAGAGACTCGCGAGGTTGGCGGCTTCAACAGCTATTATATTATCGCTTCGCTGTTGAAAGTTCCCCTCGCCGCCCAAGTGATCATCTTGCTCGCTTTTGTCCTCTACCTCATGCGTGGGGAGAAAAAAGAATTTTTTGAGCGAGAACTTTTTTTGCTCGTCCCCGCCGCTTTCTTTTTCTTCTACTTCAATTTTTTTTACCGCGCTCAGATCGGTATTCGCTTTTACCTGGTGTTGTTTCCTTTTATGTACGTTTTCGCTGGAAGGTTGCTAAAAGGTTGGCGCGCCCGCCAGGTGGGTTTCAATGTGGTGCTAATCGTGTTGTTCATTGCACAAGTTATATCGGTTGGAGCCCATTTTCCCCATTACATTCCTTATTTCAACGCCCTGGTTTGGGACCAGCGGGATGCTTACAACTATTTGGCCGACTCTAACCTCGATTGGGAACAGGCCGAATGGTATTTAGATCAGTTCATGGAGGCGCATCCCGAGGCAAAATATGAGCCCGCCCGCCCCACCCTGGGAACCATCGTTGTTTCTCCCAACAGGCTCGTAGGCGTCGAAGGACCGCCGGAGCAATTTCTTTGGCTGCGCGAATATTTTCAACCCAGCAGAACCATTGCCGATGTCTATCTCGTCTATGGGGTCACCGAGGAAGCCTACAACGCTGTTCGGGATCAAATTAAAGAAGGGCAATAAACTGAAGGGAGCAACTGATTATGGCTGTAAAAACCTTATCGATTACGTTGAAAACACGCGGCAACGCCGATGTGCAAGATATCTCCAAGGCCGTTCAGGAGAAGGTCGAGCAATCGGGTTTGAAGAATGGGGTGGTTACTTTGTTTACCCCCTCGTCCACCAGCGGATTTACCACCATCGAGTACGAATCGGGCTGCATCAGCGATTTGCAGCGCCTCTTTGACGAAATTGCTGACCCCGATCGCTATTATGAGCATGAAGCTCGCTGGCATGATGGCAACGGGCATTCCCACGTACGCGCCGCTTTATTGGGGGCGTCGTTGTCGGTACCTTTCGTCGATGGCCGTTTGACCCTGGGAACTTGGCAACAGATCGTTTTTATCGATTTCGACATCCGCCCCCGCCGCCGTGAATTGGTCGTCCAAGTTATGGGAGAGTGAGTCTTGTTAGGGCAGCGGCTTGGCATAGACGCCGAGATGATTGCCGACCGGTCTCTCCCGCCCGGGGATGCGCTGGTTGATGGGGGAATTTAGCACTTTTGCCCTGCTCATGGCGTTCTCCATCACCATCGTCGAGGACCCGCCGCCATCTAGGTTCATGGCGGTGTAGCCGTCATGGCTGATGATGATCTCGGCTAACTCCGGCAAGGTGGCACCTTCCGAGTAGCCGGGTTGGCGCCCATCGATCACCACCAGAATCAGCATTCGGTTCGAGCGATCCAAGGCCACAGCGGTCCGGGGCGCAGGGGAACCTTCCAGGTTTGGTTGCGGTTTGCCGTTCTTGACCAGCATCAAATTCCCTGAGATGACATTGTGTTCGCCGCCGATGGGGGTGTTGAAACGGGCGCGATGGATGGGGGAGAAATACAGCCTTGGTTCGCGATCCGTTTCTTGCGAGTAGACCGTCCCTTCTGAAGCGGCAAACCCGATCACATCAACCCGGTCACCACTGTTAGGATAATAATCGAAAAAGCCACGGGCGTGCCAGGGCTCAAAACCGTCTCCGTTGATAGCGACCTGAACGCCAAAATCTTTGAGAAATTCCGATGTTGTGCGCGCCTCGAGGGGCAACTCAGCGTCGGGATCGCCCGGTGTGATCTGAATGCCAATGCCGTTAGCGTGGAGGTCTATCTTCATCACATGAATGACCATCGGGCGGGGCGAACTGCGCGCCTCGCGAATATATTCCACGCCTTGAAAAACGGGCTTTTGCACAGGCCTGGGCTGAATCCGACGAGAGACCCAGTAGCCGCCCGCGCATAAAATCATCAGGCCAAATAGGGCCACAACGACGATGCAAGCTTTCAGAATTGGTTTCCCTTTTTTCATGGTTTCATCTTCCAGTCTAAGAACGTGGTCAGGATGGCTAGATTTTGTTCGAAGTCGGTGTCCGTGTGATTGGTCAGTTCGATGTCGACGGCGGCGATCCCTTCTTGGGATGCCCAGTCGATCAATTGGCCGCTGAACTGGCAGCCCGTGTCGATTGGCGGGTAGGGATACTCGCTCACCGCGGCGATGCTGGCGGCCAGATCCAACGATGCCGGGTCGGGTGGCTGGCCGCCGGCAAAAATGCCCAGGGCTGCGCTGTGATAGCTGATCAAAGCGTCAATAGTGTGCTTTTGGATGAAGCCTATCACAGCCAGGGTTTCCGGCTCTGAGGCCGGGTGGCTACCCGCTGTGATCGGCTCGTAATCCCAGCAGCCGCTACGGGGCCAGTCTTCTTGCCATAAGGCGGGGAAGTTTCTATTTAGGTCGACGCCGCGCTCATTAGCGCGTCCGCTGGCCCGGTGAGAGCGTGCTTCTCCGTCGGGGTTAAGATTGGGCAGAATGTAGAGGCTGACATCGTCAGGAATGCTGTCCGGGTGATCTTGCAAGTGGGCGATCAACTCATTTGCCAGTGCGATCGTGTTCCACTCGTAGCCGCCGTGAATCCCGGCGATGATCAGGCGCTCTCGCTGGCCGTTCCCGAACCGGTAGACCTGGATGGGCCTGCCTGCTACTGAATGACCGATTGTGGTAGGGTTGTCCGGTTTTCGTGTCGCCGTTGGCGGGAAGGGCGTACGGCTGGGGATCGTTTCCGTTGGTGACGGCGTGGGAGAAGGCGACGGCGTTGAGGTGGGCACCGCTGTTGTCCCCGTTCCGGTTGGGGACAGAGTCAGCGTTGCTGTTTCATCTTGACGGGTGCTGCTCGGGCTGATTGTAAC
>CAZXXW010000200.1:0-6332 GCA_964644835.1 uncultured Anaerolineales bacterium
CTATCCATATTTAGAATTGCTGACGGGTTGGTCGAAGGTGCGGGCTTCATGCTCCACCCCACCGGGGATGACGTAAACATCGCCAGTCTTGAGGGTCATGGTTTGACCGTCAACGACGAATTCGATCTCCCCGGCGATGACGATGCCGATTTGCTCGTGAGGGTGGCTGTGGCTGGGCAGTTCGGTGTGAGGGCCGAGATCGACGACGGCGGTGAGCATCTCCTCGCCCCAGAAGGTGCGGGCGTTGATGCCGGGGGCCAGTTCTTTGGCTGCGCGCTCGGTGGGGTCATAGTAGTACATGGGGTAGTCCTTTCTGGGATAAGACCAACAATTTTCCCGTTTATACCATAGATACGAGCAGAAAAAGCACCTTGCCCCCGGGCAGAGTAACGGATTGCAGTATAAAGCCAGCAACCGCGTTGCTCTAAGCAACGCGGTTGCTATGTCAAGTCCCTACCCAATGAAATCATCTTCAACCAGCGGCGCGATAGACTCAAAATCATAACTTTTCTCATGAACATGAAAGAAATGATCTTGTCCGTCAAAACATTCGAGTGCTGCTTCTCTGTTCAAGCGCGTGGGTTTTTGGGTATTGAACGCTTGGTAAGACGAGTAAGGCCAATGTCGATAATCATCCACAAAACCGTGAAGCTGAGGATTACGATGAATGTAGACAATCAGATGCGCAAAATAATGATTCTGGCTGATTGGTTTACGCTTGAATCTTCCTTCAAAAAGCGATCCTGTCCGTGAATAGGCTTTATTGATAGCTTTTGTGTATGTACCAAAGAAAGTGGCAAAATGCTGACTGATTTCTTTCAATGAATATAGATTTTCTAACCTGCTGCGCTGTTTGATCTGAAGCAGAATATGAAAGTGGTTGCCCAACAGACAATAAGCATAAGTATTGACGATAGGGGCGATGTACTTGCCATACAGATTTAGAAAATAACGATAGTTGCGTTCTTCTTTAAAAATCGTCTCTCCGTTATTGCCGCGGTTATAGATGTGATAAAAGCCTCCCAAGGTTAGCGGAGATTGGGTCATGGTTTTCCCCTTTCTATCCAACAACAGCATAACTCTTCGCAAAACCGCTGATATCTGTATCAATAGACAGGAACAATTATAGCAAAAAAGTGGGTCTACGAACGCGGGCCCTTTGAGGAACCGCGTTCGTTAATAGGCTGAACAATTCAATACCCGATTAACGTTTTCCAACACCTCGCCCCCATCCTCCAACGGCTCAACTTGAGCTTCGACGCGCTCCCAGGCTTCGCAGATCATCGGGATGATCTGGGGATCGATCTCGACGGCCTGGAAGGTGAGGGCCTCGGCCTGGGGCCATCGTCCGGCATGGGCGTAGGCTTCGATGAAGAGGACGTACTCGCTAACGTGTTTGATAGCGCTGTCGGGGAAGCCGACGTCCAGGGCGTGGTCGGCGTGGGCGGCGGCCCCCTGCCAATCGCCGCGCTGGCGGGCCAGATCGGCCAACTGGAAATGGTAACACCAGGTCTCGTTCAGGGCAGGATCGACTAATATGGGCGGAAGCTGGGGCTCGGAGGCCACATCAACGAGAATCCGGTTCGGGTTGGAAAAAGGCAGCACAGCTTTGACCGCGTCGGGCAGGCCGGGCAGGTACTGGTGGCGGTCCTGCTCCATGACGCGTAGACAGCTCGGCGGTTGGTAATAGAGAACGACAGATTGTGCCGGGGTGCTGGCAAAGGGGAAGAAACGATATTGCTCTTCGAGAAGTGTATCGGGTTGAAGCTGGTCGATTTCATCCTTGAAACGCAAATCGGTGTAGAAAAGGAATAGAGGCAAGTCGCGGGACTCGAAGTCGGGCGCATAGGTCCAGATCAGCGGTGCGCTGAGGGAGTTGTCGGTGGAATGGCTGATTTCGTGGATTTCGGTTGTCAGCAGTGCTGTATCAACTTGAAGAGCGGGAATCCGCCAGGCTAATTGTTGGAAGAAGCGGCGCTGGTAGCCCCAACTGTTGCGGTAGGCCAGGGCGTTTTGAAAATGGACGCCCACGCTCAGGCCAATGATAAGGGCCAGGAAGACGAGGCGGAAAGAACGCTTGCGGCCAATCATGCTGACCAAAGCGACCAAAATCAGGCTGGCGCCGGCCATCATCGGCAGGGTCAGGCGATCGGCGGGGAAGGTCGTGCGAATATCGAGTTGGGTGACCCAGAAGGGAATCCCGCCGACGAGCAGCATCGCGGCGCCCAGCCCCAGGGCCTGGCGGTTCCAGGCGCGATCAACGGAAGCCTCTTCCCCCTGAAAAACGAACCACACCAGCACCATCAACGTGCCTGCGGTGACAAGGATCCAGTAATATTGGGTCGTCCGGAACATCAACCCTTCCATGGGCATGGCCCGGAACAGGTAAGCCCAGGCACCCAGGGTGACATCGACGAAATCGCCCAGAATAGCCAAGATCAAGCGTCCAAGCGTTTGCGTCGGCGCTGAGGAAATCGTTTCAGCGATGCGGACGGGGTAGTTGACGTACAAGGAGGTGATATAGCGCCACAGGAAAACGGCGATCAGGGGGATCAGGTAGGGCAACCAGGCTTTGGTCACTCCAAGCAACGATCTCGATTTTCGTTTGTGTTCAGATTTCTCTGTTTTGGAACCACGAAGGGCACGAAGAACACGAAGAAAACGAGAGATATATTCATTTTGTCCAAGTTCGGTTCCCGTTTTCGTTCTATCGCTATCATAAAGGGCAAGCCACAAGACGAAGGGGCGAATCAGTTCGAGGCCGTAGTAATATTCGGTGGTGAACATGGTGACCAGCGCCAGGATGACGGAGGCGACGGTGTAAAGGCGATCGCGCTCCGGCTCTCGCTGCGCCTTGATCATGCAGGCGAGCGAAAAGAAGAAAGTAGCCAGGGGGAAGAGATGGCGGCTGGTGTTGACGGCGACGAATTGATGGCTGAAGCCCGGGTAAACGAGAAAGAGCAGGGTCACCCAGGCGATGGCTTGGCCGCGGCGGGGCCAGAGCTGCCGCAAGGCGGACCAAAGCGCCAATCCGGTCAACCAGCGCCAAACCAGATTGTAGATCTGCCAGCCGAGGGGATTTTCCCCGGCCAGCAAAGAGCCCAGCCACAGCACCAGCCCAGAGATGGGCCGGTGAGCAAGGTCGATTTTGAGCATCCCGGCAGAGCCCATGACGCGCGAAAACCAGATCCAGGGCCAATCGTCCCAATAAAAGCCCATCCAAGCGAGGTAGAGACCGTAGGCCAGGAGGGATAAAAGCGTCATCACCAAGATGAACGAGAAGGGTGAGGTCAAGATCGTTGATCGTTTTTTCATCATAACTCCATGAAGAGATTTTAACGGATGGGGGTGGAGCAGTCGAGGGTTTCGAGTGAGGAGTCGTGAGTCGGGAGTGGTGAGTCGGGAGTGGTGAGTTTCGGGTTTCAAGTTTCAGGTGCCAGGTATCAAATGAGAAAAGCGGATCGTTGTAAGGTAATTCAGGCGCAGGAGTGGCGGAACGAGTTGAACTCGACAATCGGCGCCATCGTTAACACAAGATTAACACTCCTGGCGCTTGACAATCCATAACCGCTTGGTAAACTGGCTTAACGAATTAGAAAATACGCCACCCATGGGGATCGAATAGCAGCGAGCATGGCAGTTTGTCAGCCAGGGTTATCCCCGCGGTAAAGGAAATAGTATGCAAGAAAGCATGTATCTGCAAGCACTCCAAGATTTCAAAAAAGCGCGCCGTGAGGCCGCTCTGCAAGAGATTTTGGCGCGCATCACCGGCAAAGAAAACCAATTACTCTCCTACGAAGATGTGCGCAAAAAACTACACGCAAGAGAAGGCAGCAGAACCGAGTTGCGCGAAATCCCCCTCGACGCCATCGTCGGCAGTGTGGGACGGTATACCGATTTTACGCGGGACTTTCTGCCCCGCGAGGAGATCGACGAACACCGCTGGGCCCGAATCATGAAAGAGGTTTCAGGACTGAAAGGCCTGCCGCCAATCGAGGTATACCAAATCGGAGACGCCTACTTCGTGCGCGATGGTAACCATCGCGTCTCGGTAGCCCGCAGGCTGGGCACCAAGATGATCGAGGCCTACGTCACCAAAGTGAAGACCAAGGTCAATATCACCCCCGACACCAATCCCGATGACCTGATCATCAAGGTGGAATATCTCGAGTTTCTGGAAAAAACCAAATTGGACAAGCTCCGCCCCGACGCCGAGATCATCTTCACCAACCCAGGCCAATATCCGATCCTGCTCGAACACATCACCGTCCATCGCTACTTCATGGGGCTGGATCAGGGCCGCGAAATCGAGTATGAAGAAGCGGTCAAGCATTGGTACGATACCGTTTATATGCCCGTGGTGCAGATTATTCGCGAACAAGGGATCCTGCGCTACTTCCCCGAAAGGACCGAAGCAGACCTCTACTTGTGGATTTCTCGCCATCAGGCCGAATTGGAGGAAAGCCTGGAATGGCGCGTCACCCGCGATGTCGCCGCCGCCGACCTGATCGAGCGCTTCAGCCCGGAACTATCCAAACGGTTTTCACGTCTATTCTCCAAGATCTACGATCTGGTCACCCCTGACCCTCTCGAAGAGGGCCCCCCAGCCGGAACCTGGCGTCACGAAACAGAGAAATACCACCACGGCGACAATCTATTTTCCAATCTGCTCGTGACTGTCAACCAGACTGATGAAGAATTGCTCAGTCTGCAACAGGCCATCACCATCGCCCAACGCGAATCAAGTCGTATTCAGGGTTTGCATATCGGCGAGCCGGGAAGCGATATTGCGGATGTTTTGGCCGCATCTTTCGAGCGCCAAGTAGAACAAGCGGACGTGGAAGGCCACCTTGTCATCGAGTCCGGACCGGTAGCCCGGGTGATCTGTGAACGCGCTTTCTGGACCGATCTGATCATCAGCAAGTTGACCTATCCGCCCAGCGACGATCCGATCGGTAGGTTGAGTTCCGGCTTCCGGACGATGATTCGGCGTTGCCCGCGCCCGATTCTCGTCGTTCCCAACCGGGTCACCCCGATGCACCATGGCTTGCTGGCCTACAACGGCGCGCCCAAGGCGGAAGAGGCCCTATATGTGGCCGCCTATCTGGCCGCCAAATGGAAGATCAAACTCTGCGTGCTGATCATCGAGGAAGAGAAGCTCGAGGTCAAGAAGCTGAAACATCGCGTCCAACAATACCTGCGCAATCACAACGCCGATGCAACCATCGTAATCCACAAGCCCGGTGAGCGCGCCGAAATCATTTTGGATATGGCGCAACAAAACGGATGCGATTTCATCCTGATGGGGGGTTACAAGGCAAAACCACTTGTCGAGGTGGTACTGGGCAGCGTTGTTGATGATGTCTTGCGGAAAACAACAGTCCCCCTGTTGATCTGCCGATAATCCGGCGGGCGTCCAACGGATCAGAGCTGGAACAATTACAAACTGGGCTGGTCCTCTTCACCACAAGTTGATGTATGGTCTAATTTGATCCCCGGCTTAGTCACCTCGCGAGCACATTCGCCAAAACCGATCTCCAGCTTGGTCTGGCAGCTTTTGTAAGTGTTGATCACCAGGGTTTCGCCCACCAATGTCTCGGTGATCGTGCGGGGGTCATAGACATGGACATGGCCATGAAAATGGTAGCGGGGCTTGAACGTTCTGATCAACCAGCGGAAGGCTTTGATGCCCTGATGGACGCCATCGGGCTGGTCGTGAATCGTCCAAGGCGGGGCATGGGAGATAAAAATATCGAGATAACGACCATGCAAGAGGCGATTGAAAAGCAGGCGGGGGACAAGCGAAAACACGTTCCACCACATTTCATGCTGGGTGTATTGAAACTTACCTTTTGGCTTGTAGCGAATGCTCCCCTCGACACCGGCCAGCAAAATGCCGCGATGACAAACCACCCGGCGGTGCAAGTCGATTCCCCCATGAGGGTAGCACCGTTCCCCGGCTTTGCCATACTCCACTTCGGGGTCATGATTACCGCGCACAAAAAAGAGGGGTACATCCAACATGCTGACGATGAATTCCTGATAATAATAGGGCAAATCGCCACATGCCAAGACAAAATCGATGTGGTCGTATCTATTTTTTATCGATGTGCTATAAATAAAGGGGACAACTTTGTCGCTGATCGAAAGGACATTCACAGGCATGGAACCTTCATCGTGTCTACGAATAAATTTTCATTTCTGGATACAAAATAGAGCGTACTCGCAAAAGACGTTCTTGTCAACTTTCAGGAGGAATAAGCGATGAAAACAATCATTTTTGGGCTGGTCCTGCTGGCCTTTTTGACGCTGAGCGCCTGCCAACCGGCAGA
>CAZXXW010000201.1:0-6181 GCA_964644835.1 uncultured Anaerolineales bacterium
GCTTCTTGTCAACGAGATCATATCTCTTGACTTTCTAATAACAAGCTTCGGCGAGAGTGACATGGCTGAACGCTTACGAAGAATGAACGCGACAAGCACTTCAAGAAATCCGGTTCCTGTTAGCATTTTCTGTTCGCCGAGGGACTCCTGACCCCGACGAACTTGCTCAGGGTGTGCGGTCAGACAATCTGCTTGGCTTTGCTCACAAGTCCTTACCGTATCTGCTGCACGCTCCTGCCCTATCTGGTGCAAGTTCCTGCCTTATCCGGATCAAGTTCCTGCCTTATAGGCTGCGAGTCCCTAGCTTATAGGCCGCGAGTCCTTGGCTTATATTCCGCGAATCCCTACTGGATTCGGCAGCGAGTCCCTATTGAGTTTGTCTTCAAGTTCCTATTGGAGTCAGGCGTCAACCCTTACCGATTAAGACTTTATCCTTTTTCGCTGACTTCAAACATATAATTGGGCAAATATAATCCCCGCTGTTGAATGAGTTCATACACCGCAGGAAGCAAGTAGTAACGAAATGGACGTCCATCTTTAACGCGGGCGCGAATTTTCGAAGAGGAAATTTCTAGCAAGGGGGCATCGACAAAGCGGAGCTTCAGCCCGATGCCGGGGAGTTGGGCAGCGACGGAATCGGTATCGATCTCCACGCCGGGGCGCCGCACCACGGCGATTCTGTCACAAGCAGATACAAACATCCCCGGAGCGTACCAACCGGGCAAATCGCGCAGTGAGTCTCCCCCCATCACATAAACGAGAAGGTCATCGGGATAACGATCCCGGATTAGTTCCATCGAATCGGCGGCATAATGCGGGGGCGGGCGATCGATGTCCACGCGGGAAAGCGCAAAGCGAGGATGATCACCGATCGCGGCTTGGAGCATGGCAAGGCGGTGCTCCACAGGCGTAATTTGCTGCTCCGGTTTATGAGGCGGCACCGGCGTCAACAGCCAGAGCAAACGGTCTAAATGCATTGCTGTAATGACTTCTTCGGCTAAAATCAAATGAGCGACATGTGGGGGATCGAACGTGCCGCCCAATATGCCCAGGCGTTGTGGCATCAAACACCCTTTCAGAAATTAACGTGGGTAAGGCAAACTTGATTATTCAAACTCTTCCGACCACTCCAGTTCATGGTCGCCGATGAAAACGGTGTCACCGGGTTGAATACCCGCCTTGCGCAGCGCCTTTTCAATCCCCAGGGTGCGCAAGATACGCTGGAAACGGGCAGCAGATTGATAATACTCCCAATAAGTCATCGCCGCGGCCCGCTCGATCGCTTCGCCGGAGACGCGATACCCGTTTCGCGTCCGCTTGATGGTGAATTCGCGCGGGTCGCTCTCCGGGCGGTAGACGGGCATTTCATCAATCTCCGAAGGTTCAGGTTCCCGCTCGGATTCGGGCGGCAAGTCATCCAAGATTTGTTTGGCTCGATAGAGCAACTGGCGCACGTTGGTGCCTGCCACCGCTGATATAGCGTGGACCTCGTAGCCGCGTGCTTCGAGCGCATCCTTGACCTGGGGCCAATTTTCGGCCACATCGGGCAAGTCCATCTTGTTGTAAGCGACAAGTTGGGGCTTTTCGGCCAAGTTGGGATCGAAAAGGGCCAACTCAGCGTTGATTTGGGAGAAATCTGCCAGGGGGTCTTGAGAGAGGCCATCCAGGAGGTGGATCAGGACGCGCGTGCGTTGAACATGGCGCAGAAACTGATAACCCAGCCCGACCCCTTCGTGAGCGCCCTCAATGAGTCCGGGGATGTCAGCGAGGACGAGGTTGGTTTCCAGATCTAATTCTGCCACGCCGAGGTTCGGTTGCAGGGTGGTGAACGGATAGGAGGCGATCTTGGGTGTGGCGTTGGTCGTCGCGGACAGGAAGGTGGATTTGCCCGCGTTGGGGACGCCAACCAAACCGACATCGGCAATCAGACGCAACTCCAGGCGCAGGGTCCGCTCCTCCGCCGGTTCCCCCTTTTCGGCGATGCGGGGGGCCTTGTTGCGCGAAGTGGCGAATCGGGCGTTACCGCGCCCACCGGCGCCCCCCTCGCAGATAACCAGCTCCTGCTCCGCTTCGGTCAAGTCACCGAGCAACTCACCGGTATCGTCATCGTAGACCAACGTCCCTGGGGGGACGGGCACGACCAAATCATCGCCCGACTTGCCGGTCTGATTCTTGCTTCCGCCGCGGCCGCCATCTTCAGCGTGAAAATGTTGCTGGTGTCGAAACGCTCCAAGGGTGTTGAGCATCGGATCAACGCGGAGAATCACATCTCCGCCGCGACCGCCATCTCCGCCGCTGGGTCCGCCAAAGGGGACGTATTTTTCCCGCCGGAAACGGACCACACCGGCTCCGCCCTGGCCAGAACGCACATGAATGGTTACTTCGTCAATAAACATAGTAGCGAAATTATACCACCGTGGAGGAGATGGTAACTATTCAAGATGGGTGCTCGCGTTTCTTCATGCTATAATCGGCTTACTTTGTGAAATAAGGCACAAGAAGAGGAGTTCATTCATGCGCAAAAAAGAAGTCCCCCACATCGTCATCAAACGGCTGCCCCTCTACCTGAGAATGCTGGAAAGACTGGCGCGAGAAGGCGTTGAAACAATCTCCTCGGCAAAACTGGCCAGTCGCCTGAACTTCTCGGCTGCCCAGATTCGCAAAGACCTCTCCCACTTTGGGGGCTTTGGTAAACAGGGTCGCGGCTACAAGGTTGCATCTCTATGCAAGCAACTGCGCGACATCCTGAATGTCGACCGGGCGTGGGATGTAGCCGTCATCGGTGCCAATCATGTCGGCGAAGCCATGTCCTGCGATCGGAATCTTTCTGAACGGGGCTTCAACGTCAAGATGATCTTCGATGACGATGAAAGCAAAATCGGGAAGCAAATCGCCGATCTCACCGTCAAGGATGCCGCCGACATGGCCAGATTGATCCGGGCTGAAGACATCCAAATGGCCATCCTGGCCGCGCCCGCAGAAAACGCGCAACAGATCGCCGATCGGTTGGTCGAGGCAGGGATTAAAGCAATTCTCAACTATGCACCTGTACGCTTGACCACCCCTGAGGAAATTCGCGTTGAATGCATTGACCCCGCCACGCGCATGCAGGAGATGAGTTATTATTTGGCCTGAGACCGGTCAGAATCAAAAACGGGTTGGCTCTCCAACCCGTTGATAAAGCCAAAGGTAAGCGTTCAGGGTGTAAGCCAAACGTCGGTTGAGTAGCCCGATAGAGCATATCGAAACCAGTTTGGCGGCTGAAACAGCATAATTTCTTGATTTCGATACGCTTTCAGCTACTCAATCGGCGAAATCACGCTAATACCCGAACGCTTAAAGCCAAAGAATGGGAGAGATTTAAACCGGGGGTAAATTCCGTTTCAGCTTGGGGTAAACACCGGCTTGAAGCGCCAGGGAAGCGCCTTCAGATACACAGGTTTTTGGGTTATCGACCAGATAAGCGGGCACGCCGAGTTCCTTGGTCAACAGTTTATCGATGCCGCGCAGTAAAGCGGTACCACCACACAAGGCGATGCCCCGGTCGATAATATCGGAAACAAGTTCCGGGGGCGTTTTCTCCAGCACTTTGCGTGAAGTCTCGACAATCCTGCCAAGAGGCCCCTCATAGGCTTCGACAATTTCCCCCGTGGTCAGTGTCAGCGGCCGGGGCAACCCCGTGACCTGATCCTGGCCCTGCACCTCGATGCTCTCTTCCTCATCCATAAGAACGGCAGCACCAATAGCCAACTTGATCCGTTCCGCCGTTGGTTGGGCAATGACCAGGCCATACTTGCGGCGCACATAGGTCACCAGGGCATCATCCAATTGCAAGCCGCCGGTGCGAAGCGTCTCGGAAGAAACGATCCCATAGGTGGCCAAAACAGCCGCCTGGGTGGAACCGCCGCCCAGACAAATAATCATATTTCCTGTGGGGGTATGGAAGGGCAAATCGACGCCCAGCGCCGCCGCCATCGGTTGTTGAATCAAAAAGACATCCCGCTTGACTGCTTCCAAAGCAGCTTCGTGAACGGCGCGACGCTCCACGCTGGTCACACCGTTAGGCACGGTGATCATCACCCGAGGCCTAAAAAAGCGCATCGAGCTGCTCACTTTTTTGATCAAATATTCCAATAGTTTTTCGGCGACCTCATAATCGGCAATGACCCCATTTTGGAGCGGGTAAGCCACTTCCAGGCTCTCAGGAACGCGTCCATACATATCTTGAGCCTCTTGGCCCAAAGCAACAATTTTGAGTTCTTCAACAGCAATAGCGACAACCGTAGGCTCTTGATGAATCACTTGGCCGTCTTCGGAGATGCGGATATGGACAGTCCCCAAATCAATGCCCAGATCTTTGGAAAAAATTGCCATGATTTAGCCTTGATCTCTAAAAGGTGGGCGTCGCAATCAACATCGCGACAAACCCAAGCAAGAAATCCTTCTTATAAACCCGTGTTGACATCTAAAATGATACCTGAAAGGGTATAGATTGTCTAGCTGGCCAATCTGGCCCCAATCAGATTCTCTTTCCTACCCTAGCGGAGAATCAAACTAGGCGTTGCCGCCTGATTCCGGTGATTGGGCCTGGGGATCTGCCCCCAGCTCTTGCGAGCGCTCGAAAGCGGCCCAAATAGCGCGAGAAATTGCGGTGCGGAAACCCGCTTTTTCCAAATAATAGAGAGCCGCTGCTGAGGTACCTCCCGGGGAGGTCACCTGGTTGCGGAGACGCGCCAGGTGAACGGGATCATTGCGCTTGGTGAAATAATCTACCGAACCGCGCACGGTCTGAGCGACCAACTGCTCGGCGATCCGCCGAGGAAAGCCCAAATGGACGCCGGCATCGACCATTGCCTCCATGAAAAGAAAGACATAGGCGGGGCCCGTGCCCGAAAGCGCCGTGGCCATATCGAGATAATATTCCTCGTCCAGGTAGATCTCTTCACCGAGAGCAGCCAAAATTTGCTGACCCGTCTTGCGTTGGGCCTCGGAAACAGATGGTGCAGCCGTCCAGACAGTGATGCCTTGCCCTATCTGGGCGGGGGTGTTAGGCATCGAGCGGATGATGTTCTTGGACATCAAGCCTTTCTCAAGTTTCGACAACGTCGCTCCGGCAATGATCGACAGAACCAAAGCGGAGGGCTTGATCTGGCCATGCAAATCATCGAAGACAGCTTTAAGATGTTGGGGCTTAACCGACAAAACGACGACTTCGGCATCCTTGACGGCAGCGACATTGTCATTGGTGGCTGTGAGGCCATAGCGCGCCTGCAGTTCCTCGCCGCGCTCAACCAGCGGTCCGGAAGTAATAATTTGCTCCGGTGTTGCAAATTCGGTGCGGATGATGCCGGCGATCATAGCTTCAGCCATGACACCTGGGCCAATAAATGTGATTTGATCGTTGAAAGCCAAGGTAAACTCCTGTTCTAAAATCAGGCAAAATATTGTAGAGCTAGACGGATACGCTGCTCGACGTCGTCGGGGGCATCTTTGGGAATGCGTTGTACCGCAGCCTGTGCTTCGACGACACTATAGCCTAGAGCGGTTAATGCTTCGATCACTTGGGTATCGGTATCAGGCATGGCGGCGATTTTCTCCAAATCTTCATGGGCTTCAAGACGGCCTTCAAGATAAAGCATCATCTTCTGAGAGGTGCGCTTGCCAATCCCGGAAACGCGGGTAAAAATCTCTGGCTGTTCGGAGAACACAGCCCGCCGGATGGTGCTGGGATCGAGAGTGGAAAGCACGGCCAAAGCCAACCGAGGCCCGACACCGTTGACCCCCAGCAACAAGCTGAAATAGTCGCGTTGTTCGGCGGTTTCAAAGCCGTAAAGGGTCAAGGCGTCCTCCCGAACGACAAGATAGGTGTGCAAAGGGACCTGCTTGCCTATACGCAGCGATTCCCGGAAGGGTTCAGGTACAAACACCCACAGCCCGATACCGCCAAGTTCCACAATAATTCGATCTGCTTCGACATCCGCTATGCGACCATTCAAATGTGCGATCATGGCTAATCTCCCACTGCTACCCTAAAGTGTAAATGTCAGGCCGATGCCCACAGCTAACATAAGCACAATCCCGGGCCAAAGCGCTTTGCGCAAAGCCGCCGAGCCGCCAGCCAAAACGATACCACCCTTCGAGAGCGTGTTCGCCATCGCCGCAATCACAACCGCACGAGAGG
>CAZXXW010000202.1:0-5830 GCA_964644835.1 uncultured Anaerolineales bacterium
GCTCGAACTCTACCCGCCGGAGATTCTGGTCACGCCCACGCCGATCCCCACGGCGACGAACACCCCGACGGTCACGTCCACCGCGACAGCCACAATCACGCCGACGCCCTATCCGCTGGGCTACCAGACCCCCACGCCCACAGCGAGTCCCACGCCGACGGCTTCGCCGACAGCGACATCGTTCCAGACGACGATCCCATGAAAGCGCTGCGTGTAGCTCTCTGCTTGGGCGGGATGATCCTCTTGACAGCCTGCACCCCCTGGCTTGAATCGGTCACCGCGCCGCGGCTGACTTCAACCTTTGAGCCGCATCTAACCGTCACAGAAACGGGACCAGGCGCGAGGGAGACCGAGACTCCCTCAGGGGTGGTCGATGATCCCGTAGCCGAATCCACCCCCCTGCCCGATCCGCTCAATCTCGTCTTCCCCAAGACCGAACCCGATCCGGTCTCGGCCTGGCGTCCACCCCTCTACCCGATTCCCTGGGCGCCGACTTCGGTGGATCATTTCTTCTTCGCCCGCCCGATCGGCGCCGATGAGCTCAACTGGCCCGATCCCTATTATCGCTACGGCGGCGTTTTCTTCGAAGACGAGGTCCACACCGGCGTGGACATCCCCGCGCCGCCCGGAACGCCGGTGCTGGCCGCCGGAGATGGCAAGGTGATTTGGGCGGGCTACGGCCTTTATCGCGGCGTGCCCGACGACCGCAGCGACCCCTACGGCGAGGCGGTGGTCATCCGCCATGATTTTGGCTACCAGGGTGAGCGGCTCTACACCGTCTACGGGCACCTGTCCCGCGTCGACGTGCCCCGCGGCCAGGCGATCAAGCGGGGAGAACCCCTCGGCCTGGTCGGCGACACGGGGCGCACCACGGGGCCGCACCTTCATTTCGAGATCCGTTGGGGCCGGTTTACCTTCTTCTCCACGATGAATCCAGAATTATGGCTGGTGCCGCCGCAGGGGTGGGGCGTGCTGGCCGCCCGCCTGATGGACACGCGCGCCAAGCTGCTCGACAATTATCTCATCGCCATTCATTCGCTGGAGAGTGGTCAGATTTGGCGGGCAAAAACCTATGACAGCAGCGGGGCGCTGAACCTTGACCCCTACTACCAGGAAAATTTCGTCGTCAGCGATTTGCCCGCTGGGCGTTACGAGGTCAGGTTTTCCTATGGTGGGCGTTTGCAAACCCTTCCCGTGACTATCAATCCGGGCCGGGTGACGTATTTTTCGTTTCAAGGCTGGAACGGATTCAACACCGAACCGCCGCCCTTGCCCGGTGAGGATTTCACGCCGTAGGCAATTGCCCATTCCCTTGACAGCTAGAACATTCGTGCTAGACTAAAGTAGACAGAAGATGAGATTTCTTAAAAGGTACATTTACACCCTATCCCGGATGTTCTGGCTTGTGCTCAGACCGATGCACATAGGGGTGCGAATCCTGATGCTGCGCGACGATCAAGTCCTGTTGGTCAAACATCTTTACCAACGAGAATGGTTCCTACCCGGCGGCTTGGTCGAGCGCGGCGAAACCCTTCCCCAGGCTGCCTGCCGAGAAGCCGCCGAGGAAGTCGGTGCCGAGATTGGGAAGCTGGCTTTGTTTGGGGCGTACACCAATTTTCTGGCCGGAAAAGCCGATCACGTCGTCGTTTTTGTCACCGAAGACTTCACCCTGAATGGTACAATCGATAGAGATGAAATCGATCAATGGGCCTTTTTCGATCTGGCATCCTTGCCGGAGAAAACATCTTCGGGGAGCAAAAATCGAATTGAAGAATACCTTCGTAATCAAATACCTGCCACCGGAAGGTGGTAGCAAGTGGAGCAAGGAGTGAAATAAGATGACAAATGATTCTGTTGATGAAGCCCGACAGGTAGCCTTAGAAAAAGCTGTCGATGACCTGACCAAGCGCTACGGTGAGGGGGCGATCATGAAGCTTGGTGAGACCCATAACCTCGATGTGGACGTCATCCCCACCGGCTCGCTCTCGTTGGACGTCGCCCTCGGTGTCGGCGGGATTCCCCGTGGCCGGGTGACCGAAATCTTTGGCCCGGAAGCCTCGGGCAAGACCACCATCGCCCAGCACATCGTTGCCGAGGCGCAACGCCTGGGTGGGACAGGCGCTTTTGTGGACATGGAGCACGCTCTCGATCCCAAATATGCCGCTGCCTGTGGCGTCGATGTCGAAAACCTGCTCATTTCCCAGCCGGATACTGGCGAACAGGCCCTCGAGATCGTCGAGGCTTTGGTCCGCTCCGGTGCGGTGGACGTGGTCGTGATCGACTCCGTCGCTGCGCTGGTGCCCCGCGCCGAGATCGAAGGCGACATGGGCGACGCTCACATGGGCTTGATGGCCCGGTTGATGTCCCAGGCGCTGCGCAAGCTTTCCGGTGCGATCAAACAGACGAACACAGCCGTGATCTTCACCAATCAGTTGCGCCACAAAATCGGCGTTTACTTTGGCAACCCCGAAACCACGCCCGGCGGCCACGCCCTCAAGTTCTACTCCTCCGTGCGGCTGGACGTGCGCCGGATTCAATCGATCAAGGTTGGCTCCGACATTATCGGTAACCGCACCCGCGTGCGTGTGGTCAAAAACAAGGTCGCCCCGCCCTTCCAACAAGCCGAGTTCGACATTATGTACAATGAGGGCATCTCCAAAGTCGGCGATCTGCTCGACCTGGCCGTCGATCTCGACATCATCGACCGGCGCGGCTCGTATTACTCCTTCGGCGATGTCAGGCTGGGGCAAGGCCGCGAGAATTCTAAGGATTTCTTGCGTGAGAACCTTGACCTGCTCGAAGATATCGAATTTCTGGTCCGGGGTGAGGCCCTGGGAGCTGAGGTCCCCGCCGGCGTTGAGCCTCCCATCGAGGAAGAAGAGTAATCCCCCTTCCATGCGTCTGGATCGACTTTGCCTGCTAATGCTCTTTTTGGTGGTTTTAACTGCCTGTGGGAACGGCGAAACCCTTCCCACACCGACGCAGGCTGCCGTTGTTCAACCAACGTCCGATCCCGATGTGACCCTGCTCCGGCAGACCGAAGCGGCCAAGCTGACCGCCGCAAACATCGCCACCCCAACGCCCGTGTGCGCCAGCGATCTCACCTTTGTCGACGATGTCACCATTCCCGATGGCACCGTCGTCGAACCCAGCGAACAACTGGACAAGCGCTGGCGGGTCGAAAACAGCGGCTCCTGCAATTGGGACCACCGCTACGAGATCCGCCTGATCGCCGGTCCCCAGATGGAAGCGACTTCCCCCCAGAGCCTCTATCCAGCCCTGAGCGACACCCAAGTAGAGATCCGACTTGTCTACACCGCCCCCGAAGAGCCGGGTGCCTATCGCAGCGCCTGGCAGGCCTTCGACCCTGCCGGCAACGCCTTCGGCGATATTTTCTTCATCGACATCGTCGTCGCCGTGGAGGAAGAGCCGACCGAAACGCCAGAGGGATAAAATATCTATATCTGTGTTGATCCTATTCATCTGTGGCCTTTTGGATTGCCAAAGCCAAGCAAATTTCCTATTGAAACGATAGCTTTGCTAAAAAAAGATCAAGCTCACCGCAAGAGACACAGAGAACGCTGAGTTTTTAAAAGCTTGTGTAAGATTATCAAAAGAGTTATTTCGTTTTTTTGAACTTTTTGGCTCAACCGTTTAAATTATTCTCTGCGCTCTCCGCGTCTCCGCGTTAGAATATTTTTAGTGGTATCATTTACCCGTGAAGAAAAAACTACTCCTGTTAGCCCTGGGGTTGGGGGGGATAGCTCTCCTGCTCCTTGCTCTGCTGCTCGTCTCCGGAGAAGATGCGCAGGCGCGAGGGCTGACCTGGCTCCAGGGGATAGCAGCAACAGCAACATCAACACCAACAGCCACACGTACACCCCCCAATACACCGACGCAGACCGCAAGTGTTACAGCGACCGCGCCGCCCTCCGCGACGCCGTTCCAACCGGTCACATTCACCCCTATTCCAACTTTCACGCCGACAGCGACGATCACCCCCTCGGCGACACCGACGCCCACCTTGCCCGATTCGGCCACCATCGAGGGGATTTCCGGTCGCTGGGCCGCTTATTCCCTCAGTTGCGAATCGCGCTCGGCGGCAGATTGGGCTGGCCACTTTGGCATCGCCATCGACGAAGTCGCCTTTTTCAACGCCCTGCCCTCCTCCGACAATCCCGACCGCGGCTTTGTCGGTAACGTTCACGGGTCCTGGGGTCAGGTGCCGCCCAACGATTACGGCGTCCATGCCAAGCCAGTGGCCAAACTCCTGCGCGAATATGGTGCGCCTGCCAAGGCTGTGCGGGGGATGCGTTGGGGTGATTTGCGCGCCGAGATCGCATCTGGGGAGCCAGTCATCGTCTGGGTCATCGGCCATGTCAACTTGGGCACACCGGTGCCCTACGTTGCCCCCGACGGGCACGCCACCACTGTGGCGCGCTTCGAGCACACCGTCATCGTGTTTGGCTACAGCAAACACAAGGTTTCGATCTTGGATGGCAATTGGGTTTACACGCGCACCAAGGGCGAGTTTCTCGATTCCTGGAGCGTGCTGGGCAACCAGGCGGTGATCTGGGATGAGTAACATCCGGCGGTGGCGCACGTCTCAGGTCAGAGCGGGGGACCCAGATCGGCGCGCCTGGCCGTGGCGTTTGCTCTTGGGAGGCGTCCTGGTCGTCACGGTGGCGCTCTCCGGGATTATCCTTGTCAGCATGATGCCTCCAATGCATGCCTTGGCCGTATCTGACCTGGAAGAGACTACTGCCACTGCGACGCCCTCCGCTACCCCTACGGAAACGAGTACGCCCTCACCAACGGTATCACCTTCCCCAACGCCGAGCTCGTCCCCCTCTCCAACAGCGAGCCTCCCGCCCACATCTACGCTGACTCCGTCGTTGACGCCTTCCCCGATTCCGACGCGTTTTGTCACCGCCACGCCCGGCGAACGCGCCCAGATCGAGGGGCTGGTCGGCCACAAACAAGCCATGCCCCTGAGTTGTGAAGCCAGCGCCGCGGTCGATTGGGCCGCCTATTTCGGTATCGAGATCGACGAGAAAGCGTTCTTCCACAGTCTGCCCAAGTCCGATAATCCCGACCGCGGCTTCGTCGGCGATGTCCACGGCTCGTGGGGGCAGATTCCGCCGGATGCGTATGGGGTTCATGCTCGGCCGGTGGCGCAAACGCTGCGATCGTGGGGCCTTCCAGCCAGAGCGGTGCGCCCGCTGCCCTGGGGCATCTTACGCGCCGAGATCGCCGCCGGACAGCCGGTCATCGTCTGGGTGGTCGGTCACGTCGAGAGCGGCACGCCGGTGCCCTACACCGCATCGGACGGGCATGAGACGATTGTGTCGCCCTATCAACACACCGTGATTGTGACCGGCTATACGCCGGAGACGGTCACAATCGTCGACGGCGAGAAAATGTATACGCGCTCGCTAAAGCGATTTTTTGATTCCTGGGGGGTGCTGGGGGAGATGGCCGTAATCTGGGATGGATAGAACGAAATCCGGATTTTGATTTACCACTAAGGCACAAAGATCACAAAGATTCACTCTGTGAATACAAAGAAAACTCTTTGAACTATGTTTTTTTGTGGTGATCGGCAAGCAAGTTATTAGAACAACACATTCTGAACGAGAATAGTCGCTGCGATGGCGGCAACCATGATGATGACGATGTGAAAATTGAAAAATGCCAGCGCCGCGGCGAAGAGCCCGGCAATGACGCCAACCAGCGGCTCGTCCGAATCGACGCTGAGAACGCCGGGAAAGATCAGCGCGGCCAGGGCGGCGTAGGGGATGCACCGCAGCCATTTTTGGAACCAGGCCGG
>CAZXXW010000203.1:0-5829 GCA_964644835.1 uncultured Anaerolineales bacterium
TTATGATGCCTCAATTCGGCTTTTTTGACTACCCCGACTTTTCCAGAGTTTTCAGTTGTCTAGATCATTTACATAAATTTTTTGTCACGATTTAATGTCTGCGTGTCTTAAGAGTGTCCAGAAAGATACTTTCCGCATATTCTTTTGGGATCAAGGAGTAAGATCATGAGTTCGCAAGTCAAAAAAAATCAATCCAAAATCTGGTTGATCATTGTTGTGATTCTTGTTATTAGTTGCTGTTGTTTCGTATCATTGGCCTTTGCAGGTGGGTTATTCATGCGCTCAGAAGGCGTGACCCTGGAAGATTTGGTTTCAGGATCAAGGCAGGAAGAAACACAAAACGATGTGACAGAAGCCCTCCCTGAGGAAGGTGATTCGGTTTCAGAACCTGAACAGGAAGAACCAGCATTCGATCAAACAGAAGTCGTCCCTCAAGTAGAAGAGGAATTGGTGCCACAAGAGCAACCGGATGTGGAAGAAACCCAGTCACCCCAGCAAGCGGAAGAATTTTTATTAGCGATAACGCCATCTGGGATATGGAAAGTTTATGAGGAATCTCAAGATGTTCAGCAAATCAGTAATGACGTCTTAGATGCGCCCAGGCCGTACAGAAAAGGGCTTTCCCCAGATAAAAAGTATTACGCTTACATCACTGGGGATCTTAATCCGACGCTTGTCGTTCTCGATCTTCAAACGAATAGCCGTGTGCTTGAATCGCCGCTCAGCGGACCTAACAGTCAGATAAAACCAGGGATGGACGCTTCTGACCCGGGTCAAAGTGTTCTATTAGCCATGCAAACATTTGGCAGCATGGCCTGGTCTCCAGACAGTATGCATCTGGCATTTGTAGGGGCTATGGACAATACGAATACTGATCTCTATCTTCTTAATGCAGCAAATCTATCTATCAACCGCCTTTCTGATGAAAGCAGCAACGCTGCATCCATTAATTGGTCGCCAGACGGGCGGTTCATTGAATTTACAACCGTCAATAATTTCGGGACTGGCGCCGGAAGGGATATGGATGCGATCTGGGCTTACGATATGAGCCAGGGTAACGCCAACTTATTGGAGCAGTCCACCAGCTCCGGGGAGGAGTTTGTTTCCTGGATCGATAACGAAACCTTTTACATTCACAGCTGGAGTGCGGTGTGCAGCAGCTATAATCTGCGGACCATGAATGTCGCCACGGGAAGCCAGGATGTGATCTTCGAAAGCTGTTTTTCGGGTGTCGCTTATGATCCGGATGGAAAGATGGGCATTGTGGCAGTTAGTGATATGTTTGTAGACGCCTGCCAATGCGGCGATGTAGATGAATTCGGCACGTACAGTTTTGGCGAAAGTTTGGGGTTCAGCGATGCGGGAATCAAGATCAAGAAATTTGAACTAATCAATGCCTACAATGTGGAATTACTGGATCCGGGAAATCTTTTTGCCATCTACACTGAAGAAGGACTATCGCACCTTTTTGATACGTCTGGCTTCCCTATCTCAATCCCCAACGCGGTTACGGGGTTGAAGCCCTATTCATCTCCAAATGGAGATTATTGGGTATGGTACCCGTATTATGGCGATAACACGGCTCTCTGGATTACCGATCAGCAATCAAATCCTATTGAATTATCTACCACAGCTTCGGGGAATGTGGTCTGGGGTGATGACGGCAACCGTTTGTATTTTTATGAGTTAAATCAAATCTTTTATGCCGATGCACCTTCTTTTAATCCAATATTTTTTGCAGAAATCCCAGATAGCCAGATTTATGCTATAGGAAAGTAAACCCGATTTAAGTATGTCAGCAAGGCCATGCTTTGTTCGCTAACACGACCTACTCACCTGACCATCCCGAACACGATTGCGGCCCAAGCCTTGCTTGCTTCGGAGTTCTAGTGCTTGCTCTTTGAACCTTTTAGACAAGGACGCCACGCCAATGGCGCGCACAGCGAGGCGGTGATGTCCACGGCTTTGGTGTAGTAGCCTGCATAGCAAGAAGCTTGCCACTCGCCTTGATTTACTACATGCATTCGCCACGTTTCTAGCAGTGCTTCCGTCTGCCAAACGCCATAGCGCATCGCGGCCCACGCCCGGCGAACTTCTTCATCTATCAATCCAATTGATTTGGGTGTGTTTCATTTGCTTTAGTAACCATTCTAAGCGGCCAATGGGAGAGCAGAGTAGTCTGAAGACGCCACATGAGCAGAGTCTTTAGCAGTATGAATTTCTCGATCAACTAGCGGTTGAGAGGGTGGTCTCTCAGCCACATCTAGGTTCCCTGGAGGTAGCTCCAGAGCCAGAATTTCAAGAGAGTTCTGATCTGGGAATGGAGAAGAATATAGCCGTTGGTGACGTTGTTGGCGCCGAAATAGCTGGTAATCATCCCAGTCCCCGTTTTCAGCTACAGCGCGTAAACGGAGCAAGTTTTCAGCACCGCATTGTTCCCAACGCATGCCAGATAGTTCAAATCGATCCTTAACAAAATGGCGACAAGCACCTTCAATCACACCAGAAGCAATCGGCCAACCATTGGCTAAATAGGAGGGTAGGACCTATTTGAATAGGACCCGCGTTGGCAGACAATAGGCCCCGCGCAAGAAATCAACTTGATCAAGCAGCCTTTTTCTGCCGGACTCGTCGTAGCGCTCGCAGGTTGATCAAGATGTAGATCAAGGTGTTTTGATTGGCGATGGCTTGCTGATTTCGCAGGCGAGGGCGTTCGATCCCAAGCCCTTTCGCCTGCGAATTGATCCGCTCTGTAGCCGTGCGCTGGTTATATGCCTTCTTGAAAACATCACTATCTCGATCAAGCTGATAACGGATCCGGGCACCAACAGAAGTAGGCATGTCAGCAGTGCAGCCTCCTTTGTTCCAGCGCTTATGATCGACGGGGCAAGACTTTCCATTGGGCTGGGAAAACAATAAGGGGCAAACGTACTTTCCCCGTTCATGCTCGATGATTGCTCGAGTGCGATCCGTGAAAGTGAACTTGAGCGGCATAGCAAAACCGGCTTTGCACAGTGGGAGGCCATCGGGATCAAAGAAACGTTCTTTGTAGCCGCCTCTTTCGGCCAATGGAACAGCAGCAAAACCATCATGCTCATCACTGTGGAAGTATTCATAGACATAAAACGCATCATAAGCACAGTCCAAAGAGCCAAAATGAGGGCGAAATCCCAATCTTCTCTCCACATCAGCCATCAGAGGAAAGAAATAGGTGGCATCGCCCTTGTTGAAGGGCTGGGTCAGTTCTGCCAAGACAAATTCACCCCAACCCGGCACCTTGGTGGCCACAACGCCAGACGCATAGCCCCAATAGAACTCAGCCTGCGTGAAAACTGTACTACCTCGAACTGGATTTTCTTTGGGCGTTGATGCTGCTTGCGCCCCTGGACGAATATTCTTGCGCCGTTTGACGCCCAAGCGACAATCGGGATCACCCTTGGGCTGATTATTCGGGTTGTAGCGATCCTTCACGTAAGCTTTGGGATTGTTCTCCTTGACCCAGGCAAGGACAAGTTTGGTGTCCAGGGAGATGGCTTGCCCAAACGTGGGTGCTATCTCGGAGAGCTCTGCTTGTAATATTCCAACGGAACTACCAAGCAAGACTTGCAAAGCAGCATTCGGCATCTTGCGAAGAACACGGTTGAAATGTCGGTTGTGGGGCAAGCTGGTTTGAAACTGAGACCACCGGGGTATGAAACCATTTTGCTGAACCTGAAAGCCCAGCAGCCAACTGAGCCCGGGATGCTCGCTGAGATACCGCCGCAGCTTGCTTGTCGATGCAAACCCCTCTTCCAGCTTCACAAGGTGGGCAGCAGCAAAGCTTGCATACCGCAGGGTATGCTCATGTTGGCCCCGTGGTTTCAAACCCCGTTCGGGAAAATGATGCCATGCTAATGGGCCGAGCAAATCAAGATAACGCATCGCTACAGGACAGTTGCGCACAAAAGAAGGCAAATTGCCCCGATCTTGAGCCAGTTTGTTTAGAAAAAGCGGCTTTTGGCGCCCATTTTCGGGTAAAATCAGAAAGAACGAGTTGGGTGAGGTCATAAGTTTCTCCTTCTCGAGCCAGGTTGCTGTCTGTCAACAACATTCTAGCTCAGAGAGAAACTCAGACTTTGCCCTACGAAAACATCAACCGGGGCCTATTTGAGCGGATGATAGATTCCAGCGAAGAAAATCCCATTTACGCGGGGCCTATTCAAAATAGGACCCGATTTTGAACATCCTTTATGATTTTTCTTTGCATCCAAACGCCGCGAATCGGGGCCTATTCGAAATAGGACTTTCCCTCTAAATAGGTGTCGTAGTGCATGTATTTTAGGTTACGTTCAAAGTAATTGGCCGTCTTCTCTAATGTTTCGACTTGCTTTTTCGTACGGGTTTTCTTTTTGGCCCGTACTCTGAAATCGTCAATAACTTGTTTGGTCTTGCCAGAAAGCATCAACTTCGTCTGCTTTCTAACCCATTTTTCTCGGTGTTCGCTCCCTTCTCCCAACAAGCTGTTGGCAACCTTCCAGAGATATTCGTTAGCATGTACAAAATCAAGGATGAGCGCAAATTCGGGAAACTGTTCTTTGATCCGCTCCTGAAGTGCTTTGCAGCCATCCGCTAATGCAACTTTATGCTGGATATGAGCACCTTGTCGAGACGCCACTTGTTGCCCTAATCGAGCCAAAGCGGTCTTTTTTCCATCCAATGTCGCCCAAATATGCTTGTTTTGTGGTTTTGGCGGCGATATTTTGCTCTTTTCGTCGTTCTGATTGTGCTGAAAAAAGCTATTGACCACATCTTCAGGTGTGCGCAGATGCGCTGCGATTGTGTACACTGTGGTGACAATCGCTTCCTTTTTTCGCCCTCGTTTTTGCCCTTTGCCCAGACGCACTGGCTCAGGTGTTGACTGTTCTAAAATGATTGGGACACCTTTCCCATCTGCTTGGATAACAAGAATTTCAGCTTCGTTGGCTGCTTCAGGCGCAGGCTTCTGTTCGTAATAATCCAGAACATCCTCGGCATCGTCTGCTACAAATTTCTGTTCTACTCGCGTCGATATGCCCGACTTCAAGATGCGCTTGAAAATGTCAACGGCCTTGTTGTATGGAACGTAGACCCCTAAATACTCCAATGTCTCCCGGAGAAGGTCAGAGTAGCGGTCTGCCCCCAGACTCAATTCAGCATCTAGTGGTGTGTGTCCGCCTGCTCCTGACGCATAGAAATAAGGTCGCCATATAGAAACCTTCCCGAAGATGGAGTAGTAAACTCGTTTTTGCTCGCTGTTATATGGAATTTCTTGTTCCTCTACAATGATGGCTTTGCGCGAAGAAGTTTGGGAACGCATTTGAAAAAAGAGAAACAACAATTGAACTCCCAAATTCAATAATAGTTGGAATAGCCCCCTTTCAATTTGATCAGCCGTTGCTGTTTGGGCTTCTTCACTGGTTACAAATTGCATCATGGCTTCAAATTCTGCTCGTATACTTGCTTTCATTTCGGGTACGTTATAATTCATCTTTGGGCTCCTTCGGTATTGTGTTTGTCAACAACTACACTATACCGGAGGAACCCTTTCTAAGTAAATGAAACACACCTGTCATGCAAGGCTCAACTGATGAGTATCCAAAGAAATTGATAAGGTGCCAGATTTATACCGATGGCCAGTTTCTCAACCACTGCTTTCAATGGTTTTATGGTATGATTTTTGATGTCGATAGTCTCACCTCATGGTTGTATTTGGCCATCCTTTACATACCCTAGGTGAGACTTTTTTATCAAGTTTTGGCGGAAACTAAAGTTGGTGGTGAAAAATGAAAAAGCGTGGTATGCGCATAAAAA
>CAZXXW010000204.1:0-5768 GCA_964644835.1 uncultured Anaerolineales bacterium
GCTCTGTTGGGCTATTTATGTTGTGAAAGTTCGTGTCTCTCCGACAACCTGCTAGGAAAAATAAAAAGCCCCGGCTTCGAACCGGGGCTTCTTGGGGCGGATGACGGGACTTGAACCCGCAACGACCGCATCCACAGTGCGGCGCTCTACCATTGAGCTACATCCGCCACGACAAAGGCAATTTTATCACGAGGTTTCTTCATCGGCAAGCATTTTTTGAATCATTTGGGCAGCTTCTTCACGGGGGACGACTTGTTGCTCCCGCGTTTTCAAGTTCTTGATCGCCACTTGGCCTTGCGTCTTTTCATCCGGACCGAGGATCACGGCGACGCGGGCGCCGATGCGGTCGGCGTGGCGGAATTGCTTGCCCAGCTTGTCCGGTGTCGGGTAGGTGGTCACCTTCAACCCCTCTTGGCGCAGGTTGGCCGATAGCCGATAGGTGTCGAGCAGGAGTTCTTCGCTGAAGACGGTGACGATCACCGACGCGGGGGATTTGGTCAAGTCTTCGGGTAGGTGGCCCAGCTCTTCAAGTAAGATCGAGACGACCACGTCTCCCATCGCGAATCCCGTTCCGGGGAGTGGATCGCCCCCCACGTCGGCCAAGAGGTTATCATAACGGCCACCACCTGCAACGGCGCGGCGGATGTCCGCCTCCAGGGTCTGGCCCTCGAACACGGTGCCGGTGTAATAATCCAGCCCGCGGATGATCTGGGGATCGAAGCGGACGTAGTCACCGGCGCCAAGGGCCTCCACAGCCTGAAAGAAGCGCACCAGTTCATCCCAATCTTTCCACAAATCCTGATTTTCGGTCATCGCCTGAAGCTGCTCGAATTGTGCCTCGCTCAGTCCCAGTTCGTAGGCGTAGGCGCGCCATTCCTCCGGGGAGAGTTTTTCCTTGCGATCGATCAGGCGGAAGACATCGGAGCGCTGCTTGGGCTGGATGCCGATCTCGCTCAATTCTCTATCGACCAGGCGGCGGTTGTTCACCGCAATGACGATCTCGTCCGGCTGCAGGCCGACGGCCTGATAGAACGCGGCCATGATCGCGACCAACTCGGCGTCGGTCTCCGGGGTGGCTTCGCCGATCAGGTCGATGTTCCATTGGAAGAATTCGCGCGTCCGCCCTTTTTGGGGGCTTTCGTAGCGCCAGAAGGGACCGAACGACCACCAGCGCAGGGGGTAGTAGAGGTGCTGTTGTTGCTGCGCGACCATGCGCACCAGGGTGGGCGTTAGTTCGGGGCGCAGGGTGATCAGGTTGTCGCTGCGGTCGGGAAAGACGAAGGCCTGTTCTTTGACCAGTTCCTCGCCCGATTTGGCTGCGTACAGGTCGATCGATTCGAGTAGCGGCCCTTCGTATTCTTGGTAGCCGAAGGATTCGGACACTTCTCTGGCTTTTTGGTACACCCAGTTGCGGATAGCCATCTCGCGGGGGTAGAAATCGCGGGTTCCCTTTACGGGTTGGATAATCTCTGTCATGTTGTCCTGTTCGTTTGAGTTCTTGATTGAATACTTGGGCAAAATTGTAACATATCCTCGTTATCTTCGCGCTGTGTTGAGCAGAGAGAGGCTGGTTCAGGCCTGCAACGTTCGACTGACAATTTCGTATACTCTAGCGTCAACACATCCTCAACGTGCTATAATTTTGCCTATTATGACTACGCTCTCCTCTTCGTCCAATCCATTTTTCAATCGCCACCGCATCTCGGATCCCCGCTACTTCTCGGGCCGCCAGCGCGAATTGGAATCCCTTTACAGCGCTGTACTCACCCGCCAGTGTCGCTCCGTTGTTGGGGAGCGAAAGTTGGGCAAAAGCTCGCTGATGACCCAACTCAAACATCCCCAGGTGATGCGCGATCACGGACTCGATCCTGAGCAGTATATCTGCCTGTACATTGACCTCGAGGGGCTGGTCGATATCACCGCTGATCAATTTTGGCCTGAGATTCTCGACCGCCTGGAGATTGAATTGCCCCCGTCCCAAGAGCGCCTGGCCACCATGGCCGGCGACCTAGCGATGACCCCCACTCTCAGTTTCATCCAGGTGCGCCGCTTCCTGCGTCGGCTTGACCGTGCCGGAATCACGCTGGTGTTGATGTTCGATGAGTTTGAATGCCTGGCCACCAACCGCGCTTTCGATGTTGGCTTTTACGGCCAATTGCGCAGTCTGGCCGGAGAGTTGGGCGTCGTCTATATCACTGCCTCCAAGCGCAGTCTCTACGATCTCACCTACGAGCACGAGAACACCCTCTCGTCCCCGTTTTTCAACATTTTCTCCGAGATTCAATTAGCCCTAATGCCGCCCGAAGAAGCTGCTCAGCTCTTGCGAGATTTATCCAGCCTGGGGGACGCGCTGCCATTCTCCGAGGGGGAGATCGAACGATTGGTCGCTTTGGCCGGTCCCCATCCCTTTTTCTTGCAGATCATTGGCTATCACGCTTACGCCCAGCGGGAGGAGGGAGAGTTGGATTCCGAGACTATCGCTCAGGTTACCCACCGCTTCCGGGCTGAGGCGGAGGATCACTACCGCTACCTCTGGTCTCAGCTTGATGAGGATGCCCAATTTGCGCTGATGGATTTGGACGCCGCCGATGCGGCCATGCGCAAGGACTTACAGCGCAAGGCGTTGGTGCGAGAAACGGACTCCGGGTTTGAGCCGTTCAGCCAGACCTTTGCCGCGTTTCTGGGGCGCACCGAGCCCTTCGAGCGTCCGGAGCGTCGTGAAACCGGCGATTTGACCGGGGCGACCTTGGGCAGTTACCGGGTGCTCAATCGCATCGGCGCCGGGGGCATGGCCATTGTTTACAAAGGGTACCAACCGTCCCTGGATCGGTACGTCGCCATCAAGGTGATGTCCAGGAATCTGGGCGACGATCAGAGTTTCGTCGACCGCTTTCATCGCGAGGCGGCAGGGGTCGCCAAGCTGCGCCATCAGAACATTGTTCAGGTCTACGATTTCAACGCCCGCGACGACATTCTCTACATGGTGATGGAATTTATCGATGGCGAGACTCTCAAAGCCAGTTTGCTCGCCCGCCGGGATCAACGTGAAACCTATCCTTTCAGAGAAGCCGTCCAAGTGATCAACGACATCGCCTCGGCGCTCGATTATGCTCACGCTCATGGCATCGTCCATCGGGATGTCAAGCCGGCCAATATCATGCTCCGCTGTGAAGAGCGTCTGGCCAAATTTGCCGGAGGCTCTGATTATTCGGCTGTGTTGACCGATTTCGGCATTGCCCGGATGTTGGAAGGGGTCCAGTTGACCAACCCAGGTGCCACCGTGGGGACGCCCGATTACATGTCTCCGGAGCAGGCTCGCGGCGACCCGGCGGAGGCCGCTTCCGATGTCTACGCCCTGGCCGTTGTTCTCTACGAGATGCTCACCGGGGAGCTGCCCTTCCACGCCGATACGCCCGTGGCCGTCCTGGTGCAGCATATGCACGAAGAGCCGCCCAGGGTTGGCGATAAGGTCTCCGATTTACCCGTTGAGCTTGATGAGGTCATCCGGCGGGCGATGGCCAAAGACCCGGTGGAACGCTTCCCCACCGCCGGCGCGCTGGCGATCGAATTGACCCGCATTCTGGAGTACCACACATGATCAAGCGCTCGATCATCATCGGCATTAATGCCGGATTGGCCTTGGTGCTGATCGCGCTTTATCCGGTTATTAGCTTGGTCATCCCTGTGGTCTATCCGGCATGGCAGGGAGCGATTCAAAATGAGTTGCTCCATGGCATCTTGCTGATGATCTCAGCGAGCCTGGGCATTGTGGCCTTGGTCTTCGGGATGGTAGCTGCTCGCCGGGCCCAGGCCGAAAATTCGCTCCAGGGAGCCATATCCGGGGCGATTGCGGGTATCTCGGTAGGTTTGATCCTTTGGGCCGGTCTCGCTGTGCCCATCAACGCCTTGGATGCTCTCGGGGAACTTGCCAACTATAGGCCGGAGTTGGTGCTTCATATGCCCCCGATGGACGATTTAGTCACTTACTCGACCAAAATTCTAGACCGTACAGGCGATTTGTTTTGGATAACAGTGGGCGTTTTTACCATCTTGGGGGCAGTAGAAGGCTTGTTGGCCAGTATCTTTCTCCGCCCCGTAAAAAAGTCACCTCGGAAAGAGCCTTATAAATTATTGAAGGCCGGCAAGCATCCCCGCAAGTGGTTTGCAGAAGATGAAACGTCGATTGTCATTGCTCTGATTGTGGGGGGGATCATGGCTTTGATGATTAGGGTGATCCAATTCAATGCCACCTATTTATGGTTTGTCGATCAAGTTCCTGAACTGGAAGAACTGCTTTGGGAGCGCTTGCGGGTGCCCCTGATCTCCGATCCCGTGGGACATTTTCGCAACTTTTTGTCCCCACTGGTCGTTTTTTCTTTGCTGTTTTTTGGCGTTTTGGTCGTGCTCTTGATCAAAAACCCCCGCAACCGTTTTCTCGATCGCATCACCGCTGTGATGGTGGCTACCGACGTGATCATCATGGGGCTGATTACCTTTATCCTGCGCTCTTTCTACCTTGGCTTTGGGTTGGCTCCGTATGAAATCCATCACCAGCTTCAGCGCGGGGCCTTGCGGGTAACCGACCCCATGGTTGTCTATTTGCCCGGCTTATTGCGTCAGCCTGCTGTGGTTGTGGGGGTGACGTTGTTGACTCCTTGGTTTTTCTTTATTCTCTTGGCCTCCATCCTGGGCGTGATTGGCTTTGTACAGGGGACCATTTACAGCTTTTTAATAGCCAGTTTTCACAAAGCACCCGTCGATCGCGCCGCTTTTCTGTGGCACATGTTGAAGCAAGAGCCTGCTGAAACTTTACCCACCATCTACGCTCTATTTAACAACACGCCTAAAGTCTACGCTATTTTGGCGCATCTTTCTGTGCAGGCGCATAAAGAGAATCCCGATATTGCCCTGCTGGCCGCCTCTTTCCATTTCCTGGGGACGAGCGATCAACCCGAAGATTACCCTGAAGCTATTGAGACGATCCAGCGTTTGCTCGCTGACCATCCTGAGTGGCGCTGGTCCGCGGACGTGAAGACAGCCTACCATGTCTTGGGTCAGGTTCTCTCGGTGCGGACACTGGATCAGATTTTGGCGATGACGCCGCCCGACGAACTGCAAACCGTTTCCCTGCCGCCCTTTTTCCTCAAAACTGTGCAGCTATTTCGCCGGATTGTCGGCGAACTGGTCAAGGTCAAGAAGGTTGATGATTTGCAGACCCGGTTGATTTTCTTGCAGAACGCCCTCGATGCGATCAATGTCGCCCAGCAGCAAGTTGAGCATCATCGCAATGAATGTAGGCGCGGCAGAGGGACGCCGATCCCTGCCTTGCCTGTGGTCATTGTTGCCCTGCGGCATTGGCAGGGCGTTGTCCTCGAAGCGACGCGCTTGCTCAAGGGGCGCGCCGATCTGAGCTTTACCTGCAAAAACACTAAGATGCCCTATGTCTCCCCGCTGCCTCTCGTCTGTGAGGTCACCAACAAGGGTTTGAATGTTGCTCAAAGCATCTCTGTGCGCGTTGTCCCCGACAAAGCCTACGATTTGCTCGATGAGGGCCAGATCGAGGTCGAAATCCTGCCTCCGGGCGAGACCAGACAGGTTCGTTTGATGGTAGCACCTTCCGAGGGAGTCCGGCGCATGCGTGTCGAATGGGAGTTGACCTACGACGATGCCGTCGACGAGCAGCGCAACCTTTCCTTTGCAGACATCATCGAATTCACCGATCTGGACAAGCCCTTCCAGCGCATTTTCCCGATCCCCTACGTGACCGG
>CAZXXW010000205.1:0-4314 GCA_964644835.1 uncultured Anaerolineales bacterium
GAACAGGACGACCCCGATCGCGCCCCCGTTGCGCCGGACAAGCAAGACGTTTTCGAATCGGTGTCGGCCAACTGGTGGGAGGGGGGTGAAAAAGTGAAAGGCCAGAAGCCCTTTGACCCCCGTGAGCTGGACACCCCTTTGGATCGCCTCACCCGCAGTCGTGGAGGGCGCCGGTCGCAGTCGCGCACCGAGCGCAAACGCGGCCGCTACATTCAGGCCCGACCTGCTAACGGCAAAACCGATGATATCGCCTTCGATGCCACCATCCGCGCCGCGGCCCCTCACCAGAAAGATCGCCGGGAACAGTGCCGGGATGTCGCCTTTGACATCCGCAAGCAAGATTTACAGCGCAAGGTGCGCGTTAAGAAAACGGCTAATTTGATCCTCTTTGTAGTCGACGCCTCCTGGTCGATGGCCGTCTCGGAGCGCATGGCTGCTACCAAGGGTGCGATTCTCTCCTTGCTCACCGATGCCTACCAGCGCCGCGACCGCGTCGGCCTGATCGTCTTTCAGAAAGATCGCGCCACCTTGGTGATGCCGCCGACAAACTCCGTTCAGCTTGCTCGCAAAGCCCTGGCCGACATCCCCGTGGGCGGCAAAACGCCCCTGGCGGCGGGCTTGTTCTTGGCCCACCAGGTCGTTCAGCAGCAAAGCATGATCTATCCCGATGTGGAGCCGTTGATGATTCTGTTGACCGACGGCGCTGGAAACGTCTCAATTGGCGATCTGCCGCCCCAAGAAGAGGCCCATAAAATGGCTCATCAATTCACGGGTGATGAGATCCGTTCTGTGGTCATTAATATGGAACAGCAGGCCTTCGATCAGGGACTGGCCCAGACTCTAGCCGACCATTTGGATGCTCCCTGCTACACGCTCGCGGAACTCAAGGCCGAAACCCTTTACCGGGCTGTGCGCGCTGAGATGGAGAGAGATTGACATGTTCATCGAAAAAAGGAAACTCGAAAGACGACATCTGATTTATTATTTGCGGGTGTTCGATCAAGCCATCGACGAGCTTTTCGGCCATTTGGTCAACATCTCGCCGAAAGGAATCATGCTCATCCGTGAAGCGCCGCTCGAAACGGAAAAGCAATTCCATTTGTGCATGAAATTGCCCGTCGGCATCTTTGGCAAAGAAGAGCTATCCTTCAAAGCCGAAAGCGTGTGGTGCAAGCGGGATGTCAACCCGGCCTTTTTTAATGTTGGATTTAAGATTCTGGACTTGGCCTGGGACGATGCCACCGTGATCAAAGAGCTGATCGATCGCTTCTCGTTTTAACCGTTTTTGGAGCCGGGAGGCTCTTGCTCACTCACGCTGGGGACGCGTTGATGTTCCTTGTTCTGTACCCCGCGGCGTGTTGAGACCGGCGTTTCCCCTCCATCCAATCATCAGGAGAACAAGATGACCGAAAACAACACCAAACCCGAATTCTCCGTCCCCCAACTGGAAGATCGACTGTCTGTCACCCATCACACCGTCACCATCGACGGGCAAGAGATCCGCTATACTGCCACGACGGGCACGTATGTGCTCAAGGAAGAAATCGAAGGGGAGCAGCCCGAAGAGCAGCCCGCCGAGCGAGAAAAACCCAAAGCGCAGGTCTTTTTTGTGGCCTACACTGTCGAGAACGACGGTGGCCTGGGTGGACGTCCGCTGACCTTTGCCTTCAACGGCGGGCCGGGGTCCTCCTCGGTGTGGCTGCACATGGGCTTGTTGGGGCCTCGCCGGGTGGTAATGGGACCCGAGGGGGAGATGCCCGCACCCCCGTTCGAATGGGAAGAAAACGCTTTCTCGTTGCTGGATGTCACCGATCTGGTCTTTATCGATCCGGTCAGCACGGGCTACAGCCGCGCCGTGCCGGGTGAAGATCCTAAACAATTTCACGATTTCGAAAAAGACATCGAATGGGTGGGCGAATTCATTCGCCTGTACACCTCCCGCGCTTGCCGTTGGACCTCGCCCAAATTCTTAATTGGGGAAAGTTACGGCACCACCCGCGCCGCCGGGCTGGCCGGATATTTGCAAGAGCGCCATGGGATGTATTTCAACGGGGTCATGCTGGTTTCGTCGATCCTCGATTTTCAGACCGCCCGTTTCATCCCCGGCAACGATTTGCCCTACATCTTATTCCTGCCCACCTACACAGCGACAGCCTGGTACCACCAACGCCTGGATGACGACTTACAGGCCGATTTGGACCAAACCCTGGCCGAGGTGGAAGCCTTCGCCGCCGGGGATTACACTCTGGCCTTGATGCAAGGGGACGCGCTGCCCGATGATGAGCGGGAGCGCATCGTCGAGAAGCTGGCCCGTTATACCGGCCTTTCGCCCGACTACGTCCGCCAGGCCGATTTGCGCATCCGCATCGACCGCTTTGTCAAAGAGTTGATGCGCTCGGAAGGCCGTACCGTCGGGCGTCTGGATACCCGTTTCCTAGGCATCGACCGCGACGCCGCCGGGGAGGGGTTCGAATTTGATCCCAGCTACGCGGCGATCCAGGGCCCCTACACCGCTGTGCTCAACGATTATGTCCGCGGCGAGTTAGCTTTCGAGAGCGATTTGCCCTACGAAATTTTGACCGGGCGTGTGCAGCCCTGGAGCTACGAGAGTCATCAGAATCAGTATGTCAATGTCGGTGAAACGCTGCGGAAAGCGATTTCGATCAACCCCCATTTGCGCGTCTTCGTTGCCAACGGCTATTACGATTTAGCCACGCCCTACTTTGCCACCCGTTACACCTTCGACCACCTCAGCCTGGACCCGAGCCTGCGGGACAATATTTCCATGGATTATTATCGGGCCGGGCACATGATGTACATCCATCTGCCCTCGCTGGAGAAGTTGAAGGGGGATTTGGCTGCTTTTGTAAGGCGGGCTTGTGGGGGAAAGTGAGTTTGGTTTGTAGGAAACTGACAAGGCATTGGAACAAGATCTCCGAGGTTTGCAAACCTCGGAGATCTTTTCTTAACCAGACCTCAAAACGATCTAAACAAGTTCTGAACATCTTTTCTGTAAACTGTTTACAGTAAACGGTATTCAGTGAACGGATAAAAGAGATGAAATCTAAAGCCAATCACAAACTCATCGCCGCCATCGGCCTGACCGCCATTCTTGCTCTGGGTGCCTTTTTGCGCTTCTACAAACTCGGAGCTTACAGCATCGGGAACACTTACTACGCCGCGGCGGTGAAATCGATGCTGGCGTCATGGAGCAATTTTTTCTATGTCGCTTTCGAGCCGGGAGGCTCGGTGACGGTGGATAAGCCCCCGCTGGGATTCTGGGTGCAGGCAGTTTCGGCCTACCTTTTCGGAGTCAACGGTTTCGTCCTGGCGCTGCCTCAGGTTCTGGCCGGGACGCTGTCCATCGCCGTGCTCTATCATCTGGTGCGCAAGTATTTCGGCGTCTGGGCCGGGCTGGCCGCCGCGCTGGTCCTGGCACTCACCCCGATTACCATCGCCACCGAGCGCAACAACACCATCGACGGCCTGCTCGTGTTCATCTTGCTTCTCGCCGCCTGGGCCTTTCTCGTCGCTGCCGAACGGGGAAAATTCCGCTATTTGCTCTTGGGCGCCTTCCTGGTCGGCTTGGGCTTCAACATCAAGATGCTCCAGGCTTATATGATCCTGCCCGCTTTCTGCGCCGTCTATCTCTTTGGTGCCCGCACCGCCTGGTGGAAGCGGATTTTGCACCTTGGCGCGGCGACCGTCGTTTTGCTCGTCGTTTCCTTTGTCTGGGTTGCTGCTGTTGATTTGACTCCTGCAGAACAACGCCCCTTCATCGGCAGCAGCGAAAACAACACCGTATTGGAATTGATCATCGGCCATAATGGCTTGAGCCGCTTGGGATTGAACGATTCTGGCCCGCGGGATAGTGCCCCTCCCGGAGGTAGAGGCCCGAATTCCCCTCAGGCTGGGTTCCATGCACCGGGACAGAATCCCGGTCCCGGCGCGGGCAAGGCTGACCGCCAGCCTCCGCCGGAAGCGATCGAAGCCTGTAACGGGCTAAGCGCTGGCGACGCCTGCACCGTGGATCTCCCCAACCGGGACGTGGAGGGAATTTGCCGTTTCATGGGGGATAATCACCTGGTCTGCGTTCCCCAAGCTCCCAACGCGCAGGCGGTAACGCCTCCATTATCGCCGAACAACCCTTCGGCTGGGGGACGGGGGATCAACGGCGGCGAGACCGGATCGGCGGGCGTCCTGCGCCTGTTCCAAGAGCCGCTGGCCACCGAAATGAGCTGGCTGCTCCCGCTGGTCATCTTAGGGCTTCCGCTGGCGCTGGGGTTTCTGGCCGCGGCGGCGGATGAGCCGCTT
>CAZXXW010000205.1:4324-5718 GCA_964644835.1 uncultured Anaerolineales bacterium
CGGGTTGGGCCTGGCCGCTGAACGGCAGACACAACAGCCTGATCTTGTGGGCTAGCTGGCTGCTGCCTGGCATGGCCTACTTCAGCTTCACCACCGGCTTGTTCCACCGCTACTACTTGATCATGCTGGGACCACCGCTGGCCGCCTTGGTGGGAATCACTTTCTGGGCCGTGGCCCAGCTTTGGAAGGAAAACCACTGGGTCGGCTGGCTCAGCCTCGCTTTCCTGACCGGATTGACCGTCGTTTTCGAGATTTTCACCATCCGAACCTATCCGGAGTATGCCCTGGGCGTGACACTGGGCACGTTGGCCCTGTGGCTGATCGGAATCGGCCTGTTGATCTTGAAACCCTGGCCGCACCTGCGCAAAGTGGGCCTGGCCTTGATTTTGGCATCCCTGCTGGTTGCTCCACTGACCTGGTCGGCGTTGACGGTCTGGAACACCAGCCCCAACGTCGCCTTGCCCACCGCCGGGTTGAGCGAATCCGATCGCACCCGCGCCTCGATGATGACGCCCAATCAGGAGTTGCTCGATCAGTATGGTCAAGCCATCCTCGACTACACTCTGGCACACACCGACTCCGACGCCTATCTGCTGGCGACCACCAACGCCCGCAGCGCGGCACCCTTCATCCTTGAGACCGGACGTCCGGTGCTGACCTTCGGCGGCTTCACCGGTCGCGATGACGTCATCGACCTGGAAGAATTCATCTCGATGATCGAGAGCGGCGAATTGCGCTATATTCTCGGAATCCCACAGGGAAAACAAGAAATCACTCAGTGGATGCAGTCGAACTGTTCGGTGGTGGACTTGCAGACTTCGGAAGTTTTCAAAACTTCCGAAGTCTCAGTCCGGCGTGATGCCCAAAGGGAACTGCTCTATGACTGCGGAAATTAGAAACAAAGACCTCGGAGGTCTTCGCGAAGCACTCCCAGCGCAGCGAGTTAGCAGAGACCTCCGAGGTCTGGATGTGATCATCCAACTGCTCAAATACGCTCTGGTCGGCGTCGCCAACACGTTCATCGACGCATCAGCAGCAATTCCCGATATGAGAAGGGAGATTGTCTTGAAAAAGCCAGATGAAGTTTTCGTGCTCCATAGGAGTACTCTTCGAGTAAAGATAAAAGGGTATAATGAGGACCCAACACAGGCCTGAAATTAGCACATATGCAGAAAGTGACGACCATGAAAACTCGCAAGCACTTATCCGCCGATGGTTTATTCCGTTTGGTACGCCAGGGTTTTGCCAAAATCAAGGATCACCGAGCTAAGAACGCGGCGATTGCTCTTAAAGATGCGCTGATGTCAGGATTTGCGATGTTTTCACTTGCTCTGCATGCCTTCGGCAAAAGACTCGTCGTTGTTAGTTTTCGATAAGCGGCGACAGGAGCAGAA
>CAZXXW010000206.1:0-5613 GCA_964644835.1 uncultured Anaerolineales bacterium
GCCTTTCACATATTGGCGCTTAGATTTTTTGTAAGCGATCGCCTTACACTCGACACATAAGCGCTATTCACTCAACCGACGTTCGCTCAAAAGTGTCTACTAATTTATCTGGAAATTTGAACCATCCCTAGCAAATCCTGCGTAATGCGTTTCTATTATAGCCCAAAGAGAGATCTTTCTTGGACAGGATGTTAACCGAACGTGCCTGTCACCTCGAAGGTGACAGGCACTTATGAAAAGTCGCCTGTCCTTGCGTCGAGGCGATGATCCCATTATCGCCAGCAAAACAGCCTATCACCGGGCGGCAGTCCTACAATCCTTGGGAGGCAGTCTTTCAATGACTGAGGTGCAGTCTTTCAAATAGTTGGGTGTAGTCTTTCAATGATTGGGGTGTAGTCTCTCAAAGAGTGGGGTGCAATCTTTCAATGACTGGGGGGCAGTCATTACAATGGGTGGGGGACAGTTATTACAATGACCGGATGAAAGTTATCATAATGAGAGGGAGACAGTCATTACAATGAGATGGAGACAGTTACCACAATGACAGGGAGACAGTTATTACGATGAGAGGGAGACGCTCCGCGTCGCACGCCGCCGAAGGCCTCCATGCCGGGTTCGGCAGGAGAGATTCTCAAGACCTGACAAATTTCAAAAACCTGTCAGGTCTCATGTCAAAACGCCGCCCAACGCGGTTGGCCCCCTCCCCGAGCTAAAGCGCACGGCTCAAAGCGGCTGACGGCAAGCGTCAGCTAGAGCTGACTTCGCTGTGCGTGCCGTTGGCAAAGTCAGCTTCTGCTATCAGCCCGCAATTCATTCGCGGGCTTAAAGTGTAGACCTCGGAGGTCTAGGGGTGGTTTCGACCTTTTTCAGTAGAGTGGCGCCCTGAATTGCTGCAAGTATACACTATACTTGTGGCAAGATTGCGGTATACTTTTTTCATCTGCGATCGCCGGAGGTCTCCCGACCCCGATGGAAGCTTCATCTTGTTTATCCCGTTGATCCTGTCCAAAAACGGGTGCCCCGCTCTGGGCAGTTTACTCGTTGAAAGGTACCTGATGCCTGCAAGAACCGAAAAAGAGAAAATGTTGGCCGGAGAAAAATATAACTGTCTTGATTCCGACCTCGAAGCCGAGCGCCGGGAAGTCAAGAAGCTGCTTTGGCGCCACAATCAGACCAAAGCCGCAGCCGAACGCCGGACGATCCTCGAGCAGTTGCTCGGCCACATCGGCCAGAACACGATCATCGAGCCGCCTTTCCGCTGTGTCTATGGCAAGAACATCTCTCTTGGCGACCATGTCTATATCAACTTTTCGTGTGTGATTTTGGATGGCAATCGGGTCCGGATTGGGGATCACGTTATGATCGGGCCGAATGTCCAGATCTACACCGCGGCCCACGACCTCAAGGCCCGGGCCCGGAACCGGGGCATGGAGGTGGCCAAACCGATCAGCATTGAGGATAATGTTTGGATAGGGGGGGCAGCGATCCTGTTGCCCGGGGTGACCATCGGGCGCAACGCCGTGGTTGGCGCGGGGTCGGTCGTCACCCGGGATGTCCCCCCGAATACGGTCGTGGCGGGAAACCCCGCCAGGGTGATCAGAGAGATCGAGCAAGGCTAGCAGTTCCGTCAGTCCTATTAGAATTGCTGCAAAAACCCGGTTTCCCCTCCAGGGGTGTTTCGCCCTCTTGGAAGGGAAACCGGGTTTGAAACATAGATTGCTTTCAGGCTAGGCTCGAAGTGGTTCACCACCTGGCGAACGGCGATAATAGCTATTACCCAATTATTTTCTTAATCTTCATTTCTCTACCTTACATCCATGAAAATGGAACGCGAATTACGCGGATTCAACCGATTTTCGCGGATAAAACAAGAAAAAATTTGTGAAAATCTGCTTGATTCGCGTCATCTGCGGTCTATTTGTGAGCTACAGGATATAAATGTACGGTAGCAAAATCTTCATAAAGGAAGCGGCTTCCTTAATAGCTGGGATTTGAGCCACGGCGGCATGATGGCATCGGCGCAGGTGTCCTCGGCGAGCCGCATCAGAGTTCGCCGTCACCCCCCTTTTTTTTCTCCCCAGAGCAAATCTCAGGTTCGATCAGCGGAGTCAGCTTCCGGTGGAATCAGAAGCACCTTGTCCACCCGTTTTCCGTCCATGTCCATCACCTCGAACTCGTAGTCACCCCATTCGAAGTGATCCGATGAGATCGGAACTTTGCCCATCCGGGTGACGACAAATCCGGCCAGGGTGTAATAGTCGCCGCTTTCATCCGGAGGCAATTCGGGAACGTCGAATTTTTTGACGAAGTCGGTGATCGGCATCAGGCCGTCAACCAGCCAGGTACCATCGTCTCGTTCGATTGCGTAGGGTTCTGACTCTTCTTTATAGGCCGGCGCACGCCCGACGATCTCTTCGAGGAAGTCGTGCATGGTGACCAGGCCTTCTACGGCGCCAAACTCGTCCAGGATGATGGCGATGTGGGTGTGGTGGGCGCGGAACAGCTCGAGCACTCTCAGGGCGGGCATACTCTCGACGACAAAGATAGGCTGAAAGAGGATCGATTCCAGATCGATAGCTGTTTTATCGTCGCGCGCCAGAGCCTGGGCAAAGAGGTCGCGCACCCGCACCACGCCGACGACATTATCGAGGTGTTTGCGGCAGACCGGGTAGCGCGTCCGGCCTCCTTCGATTGCTTTGTGCAGGGTGGTTTCGGCATCGTCTTCGAGATCGAGCCATTTGATCCGGGTGCCGGGAGTCATGATGGCGTCGACTTTGAAGTCGTCCAGGCGCAGGGCCCGGTCGACGATATCTTGCTCTACCTTATCGAGGATACCCGCCTTGGTGCCCCGTTCCATCAGGATCCGAATTTCGTCTTCGGTGATGACCGGCTCTTGGGTGGGGCCAATGGGCAAGATGCTCATGATTGCATTGGTCGATTTGCTCAACAGGGTGACCAAGGGTGTGGCGATTCTGGAAAGAAAACGCATTGGCCGGGCGAGTCGCATGGCGATCACATCGGGACCGTTGAGGGCAATCCGCTTAGGCACCAACTCGCCAAATACCAGGGTGATGTAGGTAGTCACCACGACAACGACGCCGAGGCCAATGCTATAGGCATAGGGCCTTAAAAAGTCTATCCCGGCGAGGGAATTGGCGATTTTGCCTGCCAGGGTGGCACCACCGTAGGCACCGGCAAAGATGCCCACCAACGTGATCCCAATTTGGATGGTGGACAAAAATCTATTCATATCTCGGGACATTTCTAAAGCTACTTTTGCGCCTGTCTTTCCTTGCTTGGCCCGCTCTTCCAGGCGCGAGCGGCGGGCCGAGATCATGGCGATTTCGGACATCGCGAAGATGCCGTTGCCAAGAACTAGCAAAAGGATGATCGTTATTTCAAAAATTACGTTCATTTTGGTGAGGTCGCTTTCAAATCAATCGAAACGAAAATGGTTTCCCCATCGTTTGAAAACATATTTCTATTGGGATTGTATCACGGAGATTCGATTGCGGGGGAAATGGAGAAGCGGAGATGGTGAGCTTTTGGCAAAGACTCACTATCGTTTTCTCGTTCCACTGCTTTGGCGGTGGAACACAAGTTGTGATGCTTTGTGATGGCGGTGGGCTTTCTTCTTCCATGGTACTAATTTTACACCCCTTTGGCGTGATTGGCAAACGAATTTGAAGAATCTCCGTCTTCGCCGGCCTGAATGGCCAGGTCGATGAACAAGGCCGCCGACCAGGAATACATCGGCGCGGCGCCAGGAGATGGTTCTCCGTTGTGGGGGTTGTAATATTCGTATATATCGTTGCTCTGCATGACCAGGGCGAGGGTCTTTTCTCTTAGCTCGTTGGCCAGGTCAGCGTAGCCGATGCGGGCCAGGGCCTCGATGAAGAAGTAGTTGGTGTTGATCCACGTCGGGCCGCGCCACATGGTATCGGCGTCGAAGCTGGGCGTATTGGCCGCCACGGTTGCCAGGGGGTGGGGCAGCCAGAATGTCTCCGCGTTGGTCAGATGCTCGACCAGCCGCGCTTCGATCTCAGCAGGCAATTTTCCCGTTAGCAGCGGATACAGGTTGACGATCGTTCGCTCGGGGATCGGCTCGCCTTTGTGTCGTGCCTGGAAGAGCCCCGCTTCGGAGTCGTAGAGGTGCTCGATGATCGCATTGAGCAGGACGGCGGCTCGCTCTTGCCAACTTTCAGCCTCAGTGTCTTTGCCCAGCCTGCCCGCCATCGTGGCCAGCGCTTGGCGTTGGAGATAGAGATAGGTGTTCAGGTCGGGGGCGGTGACCGGGAAGCCGTGATCCCACATCGGGCTGTCGTCCATTCCCGATGTGTAGGGATGGGTGTATTCGGCCAGGCCGCTGTCCCCGTCTGTGTGGCTGAAATACCAATCGTGCCAGCGCACGATGGCGGGATAGATTTCGGCAAGGAAGTCTGGGTCGGGTTCGAGTTCGTCGATCTTCAGGGCGGCCCAGGCGAGCACAGGAGGCTTGGTCACCTTGCCGGGGATCGGGTGTCCGATCCAATTGACGATGCCCTCGTCGTGAACCACGTCGGGGATCATCCCATTGGGGCGTTGCGCGGCGATCATCGCCCGCAGTTGGTCCCGGGCCAGTTGTGGGTCGTTGTGCCGCAGGGCCACGGCGTGGAAACAGGCGTCCCAGTTCCACACGCCCAGGTAGTATGCCTTGGAGGGAAACGCGGCTTGATAACGGAGAAATCCGCGCGGGGAGACGATGTTGTTGGCCAGAATCCACCAGGCGTAGAGATACGTCTCCCGGTAGGGTGGCAAGACCTCAGGGAGATCGGAGAACCAGCTTGCCCAGCGGGATTCGGCCTGAGCGTAACTTTGCGAAAAGGGTACCGCGCAGCAGGGCAAATCCAGGTCGCTGCGGACCATCAGGTGGATGGCGTCATCGTCCCCGGCATCGCCGATCAGTTGGATCACATTGCCCTGCCGGTTCTGTTCCAGCGGGCAGGTGCATTGGTAGGCCAGGTTGCGCCGCTCGGTGAGCAGGCCGCCGCGGGCAAGCGGCGTCCACAGGGGTGAGGCGACTTTGAATTCGATCCCGGCGCGCTCGTCACGGGGCAGGCCGATCGCCAGGGTATTGTTGTCGTGGAAGACGATCTTGAACATGCCCAGGCGCGTTTCGAAGGTCAAGGTATGGGGCTCGGTGATCAGCCGGAAGGGAAGGGGCTGGTTGTCCTCGTCGATGAAACAAAAATCGGGGATCAACGCTGGGCGGGTGCGGTGAATTTCCAATCCGGGCTGAAGGTCGAGGAGCCGCTCGGCCAGTCGGAGGGTCAGCCGCGGCTGGGCGTCTTGCTGGTAAAGGAGAATTCTGGAGCCGCGGTCGCTGAAAGGCACCCGGCTGATGTCGATGCGGCTGCGTAAAATATCAAAGGAATTGTTCAAATGTGATATCCAATCTTTTATTCAGGACTTATGTCGTTTATATAAAAATCCACCGCTGGGACGCGGAGTGCGTAGAGATTTGATTAAAAAGAGACAAAAACAGCGGTTTTCTCGGCGTTTACCGAAGTACGCATGCGAAGCACGCAAAGCGAGCGTCTGTGTCTCGGCGGTAAATTTGGCTTCATGTGCGTA
>CAZXXW010000207.1:0-5605 GCA_964644835.1 uncultured Anaerolineales bacterium
TCATCGCTTCTTCTTCCACTTCCATGCCTTTGCCTGCCACGGCGGTAGCCTGGGACATATTCTCTTCCGCTTGGGCAGCCAAGGCATCCGGGTCGACGAGCAAAATGCTCGCCCGGCTGTAGGTGCTGCTGACCCCAGAGGGCCGGGTCTGGTAGAAAACGGAGAGGGGATCGGCCAATTGATAATTGGTCAAAGCGAGGATGGCTTCATCGACAACGACGACGGCCAACTCGGCCTCGGCAACAGGCTGCCCCTGGGCGTCTTCGAGATGCAAATCGAGATCGGTTTCGCCGCCGGGCTCCAGCTTGGTTTGCTCAGGCGTGACATCGAGGGAAAGGGTGCGTTCCAACGGCGGAATACTCAGATTCAGATTTCCGACAGCATACGCAGGGCGGGGTGGCAAGTCTTCGACGAGGTCGCCTTGATCGTTCAAGCGCGGCGCCGAACCAACGAGATCAACCTGAACGTGCAAGTTGGGGATATGGCCCTCCTCGATGGGGATTTCCAGCGTGGTGGAGCTTGTCTCCATCTCGAAACGCTCGGTGGAGACGATGCCGCTGCGGCTGATCGTCAACAAGCCTTCGGCAGGAGCAAAAGGCGCCTGCACCAGGATTTCGGCCACGTCGCCGGGTTGGTACGTCTCTTGGTCCGGAATCAGGTTGACGGTTTCTCGTTCCACTTCCCGCGCCGGGGGGCGTTCTCCGCCGCTAACCCAGCGGGTGATGCGGCTCTGATTTTGACGTCCGGCCTGATCGGTGACCGTCGCGGTGATCTGGTAACGGCCACCCGCAGGGGTCTCGAAAGAACAGCTAACCGGTTCCTCGCCGGATTCCGGGCTACAGGTCTGGAGATCCTCTTCCTGCTCCTGCCAGCCGTCGGGCGTGTTCTTCCAAACAAGACGGAACGCCTCGACCTCGATGGTCTCTCCGGCGATCGGATTGCCGTCCAGATCGGTGGCGATCAGATCGATGTCCAACGGTGTGCCCTGCTCGACGAAGTAACGTTCACTGCGGAGACCAACATAGAGGTCGGCCGGATGGACCATCAAGCTGGTCGTCCCGGCCCAGGCCTGGCGATTGACATCGAAGACGATCGATTCGGCCATCACGCTGTAAGGCCGGGGCTGCTTGGTAGATTCGAAATCCAGGCGGAGATAATGGTTTCCGGAAGCATCGGTCCTGCCGGTGAAGTCTTGGACCTGCGTCTCCCCGTCAGAGCCCATTCCAAAGTACCACCACCAGGGGGTCCAATAGCCAAAGCTGAAGTCGGGCCAATTGGGCGGCTGGTAATTAGTCGGCGAAGAATTGATCCTCCAATTGACCTCCGCGTTGGGCAAGGGACCACCGGCGTAATATTCGGCCTCGACGGCGACAACAGCATGATCTTGGACGAAGTACGGCCCGGTGGTTTCGTTGCGGGCAGACACCTCGAATTCCGGGCGGCGGAATTCCTGGATTTGGAAGCCGTGATTGTAGCGGTTGCCGCTCAAATTGGTCAACGAGCCTTCCGCAGAGAGCATGATTTGAGCGGGACCGAGATTGATGTTTTCGGGCAAGGTCACGGCGAAATCAAAGCCTCCCCAGGCGTTGACCTCGACGCGGCCGGATTCGAACTCGTTGCCCTGCGGGCCGATGATCTGGTACCGGACTGCATTGACAGCATCCCCCGGCATACCAACATCACCATCGGGGCCCGCGCCGATGCGCCGCATCCACCCTTTGAGGTGAACTTCTTCACCGGGGCGATACATCCTGCGATCATCGAAGACATACCAACGCAGTTCATCGACGAGCGAGCGAGGTAACCAGCCCTCATCGCCCCAATAGTAATTGGAGTAAGGTAACAAGGCTTGATCCTGGCCGCGTTGGCCGACCAGATAGCTGAGCCCATTACCGGGAATCGAGAACCGGGCTACGCCCTGCTCGTTCGTGCCGCTGATGACCGTACCGTCGGGAGAGACGATGTTGGTATCGGCCAGTGGCGCGCCGTCTTGTAAGGCGTTGGCCCAAACGACCAAGTCGCTGTGGTCGGCGAAGGCATCCAGGCCAATCTGTGTGACCTGAACCCAGACCTGGACGATCTCCCAATAACGGTCTTCCTGGAAGAGTCCTTTTGGGGGCTTGGCCACGATAATAAAGTGACCGTAGTCGCCTTCCATCACTTCGCTCAGGCCGATGTCCACCTCGGTGAGGGTGTCATCGGGGACTTCGAAGCGCTTGGTTTCGTCGAGAACAAGCTCGCCGGGTGGGTCTCTGTGCTCGTCGGTCCGGTTGTACTCGCGCAAGTATTCCTGAAACGCGGGCCAATCCGTCGGTTCGACGGCGTAAATCTGCACATCGAGACGATTGTAATTGATCGTGTAAAGCGACAAAACCGGCTCGGAGGCGACGGGGTCGAGGGTGACGAAAATATCGTTCGGCCCGATCAAGATTGGCTCAGCGGGGCCAATATAGAACTTCAATTCTTCGTCTTGTCCCAGGGTTTGGCCGTGAACATCCTGAATTTCTCCATCAATGCTGACGGTGTACGTCGTTTGTCCAGCGGTCATCCCGCTGATTCGAATCCGGCTGCCGACGACGTTGACCGAAGCGCCGGGCAAAGCAGGCTCGATCCGAACCATGCCTTCCTCAAAGGCGGCGACATCGAGGGGATTGTTGAAGTAGATCATCAGAGGCGAGAAGGGGGGACAAGCATCTTGACGCCGTTCACAATTTTGATCTTCGATTTGCAAGGGGGCGTAGGTCTGGAAGCTGAAACTCTGGACTTGCTCGGTGACCAAAGGCCCCTCTGCTGAGGGGGTGCCCGGACCGACATTCACGGAGACGGTTGCATTGGTCGGAAGAGGCTCCCGTAGATGGAAGGCCAGCCAGCGGCCCTCGGTGGTGTTTTCGGCCAACCGACCGACCGTCTCGTCGGCGTCGATTTGCTCCTGCGTGGCAAGTTCAACACCAAAGGTCTCTCCCTTTGCCCGCACTTGCACGGTTTCCAGGACAGCTTCGGGGTCGATGCGTTGGTCGAAAGAGATGAAGAGCAACGGCTCCAAGGGCTGCGAATCGGATGTTGGATAGGTCCGTTCTAACGTCGGCGTGGGCGTGCGGAAAGTGAATTGGACCGTCTCCGCGAGCACGCCACCGGTAGCGGATTCCACTCCGGCGGGGATGGTCACGGTGTACGCCGTAGCCATCGGCAGGCGGTCGATCTCTTCGGATTCGTATTGGAAGTTGAGCGTCTTGGTCCCCAGCCAACGCCAAGTGCCGGGAAGCTCCGGGTCGATTTGGACGGGGACTTCCTCTGTCGTCAAGCCTTCGACGGTGTCTAGGGGCACCATCGGCTGGTTGAAGGTCACGTTGATGAAAGGTGCAATGGCCACATCTCCCTCGGGGGCATAGCGCAACACCTCCAGAGGCCCTGCTTCAACCGGTTGTGGTTCTCCGGCCTGATCGGGAGGCGGAAAGGCCTGATCGACGGTCTCGCCCGGCCGGGGAGGCGGCAACGGCTCCTCGGGAAGGCGGAATTCGGCTTCATCTTCGGCTTCAGCAGTCAAGACCGGCAGTCGCGCCAAGACGCGCTCGATCTCTTCGTCCGATAGGAGCACACCGGTGGCAACGGGCATCGGTTCCACCTGATCAGGTTGGTCTTTGCCCTCGCTCAAGCGGATGGATAAACCCGGTTCCTCGTCATCGTCGTCATCCCCTTGAATGGAGGTGCGTTCTGCGTCGGCACCGTTATCATCGGTCTGGCCCATCGGAACGACCTGCCCACCGTTGTCGTCATCATCCCCCAGCGTGGGGACAAGGGCACAAGCGACGACAGCGGTCAACAGAACTATTCCAATGAGAACGGGAAGCGACTTTATTCGATTCCAAGCGAATTTGAGTTGAGACATGGTCAAGCCCTCCTTCGGGCGGGGTCAAATTATCATACGTTTTGCGGCTATAATAGATAGACGCATGAAAGCAGAAAAAAGTTCCCGGCAAATACGTGATTTTCGATGAAATTCCCTGTTCCCCCTGATGATAGCGATAAAGGTTAATGCGAAGGCCATTGAATCTCAACGGGGACGGTGTAGCCATGTTTCTCAGCGGCCAGCACCTGGCCGCGAGAAGGCTGTTCGCAACCGGCCTCGTCGATCACTTCGACAGCCACCCCGTAAGCGCCGACGGGGTCGAAAACGATCTCCCCATCCCGGCAAACCCAGGCCTCGACTAGATAGGGAATCTGCTCGGCGTCGTCGCCGGGGCGTAGTTCCAAGGGCGACCAGAAGACGGTGACGACATCTCCCTGGCGATTGGCCGAAACCCCCTTCAAGGGACCATAGTAAGGCGACCAGGGCATGATGATGTGAATATCGACCGGCTCTACCTGCATGATTTCGCCCCTGACATCCATCAACTCGGCTTTGACCCAGCAGGGATTATCCCCACCGATCGCCTGGATCAGCAGCCAGGTGCCCAACTGATTGCGTCCAATAATCTCCAGATTGCTGCCGCCGACGAGGCCATACTTATAAAGATAGGAGGCGCCGGGACCGTAGCGGCAGTTGGTCCGCTCCGGGATTACTTGCCCGCGCAGGATCGCATAGGTGGGCGTCACCGAGGGTGTCGCTGTGTGGGTGGCCGTGGGGGTCAGGCTCGACGTGAGCGTATGGGTCGGCGTCAATGTCGCCGTGGGCGGGATATCGGTATTTGTCGCGGACGGCAGCGGTGTCACCGTTTCCGTGACGGTAGCGGATGGCGGTGGCTCGGTCTGTTCCCCCACAGGCGCGGGCGCAGCAGGTAGGTTACAGCCGCTCAAGAGCAAGAGGCTGCTGAGAAACAGCAAAAGGTAGAAAAAGCGGGACCAGCCTGGTCGCATAGGGGGAACATCCATCCAGAGTTAGGTAGATCTCAAATAGCGAGATGGCTATTTTTGTTTCTTCATCCCGACGGTGCCATCGGGCAGTACCGCCCCGCTCCACAAGACTCCCTCCAGGCGAGCGCTGCTGATGTCGGCCTGGCGCAGATTGGCGCCAAACAGGTTGGCTCCGGTCAAATTGGCATCGGATAGAACGGCCCTGAACAGGTTGGCCTGTTCCAATTTCGCGCCGGAGAGATTGGCACGAATCAACTTGGCACCATAGAGATTCGCCCCTCTCATATCCGCGCCGCCTAAATTGGCATTGGTCAGATTGGCACCTTCCAGATTGACATAGCGAAGGTTTGCGCGAGTCAAATTGGTGCCGGTGAGATTTGCCCCTTCCAGGATCGCTCCTTCCAAGTTTGCACGTGAGAGATTGATCCTGCTCAAGTCACAGCCCAAGAGCCATAATCTTTGCACTTCACGATTGAGCAAATCGACAATTTGCCAATGGGTAAATTCGGCCATAAGTTCCTCCAAATCAAGAAACGAATCTATGCTGAAGAAGTTGCCCTAATAATGCTCTAGTAACAGTATACCCGAATAATGAACTGGAGGGTGGTTTTTGTGATGAACTAATCGTTTTGATGAAAGAAGTTGAGACGATCACAACGCCGGATCAGATAGCCCTTGGGCAAAATTTACGCCACGGATAAATCCTCGCGCCCTCTCGGTGAGAGGATAAGCCTGCTCCAACGTGTTCCAAAAC
>CAZXXW010000208.1:0-5529 GCA_964644835.1 uncultured Anaerolineales bacterium
ATTTTTGCCTTTGGGTACTTTTGCTTCAAAAATCAGCCTATATTTAGAATTGCTGTGCTGAGCGAGCTGCGTCACGAACGAGTTTGACGGGGGCTGGAAGTAGCGGTATAGTTATCATTGTGGGTCTCCTTTTAGACTTTGGTTTTTGGTAACTTGTAGTCTACCAGGAGACCCGCCCCCTTTCTACCCCACTATTTCACGTTGACCCAGCAAAACTTACTTTGCGATGAAACCTTTTCATTGAAATTCTCATAGCAAACGCTAATCTAGATTCCAGAACTGGACTGGCAAAAATGTATGGAACATCAATCTGTCCAACGATTTGCTTCACCTTGTAGACGAATTTGTCCTTGAAAAACGCTGACCTATGGCAAAACTTTGCAAATTCGCGGCCACCTGCAATCCAAGCGAAGGTTCGTCAACCCCAAGCGATTTTAAACCAGCGTTTGTTGATGACAAACTAATTTCCAACTTCCAGCCTCCTTAACGTACGTACTACTAATCAGCGCTTCATATGGTTCGCTATTTCCCCGCGTTGCTTTTACCCTATAGATTAGAACGCTAGATTTTCCTAATAGTGAAATCATTCGATGCTCTGTTATTTAATATGTGTCCCAAGGCTGTGCATCAAGAGAATCCAAAACTTCCTTTTTGCCATCTACAATCATGCCACCTGGGAAAACCATGATTGCATCTTCTCTGAGAATGGATCTATAGAATCTCTTGCCCGCGTCTCCCTCGGTTGAGAGTGCTTTCCAACCTTGCTTTTCAAGCGCTAGTAATTCTTTCATCTCATCCATCATAATTATCATCCATAAGCCTAGCTTTCCAATAGCCAACGCCAAATAGCGTTAGTAATATTGCTTGCATGACTAAGATTGGAATTTTCTCTCCAATACTGGCAAAGCCAACAGCCATAGCATACATCACCATAGCGACGTATCCTACGACAACCGGGAAAGCTGTGATTAGTAGGATGTCCTTGCGTTCGACAGGTTTTCTATCTGCCCAGAAAAGCAACACTGTCCAGCCAATCATAAGAGGCGCCCCATATCGCATAGCATATTTGAACTCAGCAGTTAGCTCCAAGTCAATACCAGTCACGCCGTTGGCGAGCGAAGCGATGACATCCATATTGGACATTGCTGCTTCTGTTGATCTTGCAGCGTTTGCCCGCTTGGTTTATAACCCAATCGGCAACTCTTGGCAACCTGTGGCTGCTCAATAAAAATCTTCTATCCATCTCTTAAACGGATGTTTACATCGGGTTAATATACATTCTTTTATAATTGGGGCGGAATCAACTATGCGACAACATGCCGCCCCTTCGCAAATTGCACCACCAGACCTTGATTGGGAAAATCCTTCCTATGATATCGCCTACCTCTCAAGGCTTGATTTGTCCTCCACGGTGGCAGACCTTCCCACGCATCGCTTTCAGGTTGATCCCACCGCGACGGGCTTGGAAGTGGCTAAAATCTTCGACGAGAAGCCAGAACTGCCCGGTGTTATCGTTGTGGAGGATTCGGATGTTCTAGGGGCGTTTTCAAGGCGGAAATTCTTTGAGCAATTAGGCCAATTATATGGTGTTGCGGTTTACCATCGCCGCCCGATCGGGGTGATGCTCAGCCGGGTGATGAACGATTATTTGATCTTGCCAAATACCCTGGTCATCCACCGTGCCGCCGAGCGCTCTCTGCGACGACCCATCGACCAGTTCTACGAACCGATCATTGTCCAGTATCCGGAGAATTCCTATTGCTTGTTGGATACTCATATTCTCCTTCTGGCCCAATCACATATTCTCAACATCGTATATCAGCAGGAACAAACACGGCGCGAACTTGCCGAAGCGATGCAAAAAATTGGCAATGTCCTGACCAGCAGTCTCAACGTCAATAAGGTAACCAAAAAGATTCTCAAACAGCTCGACAAAGTCCTTTCTTACAAGCGCGGCGCGGTGATGCTTCAGCGGGAAGACCATCTCGAGATCATTGCCCAGCGCGGCTTCGCCCAAAAGGACAAAGTCAAAAAGCTGCAAATTCCGATCCGAGATGATCGTGATGATCTCTTCTGCCGGATCGTCTCTGAGCAAGACGCGATCATCATCGACGACGTGATCGAAGAGCCTAGTTGGCAGCAACAGGACTGGTTGCCCCTCGACCGGTCTTGGCTTGGGGTGCCGCTGATCTCTCAAAACAAGGTCATTGGGATGATCTCCCTGACCCGCAAGGAGATCGGGGCCTTTGGCCGGGATGACATTCGGACGGTCTTGGCTTTTGCCGGTCAGGCGGCCATTGCCCTTGAGAATGCGCATCTCTATGATGAGATCGAAGTTTTCAACACTCAGCTCGAATCCTTGGTCGAAGAGCGGACGGCAGCATTAAACAAGGCCTATCATTCACTCGAACAACTAGAAAAAAGGAAAAGCGATTTCGTCCGCTTGGCAGCCCACGAGTTTCGAACACCGCTCACCGTGATCAAAGGATACGCCCAAGTGCTAGGTAGCGATCAACGCTTCAAAAACGATTCTGGCCTAGAAGCGATCCTCGATGGGGTCACCAGCGGTGTTGATCGGATGACCAAGATCGTCAACAGCTTGCTCGATATCACCAAAATCGATAGCGGCACCCTGACGATCAGCGAGGAAACTGTTCAGCTTAGGGAGATCTTCTTGACTGTTTATAAGGCCTTGGAATCCGCACTCGAAGACAGGCATTTGAGTTTGACCGCAACCGGGCTTGAGGCTCTGCCTGACATTGTTGGTGATCCCGATTTATTGGCCAAAATGTTCCATGCCTTGATCATCAATGCGATCAAATATACTCCCGATGGTGGCATCATCAAGGTCAGGGCTCGCACGCTCTGTCAAAACGGCTCTGATTGGGTTCAAGTCGCGATCCAGGATTCCGGCATTGGGATCAATCCTGACCAGCATAGCTTGGTATTTGAGAAATTCTATCAGACGGGAGAGCTTTCCCTGCATTCATCCGGGCAGACGAACTTCAAGGGGGGAGGCCCTGGGTTGGGTTTGTCCATCGCCCGAGGGATTGTCGATGCACATGGGGGCGAAATCTGGGTCGAAAGCCCGGGCCACGATGAGGAAACCTGTCCCGGCAGCACGTTCATCTTCACCCTCCCGGTCTCTTTCTAAAAAGTTTGAAGAGACGTTTGTGATCAGGAGTCTTTACAACCTTTGTTCCTCCCGGGAATGTTGGCCAAGATGCCCATCGCCAGGGTGAACTCCTTATAGCTGCCCCAACGTCGATCTACTTTCAACGCTGGAAACACGGCCAACGGTAAAGCCGCCAGGTAAAATCCCGTCATCAATATACTGACGACGCGCCTGGGCTCCGATGGCCAGGACTGCGCTCCAAAGCATACCGCACTGAAATCCTTTGTTGACGATTCCGACTGCCGGGGGCTTGCTGTCTTTTTCCTCAATTTCCAGCGGGTATCCGAAGGAGGCGTCAATGATGTCCATGATCGTTGTTTTTTGTCTGCCTCCAGAATGATATACGAAAGGACAGTCCCAAAAGTTGCAAAACCTGAGTTAAAAGAGGGATGTAATCGAAATAACCAACGCCATGCCTATAAACACTAGGCTCTCATCTTCCATTACTGATTGTATCAAAGATCACTGTGGAGAATAAGACAGATCGGATATTAGTCAGGCATGATATAATAACATAGTGTCCGGTTGGTGCTGGGGGCTGCATACAATCTTCACAACACACTTGATTGATCTATACATACTACCAGGTTGAACGCAGTTGCGTCCCAATGCAACTTTGCGCGCATCATGAGCCAATCTTCCGCCATTTGTCTAAGCCTAAAGGAGCAAAAGAATGCCTATTGAGCGATCCCAGAAAAAATATATCCCCTACACCATCCATAACATCCATAAAATCCCCCAATTCCAAAACTTATCCCCCGCTCAGAAAAAAGCCATCCGGGTCGTCAGCCAGGTGCTGCCGTTCAGAACCAATAATTATGTTGTCGAGGAGCTGATCGACTGGCAAAATATCCCGGACGATCCGATCTTCGTTCTCAATTTTCCCCAGGAGGGAATGCTGCTGCCCCAACATTTTCGGAAGATGGACCAGGTGCTATCGGCTAATGCTGACCCGGCTGAGATCCGGGCTACCGCGGACCAGATCCGCAGCGAGCTCAACCCCCATCCAGCCGGTCAGGTGGACCACAACGTGCCGGTCTTCAAAGGGAAAAAACTGCACGGTATCCAGCACAAGTACAGTGAGACTGTGCTCTTCTTCCCCAGCCAGGGTCAAACCTGCCACGCCTATTGCACCTTCTGCTTCCGCTGGCCCCAATTTGTCGGGCAGAGTGAACTTAAATTCGGGATGCGTGAAGGGGAAGTGCTCAAACGTTACATCGAAACCCACCCCGAAGTGACCGACCTTCTCTTTACTGGGGGCGATCCGCTGATCATGCGCACCCGCCTTCTGCAGGCTTACATCGAACCCTTGCTCGAGATCCCACATCTCAAAAATATCCGGATTGGCTCGAAAGCCCTGGCCTACTGGCCATATCGTTTTACCACCGATGCGGATGCGGATGACCTGCTGCGTTTATTCGAAAAAGTGGAGCAATCCGGCAAGCAACTGGCCTTGATGGTCCACTTCAACCATCCTCAGGAGTTAAAAACCAAAGCGCTGTGCGAAGCCACCCGCCGAGTGCGCGATACCGGGGCGGTGATTCGCACCCAGTCGGCCCTCCTGCGCCATATCAACGATCGGTCAGAGATTTGGAAGACGATGTGGGAAACCCAGGTGCAATTGGGTATGATTCCTTACTATATGTTCATCGCCCGGGATACCGGTGCGCAGCACTACTTCGCCATGCCCTTGCTCAAAGCGCAAAGGATCTTTCGCAATGCCTACCGCCAGGTGAGCGGGTTGAGCCGCACAGTGCGAGGCCCGAGTATGTCCTGCCATCCCGGCAAAGTACGAGTGATTGGTCCAGCACAGGTGCAAGGCAAGAAAGTGATCGCGCTGGAAATGATCCAGGCGCGCGACTCAAATTGGGTCGGCAGGCCTTTTTTCGCCCGCTATAACCCCGAGGCGATCTGGATCGACGATCTGGAACCTGCACACGGCAAAGAGCATTTTCTCTTCGAAGCCGAGTTGACGCGCCTACCCACCAAACCGCCAACCCCAATAACAGTCCTACCGAGTATGAATTAGCCAAAATCCGGGGCAAGTTATTTGAGACACAAATTAACACAGATGACCTGAATCTCGGAGTTATCTGTGTAATCCCAAAAAAATTCATGCTTATCACATAATATTTTAGTCGGTCGGGTAAGGAGGTGGCGGTAACGCCACCCCCACTCCTAAGGTCGGTGCGTGCGCCTTTCAATGCACACCGCTCAAGCCTCTCTAATGCCCTATACCGGACACGGTTCAATCTTTCTTCGCCTTCACGATACGCGCTTGCGGCCGTCTCACATTACAGGTAACTTCGTACCAGTCGATCTCATGCCAATCATTTGTACACTTCTATTGCCAA
>CAZXXW010000209.1:0-5508 GCA_964644835.1 uncultured Anaerolineales bacterium
TTCGCAAACCGCCAACGCTTTTCCGGCGGTGAAGAATCTTCCCTCATGGGGCTTGGGAGACCCTTCGGTCGCAGAACACGCTCCCTCAGGGTGACATGGTTGAACGCTTACAACAAAAACTCCGCGCTCTCGGCGCACTCTGCGGTGAGACAGCTCATCCGCGTTGATCCAATTTATCTGTGGCTATTCATCCCCTGCCGGGATAGACACCCCTGAATTGAGCCATGTACGGCTCCCAGGCGTTGGTATCTTTGCCCAGACGGGTGCGTAAATAGTAGGTCTCGACGATGTGGGCCTGCTGCTCCAGGTTGAAGTCCCGGTAATGTTTGCCCGCGGCGAAGCCCTCGCGCAAGCCCCCTTCGCCGCCAAAGTCGTAGACGCTGGCACCCAGCGCTCGCTGCGCCTTCCAGGCCATGCGCACGTACCGCCAGCCCAGGTGTTGGAACTGGCAGACGTGGACCAGCTCGTGGACCAGCCAGGCCAGGCCGCGGCCGCCGGGCTCTTCCCAGGCCGGCAGCGTACCGCCAAACAGGCAGCGGTTGCCCAGGGTGATGGCGTTGTGAGCGCCTTCCATTCTTGGTTTCATTTTTTTGAGCCAGCGGCCAAAGTCGTCGATCGTGTCGGGCAGGGCGACGGCTTCATAAACCCGGACCCTCTCGTAGCGCAGCTGCTGGCGGAAAATGGGCTGGAGATGGGCGATCTCGGCGGCGGATAAACGGCGGGGCTTGAACAGAGCAAAAGGTTTTGGCATGGCTTGCTCCTCCATAGGCGAGCGGAAGGCTCACCCAGCTTCTAAATGCCGTGTCAGCGGTCAGGAGGGGCATAAATAAGAGCGTGGGCGTTGTGCTTCGCTACGGGATGGTACCCCCGCCGAAGGCGCACAGCGTGATAGAGCATGCTTCATTCACCGTGCTCATTACGCGAGGACACTACCACCCGAAACCCGCTGCCATAGCTCCAGAGGTCCGGGAAGCTACCGAGGCGGAAGGCGCAGCGCACGGACCCCGAAGAATTGCGGAAGGCGCCGCCGCGCAGCACGCGCTGGCCATCAGTATCTAGGTTCTCCCGGCCATCCGCAGGATCGTAGGGATAGTCTTCGAGCATCGTAGAAACCCACTCCCAAACATTGCCGGCCATATCCATAGCACCGACCCAACTGGCGCCATCAGGTAAACTGCCTACCGGGACCGTCCCTCCAGAACAACTGTCAAACTGGGCCAACTGACAAGTAGGTTCCCGATCGCCCCACGGATATTTATTGCCATCCGGCCCCCGGGCAGCATATTCCCATTCCGCCTCGGTAGGCAAACGCCCGCCAATCCACTCGGCGTAGGCTCTGGCGCCATACCAACTGACACAGATAACAGGATGGTCCGCATAATAATTATCTTTGGGTTGGAACTGATCACCAGTCTTTTCAATTAAACAATATTCATACAACCAGGTTGACCCTCCTTCTTCCTGATTGCCCTGATCGTTCAAGAAAGCGGCATATTGGGCATTGGTGACTTCGTGCTTATCAATCCAGAAGGCATCCAGCGTGACGGTGTGCTGGGGTTTCTCACCAGCATAAGGACTAGGGTCATCTTCAGCGCTACCCATCTGAAACTCGCCCGCCGGGACGTAGACCATCTCGGCACCATCGGCCGGGCGGGTCCAGGTGTCGCCCAATGTGGCGTCGGTTGGGGGTACGTCTGGGGGCCAGGTCGGGGTCAGGGTCGGCAATGGTGTGGTTGTATTCGTTGGTTCTAAAGTTGGTGTATGAGTGTCAGTTGGTTCAGGGGTTTTTGTGGGAGCCAAAAAAGTTTGGGTGGCTGCATAAGCCGAGGTCAACGTCAGTTCTGTAGCGCGCGTTTCGGTGGCGTGGGCAAGCGTCCCATCCATCGCGTTTTCTTCGGCAAGCGGTGTTGGATTTGGAGCAATCAAGCTTGATAGGGCGATCCCCACAACCGCTAAACTTACAAGGCCGCCGACAATCTTGCCCCAGGCGGGGACGCGTTTGAACCAGGCGACGAAATTTCGCTTAGAAGTTTTATCTTTTTGGCACTCTGTTTTTCGCTGAAATAACTTATCGATACAAGTGACCAGTTTGTAAGCATCGGCGTTAAACCGCTCATGGCGGATTCTCAAGGCATTTCTATGGGTTAAACCTTGCAATGCTCCTGGCAACTGATCCGATCTCGGCATTTCAGCGTTTTCCACCAGGATGGGGATCACATAAACACCATCTTCAAGCGCGGTGGCGATCTCCAGGCGAACGAAATCTTCGGGGTTGTCTAGGCGCCTTCCCCCACCCCGGTCTTGAACCGACAGCCAGCGAGGGCCAATCAGGGCAACGAGGACATCGCAAGAGCGGACCGCATCTTGGATAGCGTCGACAAAATTGACGCCGGGGTCAAGCTGCTCAACGTCCATGAAGATGTTGTCTTCGCCAAAACGCTCGCTGAGACGGTCGTACAAACGGCCAGCATAGCCGGAAGTATCGACACGACGGTAGCTGATGAAGACGGTTTTTTTTCGATTTGGCATGGTGTGTCTCTGTTCTGGGTTGGTGATGTTTTTCTAATTATACCGGGAATTTAGTTAGACTTCGGAAGTCTCCGAGACTTCCGAAGTCTTCCCATATTATCTGGTGACACTGCTCTGCGGTGTCACCGTCAGGATGACGCTCTGCATCAAAGGCGGACGCGGAACGAGTGAGCGTAGACCTCGGAGGTCTTCGAGACCTCCGAGGTCTGCCCATAGCTGCTTGAAGGTCCCCTGATCGAACCCCACATGGAGACGAGCGACGTGTGTTGCTCTCTTTCCCCAGACAAGGGACCGTCACGTTTTAGCCCAGGGGGTTTGGGAAAAAGCAACCTGAGTTTGCACCAAAATCAACTTGTCTATAGAAAAACAAGCCCTTATTTTTTAGAAGAATAAACCTTATTCTGCAGAAAGATAAGCCTTATTTTTGATAAAGATAAGCCTTATTTTTGGTAAAGATAAGCCTTATTTTTCAGAAAAATAAAGCTTGATTTTCAAAAAGATAAGCCTTATTTTTTAGAAAAATAAGGCTTGTTTTTCAAAAAGATAAGCCTTATTCTTCGAAAAGATAAGCCTTATTTTTTAGAAGAATAAAGCTTAGTTCTTCAAAAGATCAGTTCGTTTCGGGAACTTTTTGGCCCGGATGTGCGTCTAAACCATACGTCACCACGGAGTCACGGAGAGCGCTGAGAATGCCTTTTTCTTCTTTTATCTCTGCGCACTCGGCGGCTCGACGGTGAAAAGCTACAGCAGCTATTTATCCGCCTTCCAACCAAAAGGAGAGAAAGATGAACGCCAAACGCTTGACCCTGATCGCCTTGCTGTTTGTACTCGTGACCGGTGCCTGTGTGTTCGCCCCCCTGGCCGAAGAAGCTCTGCCCCAAAGGGAGGTCACCGCCCCGGTGGTTGAAGACGAGCAACAAGTCACACTGCCGGAACCAGCCGAGGAGGTTGAAAAAGAGGCTCCGGCCCCGTTGAGTCCCAATCAGCCCACGGCGGCGCCTCCGATCGCCCAAGAGCCTATGGCCACGCCCCTGCCCACCGCGTCCGGCAGGATGGAATCCGCCGAGGGGCTAGATGCGGAAGAATCGGGCGCCTACCCCACCCCCACCGTGCCGCCTCCATCGACGAATACTTTCGAAGATTACGGCGTCAACCCCTTCGTGGACACGTACGAAGACCACCTTTCCACCTTTGCCCTGGACGTGGACACGGCCTCCTACAGCGTGGCCCGGCGCTACATCAACGACGGCTACCTGCCGCCCGCCGAAGCGGTGCGCGTGGAGGAGTTCGTCAATTCTTTCGAGATGGGTTATCCCAAGCCGCGGGATGTCGCTTTTGGCATTTACGCCGACGGCGCGCCTTCGCCCTTCCACCGGGATGGCTCCTACCTTTTGCGCTTTGGGGTGCAGGGCTACGAGGTGCCCGATTACGCCCGCAAAGCGGCCACGCTGACCTTTGTGATCGATGTCTCCGGCTCGATGGAGATGGAAAACCGCCTGGGGCTGGTCAAGCGATCGCTGGAAATGCTGGTGGAGAATCTCGACCGGAACGACAGCGTCGCCATCGTGGTTTACGGCTCGGAAGCCCGCACCGTGCTGGGGCCGACCAACGCAGGGGACAAGAACACGATTTTGAACGCCATTTACAGCCTGCGCACCGAGGGCGCCACCAACGCCGAGGCCGGGCTGCGCCTGGGCTATGAGCTGGCCTGGGAAGCCTACCGGCAGAACACGACCAACCGGGTGATCCTGTGCTCCGATGGGGTCGCCAACGTGGGCGCAACCGGGCCGGACGCGATCTTGGAGACGATCCGCAGCTACGTGGAGACGGGCATCACCCTGACCACGGTGGGATTCGGGATGGGCAACTTCAACGACGTGCTCATGGAGCAGCTTGCCGATAACGGCGACGGGCACTACGCCTATGTGGATACCCTGGCCGAAGCGGAGAAATTGTTCGTCGAGAAGCTGACCGGCACGCTGCAAGCTATCGCCCTGGATGCCAAAATTCAGGTCGATTTCAACCCCGACGTAGTCGCCTACTACCGCCTGATCGGCTACGAGAACCGCGACGTGGCCGACCGCGATTTCCGCAACGATGCTGTCGATGCCGGCGAGATTGGGGCCGGGCACAGTGTCACCGCCCTGTACGCCGTGATACTCCGCCCCGGGGCGGAGGGGCGGCTTGCCACGGCCCAGTTGCGCTGGGAAGACCCCGAGACGCACAAGGTCACCGAGATCAACGGCAACCTCAACACCTGGGACCTGGCCGCCAGCTACGGCCAGGCCTCGGCCCGCTACCAACTGGCCGTTACCGCGGCCCAATTCGCCGAGATTTTGCGCCAGAGCCCCTGGGCGGGGGAGACCAGCCTGTACCAATTGGCCGACTACGCCTACAGTGTCTCTTCAGCCTTGCGCGGCGATGAAGACGTGGCCGAGTTTGCCGAGCTGGTCAACCGGGCCAGTCAACGGTAGGTGTCAGATATCAGGTGTCAGGGGACAGGGGACAGGTTAGTAGAGTCAAAATCTTCTAAGCTCGTCATTGGTCTTCGCGAAGCACGCCGTTGCTCGCTGTGCGTGCTTCGCATGTGCGCCCTTCGGGCATGGGCAATTCGGCGCCGTTTAGTAGCACGGGGACTTTCCCCAAAGGGGACGCAAAGCGATCCCCGTGCGCCGCCAGGTCGTGATATTTGAAGAGTACAGACCCTCTCGACGCGACGAGGCTCCTTTCTCGCCTAGCTCAGTACACCTCTCGTATTCTTTCAAGAGGCGCAATTTATATTTTGCAGAAAACTTCCTCCGTTTGGCTTTCTGAATAGGGATAACTTCGGGATCGGGTTCTTGTCGTTTACCTTGATCTTTTTGCTTGTGAGTCATCTGTTTGCTCCTTCCCGTTAGGGATACACTCCTGCGCCCTCGACACTAAACTCCTTGAGGGGCAAAATTCTTTACAGATGAGACAAAATTTTTACTTCGAAAC
>CAZXXW010000210.1:0-5463 GCA_964644835.1 uncultured Anaerolineales bacterium
TTGATGCGCTGATAGCCATATCCCGGCAGGTAGAGATACAAGTCTCGCGGGAAGGAGACCATACTACCCGACTTCTTTTGGGGATTGAGACTCAACAAGATGATCGTGTCGGTGCGAAAACCAACCTCCCCGACGCGCTGATCTGAGCCGAGCAGAAGAATGTTGACTTGTTCCTGGGGCAGCTCGATCGGGTCAGCAGGTTCGGTGTCTTCCTCGACGACGGGTTGAGCTTCTTCTCGGACGGGTTCGGGGGTTGGGAAGGCGGTGGGGAGATACGTCGGTGTTGGGGGCGACGGCTGGAAGGGGGTCGGCGTAGGGGTGGCGTCGGGCGCATTGGTCACCAGCACGGCGGTGACCTGCGGGGGTGGAGCAGCCCGATTCGCCCTCGTGCCGATCAACCCGGCGAGGAGCAGCGCCAGGGTCACAGAAACGATCAGGATGGGCAAGAGCAGGCGTTTGCGCGCAGTCATGTTTGATAAAATGCGGGGCTCAAGGTGTTGTATCTGTGGCTGTCGCCGTTGGTACGGGCGTTTGCGTCGGTGTTGATGTCGCTGTCGGCGGCACAGGCGTGAACGTGCTCGTATTGGTCGCCGTTGGGCTCGCTGTGGCCGTGTGCGTTGCTGTCACCGTGAGAGTGTTCGTCGCCGTGCTGGTTGGCGGCTGGGTGGTATTCGTCGCTGTCGGGGGGCTTGTTTTCGTCTCGGTTGGCGTGGCCGACTTGGTCGGCGTTCGCGACGGCGTCGCGGTGACTACCTGGGTGGGCACGTTAGGCACGTAGAGAAGCTGCCCCGTCTTGATGCGCGTTGAGGAGCCAAGACAGTTAGCTTGTTGTAATTCCGAGATGGAGACACCGTAAGCGAGGCTAATCCGATAGAGATTATCCCCGGGTTGAACGGTGTAGGGAATCCAGCCGGGGGGCGGCCCGCATTGAATCGGTTGGGTGGGGGGTGGAGAAACCGGCGAGGGAGTCAGTGTTGGAGAGGGAGCAGGCACATAGATGGTCGCACCCACGGGCAGCGAATCGGAGAGCAGGCAATTGGCCTCGCTCAATCGTTTTGCTGTTGTGCCGTATGCTTGGGCTAAGCTTTCCAGGCTGTCGCCCTCTTGCACCGTGATTTGGATCCACCCTTCGGGGTAGGGGCATGAGGTTGGGCGGCTCTCTGTCGGTGTGTTGGTTGGCTCGGGGGTGAGCGAAGGGGTATGGGTCGGTTCGCCGGGTCGAGTTGTATTCACCGGGGTGGACGAATGCGTGGGTGAAGGGGTCAAAGAGGCCACATAGGCCACGGAAGCAGAATCCTCCTCCAGGGCCAGCACCAGGCTGCCCCCCAGGATGATCAGCGAGATGATAGCAGCTAAGATACCTCTGAAAATTTCATTGCCTGGCTCCATCGCTGATCAACTCTCTTCTATTTCTAATGAGGAGGACAATTGGTTATCGAGAGGCAGCAAGATGTTGAAGGTTGAGCCCTCCCCTATCTCCGAGTCGATCCAGACGCGGCCATTGTGCGCCTCGGTCAGTGTTTTGACCATCGAAAGTCCTACGCCGGTTTCACCAACGCCCTCGATGGGAACGTTGTCCGTTGTGTAGAGGCGCGAAAAAACTCGGGGTAAATCCTCCTGGCTGATCCCGCCGCCCTGGTCCGCGACTTGGATGAGTACAAAATCCTGTTTCTGGTCGTCGTTGATCGTTGCCCCGAGAAAGATTTCTCCCTTCTGAGGGGTGACAGCTCCGGCGTTTTCGAGCAGGTGAAGCAAAATTTGTTGGAGTGCGTCGCGGTCGGCGTGGATGTGGGGCATTTTATTGGGGAGGTCGATCCGCAAGCTGATTTTTTTCTGGCGAAGTTGCTGGCTGGTTTCGGCGATCGTCTTGTCGATGACATCTCCCAGGTTGACCGTTTCGGGGTTTAGAGCTAGCTTTTCGGAATCGAGAGCGCTCATCTGGACGATGTCATCAAGGCGCGCTTCCATCCGTTGGGCTGCTGTCTCGACGCGTTCCAGGAATTTGCGCTGCAGCGCGCCTAAAATGCCGGTCGATTCGCCCAATAATAATTCGGTGTAGCCGAGAATGGAGGCCAAGGGTTGGCGTAATTCCTGGCTTATCGTTTGACAGGCGTTGGCATCTTCTTCACTATAAAATTGAACATCAAGTTGTTTGGGCAGCACGCCTTCACTTTCGGCCAGTTCGAGTTCCTGTTTTAGAACGGTGATTTCTTGGAGCGCCATCTTTAATTCTTGGTTGAGCTGCTCCTCGTGAGATGAGACTGCCCCCTGATTCTGTGCGAGTAGGTCTTCGACCATTTCGCCCAGGCGAAGGTTTTCGACCTGCAAACGTTGGATTGTGTTCTCTGCTTTTTCGTAATTTTCTCGCAGGGTGGCCAATTCCGATTGCTGCTCCTCTTCGGGGGTTTCCCTTTTTAACTGATCTAGTTTCGTCTCTAGCTTTTTATATTTCTCTTTCAGAGTCTGGTTTTCGGTCTGTTTCTCTTCGACGAGCGTTTGAACCGACGCTAAATTTTTCTCACTTGTGGCCAGCTCTTCTTGGATGCCGGCCAATTTTTTCGCCCGCTGAAAAATGGGTCCCAGGTTTTGGGTAATTTTCTCAAGAACTTGCTGGTCTTCGCGGCTCCAGCGTCGATTAGAATAGGGAGAAAGTAGAACAATGCTAAAGAGAGGTTCCTGATTTTCTTCATTCGCGGGCACTGTGCTCGCCAGGAGATGGCCTGTACCGCCGATATCGAGGGATTGCCCTAGGTTATATAAATCTCGCGATGTGCTGCTGGCGGGTAGGCGTAAGGGGCGCACCTGTCGCATGGCCGTCATCAGCAGGGGGAGTTTGTTTTGATCGATTAATAGGCTGGGCAGCACTTCTTCGCGGATCAGATCATAGCCGCATTGCAATTGAATCCCTGCTTCTCCCTTAGGGGGATAGATCAGCAGGCAAATATCCGCCAACATCGTCTCGCCGATTGTGCGCGTGATCGCTTTGCAGAGTTCTTCGGGGGATGATTCTGCGATGATCGCCAGGAGCGCCTCGGCTCGCTCCGGCTGGATTCCGTAGCGGCGACGATCTTGCAGCAATGGAGGCGCTTCCCTTATGGGGCGCGCTTTTTGCTCAGGGGAAACTGCTACCGCTGATTGGAAGCGGCGCGGCAGGGTGAACAAGAGCGGGTAAGCGGCCATTTGTGCCAGGCGCACCGACCAAGAAAAATCGCTTTCCAGGTTCGGGATGGCCAAATGAATCCCGTAGCCAAGCGAGATGATCATCAGCATACCCAGCCCATAGCCCCATCCGTTGGGGCGGCGCAGTAACAGGGCGACCGTGCCGGTCAAGGTGAGTGCGAGGGCGTAAATCCCCCAGCCTAAATCAAGCCAGGATGCGTTGAAAGCCATATCCGGGTAGTTTTGGCGCCACCAGGTCCAACTGAGAATCGCGGCCGTAATAGTCAAGAGCTCCAGCAAGCCGCCGGCTGCATCGGCTATTTGCAGCGGTTCGGGGAAAATCCACAGCCACAAAATGATCACCAGGCTGAGGATCGCGGCGGTGCGGTCTAAGATCGGCAAGAGAGCGTGAGCGTTCGCGATATCCTGCTGGATGATCCCCGCGCCGATGAAGAGCAAGACGCGGATGCCCAAGAGAATGGCCAGCCCGATGACCATGCGCAATCCCTGTGGAAATTTATTCACCCGCCACATATGAATCGCTGCTTGCAAGGCGGCGGCCACAGAGAACGCCAGAATCATGTGATAGGCTAGGTTCCCCGGAAATGTTGTCAAAGCAATTAGGATTTCTTCAATAGTGTAGGACATAATCAGCTCCCTCCTGAAAATTATAGCATGCAATCATGCCAGTGCGCGTTATCGCTAAGTTGACAAAATTCAGAATCCAAGTACAATACCGCCTGTCAGCCGAAGTGGCGGAACAGGCAGACGCGCTACGTTCAGGGCGTAGTGGGCTTTACGCCCATGTGGGTTCGACTCCCACCTTCGGCACACTCGCTCCCGATGATTTTCATCGGGAGTTTTTTCTTGAACGATACTCAGAGCTCCTGTCATTCTCTTCTTGCGCTCGAAAAAAGCTCGCGGTAAGATCAAAGCGTGGAAAAATTAAAGCGCAGTGGCAAGCTCGTTGTTCTACTGGTGGTGATGCTGTTCCTGGTATTGCTGATACTGGGCTTCAATCATCGCGTTGCCCAATATCGTCAACTGGCCGAAGAAGCAGAGCGGCTTGAGGTCAGCGTCACCATGCTCCAGCAGACGCAACGCTATCTCGAAACGCAAGTCGCCTACGCCACATCTGAAGCAAGTGTGGAAGAGTGGGCTTATCGAGAAGGCCGCTGGATCCGCGAAGGAGATCATCTCGTTGTGCCTTATTCCTCTGTGGAGCAGACACCAACGCCAAGGTTGCAATTCGAGGCAACCCCCCAAGCCCTGGCAACATGGGAAATATGGCGCATGTTGTTCTTCGAGCAATTGCCTTGACGGATTTTGACTTGGGTGATAAGATAATCGCTGTTCCAAAAAACAACGCGGGGTGGAGCAGTGGCAGCTCGTCGGGCTCATAACCCGAAGGTCCCAGGTTCGAGTCCTGGCCCCGCTACTCTTTTTTAAGTCGTGGCTTCAAGGCTGCGGCTTTTTTTGTTTTGGACTGGTTCAACAAAAGGTATAATAGAATCGTTTCGATTGGTATGCAGAAATAGGAGTCTCTTATGTCTCAAAAACTAACTGTTGGTTATATCGGCCTGGGTTTGATGGGCAAACCGATGGCTCGCAATATTCTCAAGGCCAGCTATCCCTTGGTCGTGCACAATCGCAGCCGTGAATCGGTCAACGAGCTTGTCGCCGAGGGCGCGAAGGAAGCCTTCTCACCCGCCGAAGTTGCCTCCCAGGTGGATGTCGTTTTCACCAACCTGCCCGATTCGCCCGATGTCGAGTTGGTCGCCCTCGGCGAGGATGGCATCATCGAAGGGGCGCGCGAGGGCCTCATCTTCGTGGACAACTCGACGATCAAGCCCGCTTCCGCCCGTCACATTGCCGAAAAGCTATCCGAAAAAGGCGTTCTCTCCCTGGATGCTCCCGTCAGCGGCGGCGATATCGGCGCCAAAAAGGGCACGCTGGCGATCATGGTCGGCGGCCCTGCCGAGGCGCTGGAAAAAGTCGGACCGATCTTTGAGGTCATCGGCAAGACGATCACCCACGTGGGGGGCACCGGGGCAGGTCAAATTGCCAAAGCGGCCAACCAGGTTATGGTCGCAGCCCAGATGGTTGCCATGGGCGAGTTGCTCATCCTGGCGAAGAAATCCGGCGCGGACCCTGAAAAGGTCATCGCTGCGATCCAGGGCGGCGCGGCTCAATGCTGGACCCTGGATGTCAAACCGGAGCGTCTTTTTGACGACAACCGCCAGCCGGGATTCAAAGCCTACATGCAGGCTAAGGATTTAGGCATTGTCATGGATACGGCCCGTG
>CAZXXW010000211.1:0-2486 GCA_964644835.1 uncultured Anaerolineales bacterium
CACGGGCAAAACGTCTCTCGGGCGCTCGATCGCCGCGGCGTTAGGACGCAAATTTGTGCGTGTTTCCCTGGGCGGCGTACGCGACGAAGCCGAAATTCGCGGCCACCGCCGCACCTACATTGGTGCTTTGCCCGGACGCATCCTCCAGACGATGAAGCGCGCCGGTGTCTCCAATCCCCTCTTCATGCTCGATGAGGTCGACAAGCTGGGTGTTAGTTATCGCGGCGACCCCTCCTCCGCGCTCCTAGAGGTGCTCGACCCGGAGCAAAATTATGCCTTCTCCGATCACTACCTCGAAATCGACTACGATCTCTCCAAGGTGATGTTCATCACCACGGCCAACACCGAGTCGACCATCCCGCCCGCGCTGCTCGACCGCATGGAGGTGATCGAGTTTCCCGGATATATTGAAGAAGAAAAGCTGGAAATCGCCCGCCGTTTCTTGATTCCCAGGCAATTGAGCGAGAGTGGATTGGCTGATGAGGCAATCGCATTTAAAGATGATTCCCTCAAACACATCATCCGGGCTTATACCTATGAGGCTGGGGTGCGAAACTTGGAGCGCGAGATTGGCCGGATCTGCCGTAAGATTGCCCGCCTGAAGGCGGAGGGAAAAGATTACTCCCTCGAAGTGGATTCCGGTGATGTCGAAGATTTCCTCGGGCCGCAGCAATACCACCATCATCAGGCCGAGCGCGACGATGAGATTGGTGTTGCCACCGCTGTGGCCTGGACCTCCGGGGGCGGAGAAATCATGCCCGTTGAGGTCGTCTTGGTCGACGGTAAAGGCAAGCTGCAACTGACCGGCAAGCTTGGCAATGTGATGCAAGAATCGGCCCAGGCGGCCTTTTCCTACGTTCAGTCCCGCTCCGATGCTTTGGAAATTGACCCGGCGCGTTACCAGCAGCTCGACGTCCATTTGCACGTCCCCAAGGGCGCCATCCCCAAAGATGGTCCCAGCGCCGGAATCACGATTGCCACATCCCTGGCCTCCGCTTTCACCGGGCAGCCCGTCCGCCACAATGTCGGCATGACCGGTGAGATCACTCTGCGGGGCCGGATTCTGCCCGTCGGCGGCGTGCGCGAGAAGGTGCTCTCGGCCCATCGCGCCGGCTTGGAAGTGGTCATCATCCCTGCAGAAAACGAGAAAGACCTCGTTGATGTTCCCCAGAAGGCCTTGGACGAGCTGGACATCCGCCAGGTCAAACACATGGATGAAGTTCTTGAGATTGCCCTGATCCCTGCTTCATGAGAAGAAACCACAGATCAATAAGATGAACACAGATAAAGACTCTATCTGTTCCTATTCATCTGTGGCGATGAACGACAGTTGCGCGGCTCTGTTTTACACAGGACTTACGCACATGAAACTAAATTTACCGCCGAGACACAGACGCCTTGCGTACCTTCGGTAACCGCTGAGAAAAACGCTGTTTTTGTCTCTTTTTTAATCAAATCTCTGCGCACTCCGCGTCCCCGCGGTGGATTTTGATGTGAACTGCGTAACTCCTATTACAAACATCAAACCTGTTTGAATTTACCTCACTTGATGCGACGAGAGACGCATGACCCCATCTGACTGCAAACTCGAAGAATTGCTCACAGAAGGCGCCGACGCCGCTCTGCACGCCTTTCCCGAAGATGTCACCGTTTCCGAGCTGGCCGCTGTGCTCACCGGGATAGCCAATCGGAACGGCGGCATGATTTATCTGGGTCTGGAGCCGGGTTCCGGCGTGGTACAGGGGGTCAGCGACGCTGAAGCGTTGATCGATAAGGTTTTCCAGGCTGCCCTGGCGATCGATCCCCCATTAGTCTTACCCGTCCCTCGAAAACAGAATCTACATGGCAAACCTGTTCTGGCCGTGACGGTACCGCCCGGTCTCCCCCATGCCTACAACCTGGGTGGGCGTTATTTGTCCCGTCAGGGCGCCCGCACGGTGACGCTCTCGGCGCGCAACTTGCGGGCTCTGCTCGTCGCCCGCGGAGAGATTCAATTCGAAGCCCAGATTCCCGACGACGCTTCGCTGGACGATCTCGATTTCGATCAGATTGAAGCTTATCGCGATGCCCTCGGATTTTCTCCGGGTGAATCGCTTGAGCATTTGCTGCTCCGGCGCGGTTGTCTGCGCAAGGTGGACGGGCAGGCGCGCCCGACCTACGCAGCTCTGTTATTGTTCGGCGCTCATCCTCAGCGTTGGGTGCCCAGCGCGACGATTCTGGCGGCCCGTTTTTCGGGCGATGCCATCTCCGATCGATTCGTCAAGCAAGAGATTCGCGGGACATTGCCGGATCAACTGCGCAAAGCGGAAACCTTCGTGCGCGATCAGCTCCGCAGCGTTGTCCGCATGGTCGGCTTGCAACGAAAAGAGACGCCCGAATACCCCCTCGAAGCGGTGCGCGAGCTGCTTGTCAACGCCGTGGCTCACCGGGATTACAACCAGAGTGGCGACGGTATCCACCTGCACATTTTCGCCAACCGCCTGGAA
>CAZXXW010000211.1:2496-5402 GCA_964644835.1 uncultured Anaerolineales bacterium
TCGCCCGCGACGGTGATATCGACGCAGACCTCCCCCGGCGGGCTGCCCGGCCCGGTCACCTTGGAGAACTTGCTCGATGCCCGTTTCTCGCGCAATCCCGTCATCGCCCAGGTGCTCTCCGACCTGGGCTACGTCGAGCGTCTGGGCTACGGCCTCAACCGCGTCGTCACGGTGATGCGCCAGAATCATCTCCACGCGCCCCAGTTCGAAGAATCCGGCGGTGCCTTTCGGGCGATGTTGTTCGGCGCCGATGTAACTCCCGTGCCGGACGCCCCCACCTTGGAAACTTTCCGGGAACACGAACTCAATCCCCGCCAGGAGCGCGCCCTCAGCTATCTGATGGCCCACAGACGGATCACGAACAGCGACTATCAGGAACTTTGTCCCGAGGTCTCCGCCGAGACGCTACGCCGCGATCTGGCTGATCTAGTTGACAAGGATGTTTTGCTCAAGATGGGTACCAAGCGGGGGACGTATTACATTCTCAAGTAGCAAGAATGCAAGTACGCAATCAGTTTCTTACCACAGAGACACCAAGGACACAAAGAAAAAATTTGTGAACTTTGCGTCTTGGTAGTGAAAAAGCCAAAAGAATCCGTGTTACCGGGCACGTCTTTGGCGATCTGTGTTTATCTGGTGCGCCACGAGGCGTGTAACTACCAGTTGGTGAAAATCCAACCTGACCAATTTGCCATTCAGTCAGAAGAAGTAAGGACAGTGTGCTCGGTGACGAGTATACTGAAGCTCTTTACAACCACTAAGTAAGCCGTAACGAAAGTGAACAGGATAGCCTCGTTACACTAAAACCACAGTTGGTCAACCGCTCGGATAAGGTGAAACCTGCAACTGTACGGGAAGAAATGGCAACCGCACCGTATGGGACTGTCGGGGTCATAGCTGACGGCGTGCTTAGAGACGGTAAGAGCATGAACGTGGGAGGTCTCAAATGCAGTGGGTGGCAACCACAATGATGACCGATAAGGCGAAGCCGAAACGGAAGTCAGGCAATTGAGAAGTCGGATGAGTTCATAGTAGTGAAGATGTCAAGGACACTAAAACCTAGACGGAGCGAAGGAACTCTACTTTAGCAAGTTCTTTCTGAGAAAGGAGTACGTTTAGATTGATGAAAAATCTACAAATAAACCGAGCATTGCGAAAAAGTGATGCGGAAAAAGTACGAGACTTTCAAAGGAAGATATATCTAAAAGCCAAGCAGGAAGAAGCATTTCGGTTTTATGTGCTATACGACAAAGTTCGGTTACCACATTTACTTCGAGAAGCCAACAGACGGGTGAAAGCCAACGATGGCGCAGCAGGTATAGATAGAATAACGTTTGACGACATAGAAGAATATGGAGTAGACGACTATCTAAGAGAAATCCAAGAAGAATTGGAAAGTAAGACCTACAAAGCGTCACCGGTAAAGCGGAAAAATATCCGAAAGGATAATGGAAAGACAAGACCGCTAGGTATCCCGACCATCAAAGACCGCATAGTCCAAATGTCATGCAAGCTAGTGATAGAGCCGATATTCGAGGCAGATTTCGAGGAAAGTTCATACGGGTTTCGCCCAGAACGCTCCGCGGCCGACGCAATAAAAGTGATAAAGCAGATGCTAGACAGTGGAAAAAGCGAAGTCCTAGATGCAGATTTGAGTTCGTACTTTGACACAATTCCTCATGATAAACTGCTGATAGTAGTCGGTCAACGAATAAGTGATAAGAACATTCTTCACCTACTCAAGATGTGGCTAAAAGCACCGGTTTGGAATGAAGAAGAAGGTGGGAGCGCGAAGAAGAATAAGAAAGGGACGCCGCAAGGATGAGTAATCTCGCCCTTGCTGGCGAACATCTACCTACATCTGGTAGACCGTCTGGTAAACAAAGTGAACAGCATATTCCATAAATACGGAGTGAAGATAGTTCGCTTTGCCGATGACTTTGTACTAATAGGCCATGAAGTAAACAAAGCAGTATTAGAGAAGTTGAAATCGGTGTTAGGCAGAATGGAGTTAATCCTAAACGGTGAAAAGACGAAGCTAGTGGATGCAAGAAAAGAGCCATTTGACTTTCTTGGATTTACGATACGCTACGATAAAGACCTACATGGACGAAACCGAAAATATCTGAACATAGTACCAAGTGAGAAATCTCAAAAGAAAGTGCGAGAGAAAATCGCTGAATATCTAAGGAGAAATGGCAACGCCGTCCCGCAAGAACTAAGTGATGAGCTAAACAAAATCATACGCGGCTGGAGTAATTACTTCCGAATTAGCGGAGTTAGCTATCCTAAAAAGGCAATGCGTGACTTGAGACACTACCTGATGAAGAAACTGACAAGGTACTATTATCGGAAAAGTCAGAGGAAAAGCAAGCTCTACCGCCAAGGAGCCTTTGAGGTACTAGTTGCAAATTATGGACTAATAGACCCGACAAAATGCTGAAAATGACGAACCTGTGAATGCTTATTGACGAGGGGGGATGAAGTCAACCTGCATGATATACGCATACAAAAGCACAAAAAGGGAAACCTGGAAACGTGCGACGGCGTTATCTAAACAACCTGACTTCATCCTCTACTCTACTGTCCTACAAAAAGAATCTGCGTGGCTCATATCCAGAATGTGTGCAGCAATCCTGCACGGGGATTTATGGACTTTAAAAATTTAATTTGGTAATACCATTGTTGCCCACGCTGCGCAGGGATCGCTTTGCGTCCCCTTCGGGGAAAGTCCCTGCGCTACAAAACGGCACCCGATGAATCGGGTTTTTCGTCGCTAGACGAGGCATAAGCCCCATTCATGGGGCGTCGTTTCGTAGCCAGGTGGTTTCCCGTAGGGACACAACGTGCTACCGCCTGGCGGACGGTGCGAAAAGCTATTACCCAATTATTTTCTTAATCTTCAT
>CAZXXW010000212.1:0-5391 GCA_964644835.1 uncultured Anaerolineales bacterium
CTCACGGGATTCGGTATCGATAAAAACAAAAGTATCACAACGCCCAAAACGAGCGCTGAAGGGGGAATCAAATTTGCCATCTTGCGAGCTTACGACGAGTTTCATGATTTTTCCTTTATCCAGGTGACAGTCACGTTCGACGTGACTGTCACCTGCTAACGTTATTCGCGCACCATCTGTGTATTGCATTTGGGGCATTCCATTTCGTAGCAAGGTTGCCCGACTTTGTGAGCCATCTTGTGCCCACAGTTGGGGCAAACACAGTTGCCGCCAGGGCCAGCAGCCTTCGAGCCGCCTTTGCGGCCAGGGCCACGACCTCCGCCGCGACCTCCGCCACGGCCACTTCCACTTCGTCCACGTCCCATCTCGTTCACCTCCTTTGTGGTAAGATTAGGGGAGCGGAGCGCACTAATAAAACGGATTTTCGATGTCACGTTGAAAAGTGCGCTCCGCTTCGAAGTTAAAAGCGAGAACTTTCACTTCTCCAGTTCATCTAAACGTTCATTGATACGATCAAGTGTGTTTTGCAATTGCTGGGCTTGCGCCTTGAGCAGATTGGCTTCAGCTTCGGTGTTCAGCGGTTGTGCGGGGGGAGCGTAGGCATTCCAGCCATAAGCCGGCATAGCGCCACGCCCTCGGAAACCGCGGCCAAAGCCACGTCCGAAGCCGCGACCACCACCGCGACCACGCCCGAACCCCATCCCGGGGCCGGCGTAGGCAGCGCCAGGGCGGTCACTGCCGCTGCAAGTTCCAAATCCTCGTCCGGTCATCGGTCCTTGACCCATAGGGCCTGTTCGATCACCACCTGGCATCTTGTTCACCTCCTTTCATCAAAACTAATTGCGTTTTCTGTTTCGCCCGCGCCGTCGCCGCCTGCGGCCAGCTTTGCGGCCTCGCCCCGGACGTTGATCTGTACGGGTGGCAACGCGGCGTTGTGGGGCTGCTTGATTCTGGATCATGTTGTTTTGTTCAATGGGAGCAGCGCGTCGCTCGAGCCAGTCCACGGCCAGATGGATCAACCGCGGGGCGACATTGAGCAGCGCCGTGCCGACCACCGCTCCCAGGCCGGGAGAATCAGGCCGGGGCTGCTCGGTGATCATCTCCACCGGAGGGGCTGAAACCGTCTCGATGGAGGCCGAAGACCTTTCTTCGGTAGGGACGATCTCGGCAACCAGAATGGCGCCGGTCGGGCAAACGTCCACACATGCCTGGCATCCTTCACAACGTTCTTGATCGATGAAAGCAACGTCGTCATGAAGAGCAAGCGCGCCGGTCGGACAGGCGTCCAAACAAAGAGCACAGCCGGTACATTGCTCACGATCAACATAAATCACAAGACATCACCTCGATTCAACTTCCTCTTGATAGGCTTGAACCAAATGATCGATCTCATCGCGGGTTCGGCGCAAGTCAGCAATCCACTCCTTCAAATGGGCTTCGCCCTCGGGCAAAATCCGGTAGACACGCCGCCGGGGGCCCTGGCTGTCATCATCCCAGCGAGATTCAACCCAGCCAGCCTCTTCCATGTCGCGAAGGGCGCGGTAGACAAGGCTGGAGTCGAGCTGCTCACTGTCGAAGCCAAATTTTTCCAAGCGATCCAACAAACTATAACCATGCCCCTCCCCTCGGCTCAAAGCGACCAACAAACAAGGTCGCAAAAAGCCTCTCACTCTGCGGCCTCGACGCCTTCGTCCACGTCCTCTGCCGCCTCCACGTCCTCTTCCACGGGGCATATCTGTCTTCCTCCATCAACTCCTATCTGAACGAACATCTATAGTATAAACAACTATAGACATTAAGTCAATAGACTGACAGTCGATTGAGATTACAAGATCATCTTAATGGCGTTTGTTTACGGAAGGGAGCTAGATCACGGTGATGGATGATTCCCCCGACGTGATCTCAACCTGATAGGCTTGGCCGCGGTATTGGAACTTGAAGGAGACCCCTTGCCAGTGTGCGGGCAACCGCGGGTTGATCGAAGGGCGACCATCCCGCACGGTCAGCCCCGCAAAGCCAAACACGACCGCCTGCCATAAACCACCCGCCGAAGCCGCATGGATGCCGTCAGCGGCGTTGCCGCGAATATCGTCCAGATCCACCCTGGCGGCACGGATGAAATGCTCGTAGGCGAGATCGGGCCGGTCGATCTCGCAGGCGGCCCAGGCTTGCATGGCCGGGCCCAGCGATGAGCCGTAAGTGTGATCGGTGCGGGGGTTGTAATAGTCCCAATTGGCGCGCCAGGTCGCTTGATCGAATTGATCCCGCAAGAGACAAAGGAGCATGATCACATCGGGCTGCTTGACCACCTGGGTTTCATCGATCTGCTCAACCCCAAGAACTTCTTCCATCGAGCGGACCCGCCCGGCGTAGACGCCCAGGTCGATGTCGTCCAAATCGAAGAAACCCTCAAATTGCTCGAATAGGCCAGTTTGGACATCTTGCAAGATAATCAAGTTGTCGCGCACATCCCGCCAACGATCGAGGCGTTCCGGGGTGAGATCAAGCCGATCGACAAGTTGGCGCGCTTGTTGGGGATGATTTGCGCGCAGCCAGGCCAGGGCGTCAAGGGCGGTATCAAGGTGCCACTGCGCCATCCGATTGGTGAAGACATTGTTGTCGACGTGCTTGTGGTATTCATCCGGGCCGATGATGTCCCGAATAGCGTAGCGATCATCCTCCCGCTCGGCCCGGTCGCCCCAAAACAGGGCCGACTCCAAGATGATCGGCGCACCAACATCGCGCCAGAAACGCTCATCGCCGCTGACCAGCCAGTACTGATGTAGGGCATAGGCGACATCACTAGAGATGTGAATCTGGACATCGCCGGTATAAATGCGCATCAACTGACGGGGGTCATCGAAATCGGGGATGAATTGGGGTGCCACCTCCGCACCGCTCTCGGCCGATTCCCAGGCATATTGGGCACCGGCGAACCCGTTGGCCTGCGCCTTTTGGCGGGCGCCGTCGAGGGTGTGGTAACGATACATAAGCATGTTCCGGGCCAGATCGGGCTGTGTGAAGGTAAAGAAAGGCAGCATGAAGATTTCGGTATCCCAGAAGACGTGGCCTTTGTAGCCGAATCCGCTGAGCGCTTTGGCCCCAATGCTGACGCGCTCGTCCTCGTTGGGCGCGGCGATACGCAATTGGAAGAGGGCGTGCCGGAGGGCACGTTGAGCCTGGTCGTCGCCCCGGATGCGGACATCACTGGCTTGCCAGAAGGCGTCCCAAGCCTCTCGTTGGGAAACCCGCAGCGAAAGATACCCCTTTTCACAAGCTGATGAGACATTTTGTCGGGCCAAAATTAGAGGAGAATCCGTATCTCTTGAGGTGGCAATCCCGACCAATTTGTGAGCCCGGAGGGTTTCTCCCTCCCGAAGAGCGAGCCGGGTTTCGATGCCGGGGCAGCCGCGGCTGTCGTTATCAGAAAAGATTACCTGTCCAGTATCGAGCACAAAACGGCAGGACAGCGCCAAGGTTTTGCCGCTCTGCCGCGTGCAAACAAGCAGATCGGCCTGTTCCGGGTCCGAGTCCTGGAAGAGAAGATGCCAATGTTTGTAACCTTCGTTTTCCACGTGGCTGTCCAGGGAGGCGCGCAAACGAATCTCGGGGTTCCCTTTCAACGACGTGATCGTGACCTGCAAGGCCAAGATGTGCTGATCCGCGAGGCTGGCGAAACGCTCAAAGGCGATCCCCAACACGGTGTCGCCGCCGTCGGGCGACCAGCGAAGCCGGCGGTGAAGGATGCCGGTGCGGAGATCAAGCCATCGCCGATAGGCGCCGATTCCTTCCTGGGACATGTCGAAACGGGCACCGTTCGCCCAGATTTCCAGGGAAGTCCAATCAGGGGCGCTGGCCAGCTCGGTGTAGTTGATGATGATGTCATCCCAAATACCGTGAACCAAAGTGGCCTGCTGATCGAGGTGGTAGCGCTCTTCGAAGGTGCCGCGGGTGGAGAGATAACCATTTCCAATCGTGAAGATGGTCTCTTTGTGGTGCTGCGTTTCCGGATCGAATTCGATCTCGCAGACCTGCCAAGTTGAGTCCGGTCGGGTGTGAGGATCGGGTTCCATCATAGGTGCCAACTTTCGGGCCTCGTAGGATCCGCCGTGTGACAAATCAGCAGATCGTTTTGAGGCTCAATTATATCAAGAGAATCCCGTCTCCCTGATGAACAATAAAAACAACAGCAATTCTAACTATGTCACTGCGAGGAGCGTATTTTGCAACGAAGCAGTCTCCTCGATCAATGGAAAAAATTGCTTCATCCTGAAAAAATCGCTCAGGGTTCGCTATGACACATAGCGGCCCTTGCATTCCAGGGCAACCACATCTATAATCTCAACAATTACTTTTCTCGTCGATTCAACCCAAGGGAAGTCCCATGAGCCGGCCCAAATCACTCTACGACCTGCAACAAATCGACAGCCAACTGGATAGCTACGCGGTTCGTCTTGGTGAAATCGAAGCGGAACTCGCCGACGATCGGGCCGTTCAGGCAGCGCTCGCCAAGGCCGAGGCCGCCGAGCAAGATTGGCAAGAGGCCCAGAAAGCGTTACGCCTGGCCGAGCAAGCGGTGCAAGATCAGGATTATAAAATCAAGCAAGCCCAGAACAGGCTCTACAGTGGATCGGTGACCAATCCCAAAGAGTTGGAGGACATTCAAAACGAAGTCGAGGCGCTGAAGCGCTACCGGGAGGTGCTCGAAGAACGCCTGCTGGAAGCCATGCTGGTAGTGGACGACGCCGAGGAAAGTTACGACCAGGCTCAAGACCAACTCGAACATGCCCGGGCGCAACGTTCGCAAAAAGAGGCCAGACTAAACGGGGAGAAAGCACAAACCGAAAAGCATGTAGCCCAATTAGAGGAAAAAAGAAGGAACCAAATCGCCGGGATCAGCGAGGCAGATTTAGAGACTTACAAAAAAATACGTCTGAAACGAGGCGGCGTGGCCGTAGCCAAAGTGGACAACCAAGGCTGTTCGGCTTGCGGCGCGACCCTGGGCACGGCGGCCTATCAGGCTGCCCGATCCCCCAAACAACTGACGTTTTGTGACACCTGCGGGAGGATTCTCTTCACCGAATGAAGCGGTGAAAGACGACGATGTTATCTTACTTGAAAAATCTACGCATTGAACGGATATCGTTTTGGATCGGCTTTGCGGCCGCATCGTTGTTTTGGTGGTTGCTGCGGCTGTTGCTCCCCCGCCTGAGCGGTACGTGGGCGAAGCTTCGAAAAAGAGCGCGCTCGGCTCAGCGTGGCTTGCGGGCGAATATCACCCAGCGGCATCACACCGACACGCTCAAACATGCTCAGGGACTCCATCTTGCCGCGCCGTTATTCGCCCTGGACGAAATCCTCGTGCCGCCCCGTTTGCTTGCCCCCCCGCCG
>CAZXXW010000213.1:0-5370 GCA_964644835.1 uncultured Anaerolineales bacterium
ACAAGCCCGACTCCGACCGGAAGATGGCCAGCGTTTCCCCCGGCTGAATCTCCACATCGGGCAGCCGATAGGGATTTGAGCCGCCCTCTTCGTCATCTAGAATCCAATCGACAAGGTTGGTAGCCACGCTCCCGGCGTTGACGAGTTCGATGAATTCGTCTGAAGATGTGTATTTGCCGTCGCCGTTCCAATCGTATTTGGGCCGGGGCAGAAACTCGTTGATCACGATGTTCGTACCCGTCGGGATGGCTGTCGGTGTTGGCGTCGGGTACCAAACCGAATTGCGCTCCTTGGGTGTCCCCCGAATGGCGTAGCCGTCTACGTCGATGCCGTTTTGGCGGTATCCGGTGTTGCTGCCCCAGCGCGTTTTGGAGCGCCGCTCCAAGGTGATGTGCAAGTCTGCGTTGCCGCCGGGCCAGCCATCATCGGTTTGGTGAACGACGTCCACTCTCGCTCCGCTGGGGTCGTACAAATAAAGAGTCTCCCCGGCGTTGCTCAACGAGCCGTTATAGATTTGGTCGGCAGGGATGTTGGCGACGGTGGTGTCATCGCTGCGCTCCAGCAAGAAAAAACCGCGGGCAGCGATGCGCCCCTCCAGAGGGATGTCCGGGCTGCCATCCGCGGAGACGAGGCGCCATCCTTCCAGGTTGATTCGGCTGGAACTGGTATTGTAAAGCTCGATCCACTCGTCGTTGTAGCTGCCGACGGTGCCCGCCCAGGCGACCTCATTGATCCAGATGGTGTGTTCTGCCGCGGGAGTAGCCGTCTGGGTGGGGGTGGGCGTGGCCGTTGAGGGGAACAGGACCACCGAATTGACCTCTTTGGGGCTTCCCTGGATCGGGTTGCCATCAACATCTTGCCCCGTCCTGACAAGCCCGTTGTTGCTCTCCCAGACGGAATCAGCGTCCGGGGCGTTAGCATTTCGCTCCATCGAGACGCGCTCGTCACTATCGCCAGCGGGCCAATCACCCCCGTCGGCGTTAGCTGTGTCCACGGTTTCGCCACTCGGCCCGATCAACCGCAGCGTCTCGCCGCCGTTTTCGAGCGAGCCGGTGTAAATCAAGTCAGCAAGCAGGTCATAGACTGTGGTGTCATCGGTCCGTTCGAGTAAATAGAAGCCGTAAGCCGGGATTGTGCCGCTCAGATCGATGCTCGGCGTGCCATCATCGGCTTCGAGCAGCCATCCGGTCAGGTCTACCGGGAAGGGATGGGGGTTGTAGAGTTCGATCCATTCATCGTAGATGCTCGCTTCGGTACCCGCCCAGGCGATTTCGTTGATTAAGATGAGCTGTTCCGGCAGCGGCGTCGGTGTGGATGAGTTTGTCGGTGTGGGTGTAGAGGTCCCAGCCTCGGTGGGGGTTGGTGTTGCTGTAGGAGTCTGGGTGGATGTTGGTGTAGGGGTGTTGGATGGCGTGACTTCTGGCGTTAACGTCGGCGTGGACGTATTTGTGGGCGTAGCAACCGCTGCATCGTTGGCTTGGCCCGGCGTGCCGTTGAGAGGATTCCCATTAGCGTCCAGGCCATTTCTGGTGACGCCGTCATTCGTTTCCCAGTTGGTGTCGGAATCTGATGCGAAGGGATCGATCCGCTCCATGGTGGCATACGCCGGGCTGCCGCTGCTTTTAGTGCCCGCGGGCCAAACATCTCCGTCGATGTTGGCCGTGTCGATGATGTTGCCATTTCCATCTTTGAGCAGGAGACTCTCCCCGTCATTGCTCAACGAGCCGGTGTAAATTTGATCGGCGGTCACATCACTGATCGTGTTGTCATTTGTCCGCTCCAAGACGAAGAATCCGCCTCCGGGGATAGAGCCGCTTAGTGTGATGCTCGGACTGCCGTCGGTGGCTACCAGCGTCCAGCCGTCCAGGACTTGGGTCTCCGATCCGGTGTTATAGAGTTCGATCCATTCATCGTTGTAGCTGGCCGCCGTGCCTGCCCAGGCGATCTCGTTGATCACCACGGCGAGCGCCGCTACCGGCGTGGGCGTCGGTGCAGGTGTATTGGTTGCCGCGGCGTATGTTGTGCTGTTGGCCTGCTTGGGTGTACCGTTGATGGGATCACCATTGGCATCCAAACCATTTCTGGTGATACCGTCGTTTGTGTTCCAATTGTCATCCTTGTCCGGCGCTGAGGGATCGATCCGCTCCATGGATACGCCCCGTGATAAATCCACAGGCCAAACACCACCATCGGCGTTAGCTGTATCAACCGTTTTCCCCGCAGGATCCAGCAATCGCAATGATTCCCCTCCATTTTCAAGCGTGCCGGTATAGATCAGGTCCGCGGCGATGTCGCTGACCGTGGTGTCATCGACGCGTTCCAACAAGAAGTAACCACCCGGCGGAATCTTGCCGCTTAGGGTGATGCTGGGGCTACCATCAACGGCTTCCAGCGTCCAGTTGCTTAGATCGATGGATGTTGAACCAGCGTTGTAGAGTTCAATCCATTCATCGTTGTAGCTGGCCGCCGTGCCTGCCCAGGCGATCTCATTGATCACCACGGCGCCTTCCGGAACAGATGTATTGGTCGCCGTGGCGTCGGATGAATTCTTCGATTGAAGCATCATCACAATAGGAGACGGCGTTAGTGTCCCCGTGGCGGTTGGCGTTGCTGTGACCGTCGAGGTACTTGTCGCCGTGGACGTAGCGGTCAAGGTTGGTTCGGGACTTGGAGATGCGGTCGATGTGCTCGTGTTCGTAGGGCTTGCCGTGGGGGTGGCTGAAGGCGTCAATGTACGTGTCGAGCTGGGCGTTGGCGTCCTTGTCGCCGTTGGAGATTGCGATTGAAGTGAATCCCCCAGATTTTCTTTTGCAGGCGCTGCCTGAAGTGGCCTAACCGGTTCGCCAAAATTGACCAACAGACCAATGCCGAAACAAACGAGGAGTAGGATGATGTTGTCAGTGGACTTTCCTTTCATGGCTTTTCCCCTTGTGAACAGTGTTGGAGTTACAATGTAATCATACTTATAAAATTATACATATTTAATAATTTCTATCAAGTATTAATTACTAACTAATAGGATCGTTTTTATTCAATTAATTATGTTAATTGGCAAGAATTATGGATATTATTCAATGTTAGGACTTGCACACATGAAGCCAACTTTACCGCCGAGAAGCAGACACTCGCTGACAAATGCCTGCTGTCGGCTTCGCATCTTTTGGCCCTTCGCGTTACAATTGGATTTGACCATAAAATCTTGATAAAGTGAGAGCGTCAATGATAGAAACAGCTTTTTCTTCAAAAAAAATCAAGCGTCTGTGGTTGTTTATCGGCACAGCTTTTCTGGAGGGACTCCTAACCCTAATTGTTTTGTTTGTAATCCCCGGTGAGAAAGGCTTGGGATTTCTTTTGGGTTATTCCAAGGCGCGCTTGCTAATGATCTTTGGGATGCTTGTGATCACCGCAATCTTAGCGATTTTTGCGATTGCCCTGCGATCTCGTCCCAAATTTTTAAATTTTTTGTTCTCCAGATTAGAACGATTCCCCGATTTAGTTTGGTGGTCCCTCCTCGCTTTGTTTGCTCTCTTTTTTTTGTTGACAAGTTTTTTACTACTGCAATGGTTATTTGTCGCCACGGATGCATTTTTAAGTGCTTATTTGCAACGGCTAACACCTTTGTTGGTGTTTGGTTGGCTATTTTGTCTTCAGGGAATTGGTTTTGCCAGGGAGTGGTTTCACGGCGAAAAAGCGATCTGGATATTTCGACTTATTGTTTTAGGTCTGGTAACGCTCTTGCCTTGGTTACTGATCGGAGAGTATTTTCTCGCTGACGATGCTTTTCCAAATTATTACGTTGCAGAACGGTATCTGGCTGCTTTCAGAATTGTATTTGCGCTTGGCATCTTTATATCTGCGTTATATGGACAATTTTTACTTCATGTCCTACAAAAACGGTTGAGGGTCAAAATGCCTGTTGGATTGTTGGTAACTCTTTTGTTTGCCGTAGTTGGATATTATTACTTTGATGCAGCTATACACCACGCTGAACTTGTCAATGACGATCCGGCTCATAGTGACCAATCAGCTTATATGGAGTTTGCCAAGACTGCATACGAGACGAATTTCTCTTATACTGGCGTGCGTAACCAAATGCCGCTTTATCCTTATCTTCAGGCTTTGTTTTATCGGCCTGGAATGAGCAATCCAGCTTTTTTTGATCAGGGTAAACGCGTCAACATTATTTTGTCACTGGCCCTCTTGGGTGTGCTATTTTCTGTCTTTCGTAATTACCTTTCCCTCCATCGGGCAACGGTACTGACATTAATCGGTACCGTGGGATTATTTATTTTCAAGGCGGGCTATTTCACCTCAGAATTATTATTTTATTCATTGAGCTTCTTAAGTTTCTTGGGGATGGGGTTGATGCTCCTCAAGCCTTCACTTATCTTAGGGCTGTTGACTGGTTTGACGCTGGGGGTGACCTACCTTACAAAAGCAACTATTCTCCCTGCTGTAGCGGCCTTTGCTTTTGTATTTCTTGTCAAAGAAGTGTGGCTATTATTTCGAGATAAACGTGTTTCTCGTGTCCAGAGGCAGAAAAAAAAGCGGATACAGCATCTGACCAGCTTTTCTTTTCTATTGATCTCCTTCTTGATATTGTTGTCCCCTTATCTTGTTGAGAGCAAGCAGAAATATGGCCGCTATTTCTATAACGTAAACTCTACTTTCTACATTTGGTACGATAGCTGGGCAGAAGCGATCGCAGATACAGCGCAATATGGTTATCGTCAGCATTGGCCAGATTTACCTGCTGATCAAATCCCAAATTGGCGTAATTACTTACGCGAGCATAGTCTTGATGAGATCAAAACGAGGTTCGTCAACGGCCTTGATAAACAAACTTATTATCTTACTCATTCCTACAACGCGGTAAATTACATTTACATATATGGCTTGGTTGCTTTGTTAATGACCTTAGGAGGGGGGATGAAAAATATCGTTCGGGTGATCAAAGCATATTTTCATCTTTTGCTCTTTGTTCTGCTTAATTTCTTTGGCTACCTCCTCCTGTTTGCTTGGTATTTCCCAATTGCGGGTGGGCCTCGTTTCTTGTATGGGCTTTTTTTGCCCTCAGCTTTTTTCTCTTTTGTAGCGACGGCCAAACTTTTCGCCGATCTTAGATCAAAGAAAAAGCTTTTTGGTATTTCTTGGCTTGGTGTGGTTGATGCCGTTATGTTGGCTACGCTATTCGTTGATTTCGCCTATGTGATTACCTTTAAACTCCCTTATGGCTACTTTGGCTCATGAGATTTAAAACATATCAACAGTTCTCAATACTTCACTGCGCTTGTCCTGAGCCTCAGCGAAGGAACTCGTTTTCTGCGACGAAGCAGTTTCCTGGATCATTGCAAAAGATTGCTTCGCCCT
>CAZXXW010000214.1:0-5253 GCA_964644835.1 uncultured Anaerolineales bacterium
ATCGGGGATGATCTTGATGTCAGCTTGCGGCAGCTTCTCGGCCATCAACTCTGCGTTGCCCGGGGGGACGACCATGTCATGTTCACCGAAGAGAATCAGAGTCGGAACCTCGATGCTGGCCATCCGTTGGTCAACCTGATCCCGGCTCAGGGCCGACATACCCGCTCCCGCGGCGACCTGGGCTTGATAGGCCTGCGGCGGCACCGGGTTGGTGAAGCGGTAGTCCATCAGCTCCTTGGCCACGTCGACATGCTGCTCGGCGAACCCCGGTCCGCTGGCGATGGCGATGCCGCGTTTGACCAGTTCAACAGGATCACCCTCACGGTTCGTCAGCACCTCCATCGCTTCCGGCGTGATCGGGATCACATCCCGTCCGCCGTAGTTGGTCGATGCCAGAATCAGCTTGGCGATCAACTCAGGCCGGGTGACGGCTAACTCCTGAGCGATGAATCCGCCCAATGAGTGACCCAGCACGTAAGCGCCCTCGAGTTCAAGGCCATCAAGTAACCCTGCGGTATCCTCGGCCATCATCGGGACGGTGTAAGGCCCGTCCGGTTTGTCGCTCTCCCCCGCGCCGCGGTTATCGAAGGTGATCACCTGGTAAATTTCGGACAATTCCGGCACGACTTTGTACCAGAACCAGCCGCCGTACCCGACGCCGGCGATCAGTAGCAAGGGATCGCCGCTGCCGTGGATTTCGTAATAAAGTTCAATTCCGTTCGATTCAAGCTTTGGCATAGGTTAATCCTCCAGTTGTAAGCAGCCTTTTTCGACCACCCAACGCCCGTTGATGGCCCGTTGCAGCGCTAGGGCGGTCAAGCCACGATGATCGTTGGGGCTGTAACGAATCGGTGGTAATAAGCCCCCCGTCCACTCTTCGAGACTCTCCAGCGCCTGGATGAACCCCTCGCGGGTCAAATCCGTCCCGGCGCGGCGTAAGCCTTCGATGACCAGTTGAGCGGCGGCATAGCCGATCCGGCTATGGGAGCCGGGCGTTTCGTTGGGATAGAGACGGGACATCGTTTTACGGTAGAGGCGTTCCCCCCGGTGGTCGCGCGGCCCAGCGGGATAGCCGGTTGCCCGCACCCCGTGGGTGGCTTCGACTCCGGCGAATTGGAACAAATCCGGGCCGGAGATGACGTAACTGCCCAGCCATTGGGGATGATAATCGGCTTCAAGAGCAGCGCGCAACAAGTCCGCGCTCGGTTTCACATAGGTGTACAACAACACGAGGTCCGCCCCCGCCTCGGCCAACTGCGCCACCCAAGCCTGGGGAGTGCTTTCCCCGCTTTGGTGTTGGATCGTGGCCGCAGGCTCGATCCCGGCTTTGCCCAGCTCGGCAATAAATGCGGTTGATCCTTCCTGCCCGTAGGGGTCATCGACGGAGAAAACGGCGATTCTCTCCGGCTTCAACGCCTCGATGACATATTGCGCCAGGATGCGCCCTTCGATCTCGTAAGAGGGCTGCAGGGCAAAATAGGTCCGCTTGAGGGGATTCGCCCATCTAGACGTCCCGCTGTGGGGCGAGATCACCGGGATTTCTTCGTCGAGCAGATAGTCCATCATGGCCAGATTCGGCCCCGTGCCCAGCGGGCTGGCGATGGCGAAAACTTCCTCCTCTTCGACCAGCTTGACAGCAGCTTGTCGGGCCCGTGCCGGGTCGAAGGCATGATCCTCAACCAGAAGCTCGATTTGGCGGCCGTGAACGCCGCCCCAATGGTTGACGTGATCGTAGTAGGCCGAAATGCCGCGCAGCGCCGCCATCCCGATGCTGGCCTGCGGCCCGGAGAGATCAGTCAGTGTGCCCAATTTGATCCTCTCCGCGCTCACGCCCGGGGCGGTTGCCGGTAATGCCGGTTCGGCGGCTTTGAACCCGGGCACGACCAAACGGGGCACAATCTGCAAGCGATCGGCCTCCTCCCGAATCCAGTCGCGGAAGTCGGGATGGGCGATCTTGATCAGCGCTTTCATCCGGTCCTTGACGCACAAGCCGCGCAACTGGGCGATGCCGTATTCGGTCACAATCGTATCGACGTCTTGACCGGGGATGGTCACCTCGGCGCCCTCGGCCAGCGTGGGCACAATCGTAGAGATGCTTCCCCCCTTGGCGGTGGAGCGCAAGGCGATGATCCCCCGCCCGCCCGGAGAGAGTTGGGCGCCGCGGTGAGTATCTAATTGCCCTCCGGTGCCGCTGTAATGCCGCGCCCCGATGCTCTGCGAGCAGACCTGGCCGTTGATATCGACCTGCAAAGCGGTGTTGACGCTGACCATTTTGTAATTCTGGCCGATCACGGTGGGGTCGTTGGTCACTTTCCCCTGTAGAAATTCAACGCCCAAATTCTTATCGACGAAATCGTAGAGCTTCTGAGAGCCGAGGGCAAACGCGCCGACCATCTTGCCTTTCCATAACGTCTTGCGCTTGCCGGTGATCACGCCCGCCTCATAGAGATCGACCATCCCATCGGTGAACATCTCGGTGTGGACACCCAGGTCGCGGCGTTCCATCAAGAAGGCGGTGATCGCGTTGGGGATGCCGCCGATGCCCAATTGCAAGGTGGCGCCATCTTCGATCAGTTCGGCAATATAGCCACCAATCGCCTGTTCCCAATCCCTCGGCGGTGCGGAGGGCAGCTCGAACATGGGAACATGATTCTCGACCACATAGTCCACGTCCGATACGTGAATGTGGGTATCGCCGAGAGTCCAGGGCAGGTTCTCGTTGATTTCCAGCACGACCAGGTCGGCGGCTTCGATCAACATTTTCTCGACAACCAGACAGGTGGAAAGCGACATGTAGCCGCGTTCATCGGGCGGCGTGGCCGTGCCCCAGAAGACATCCAGGTGATTGCCCGCTGCCTCAAGGCGAACGCGCGCCGCCGCGTGCAGGTTATTGGGAATATAAGACGTTCGTCCCTGAGGATGGACCTCGCGATCAGGCGCACCGTAGAACCAGTTTTCGACGAAGAAGTGTCCGGCCATCTCCGGCTTGAGCACAAAGTCGTACAGGCGCAGCGGCAGACAGACCCACACGGTGACATCGTGGAGACGGTCTTTGTGGTTGCCAAGCTCACTCAACAAGCCGACCGGCTCAGAGGCTGCCATCGCGGACCCAATGGTGTGATGCGATTGGACCAGCGATACGGCCTCTGGAATCGAGATCAATTTGCTTTTATAAAGCGCTTTGGGGTTCATATGTTTGGATCAGGTTCCAACAACGATGCCGCCATCGACGCGCAAGACCGCGCCGGAGATGAAGCTGGCCTGCTCCGATGCCAGGAAGGCGTAGGCGTTAGCGACATCTTCGGGTTTCCCCAGACGCCCTAACGGCGTCCGCTTTCTCATCCCCTCGAGGATCTTTTCGGGCATGGAGATGACCATCTCGGTGGCAGTGAAACCGGGTGCCACCGCGTTGACCCGGATTCCGTAACGGCCCATCTCACGGGCCCACACTTTTGTCATCCCGATCACGCCCGCTTTGGTGGCCACATAGTTGGTCTGGCCGAAATTGCCGTCTAAGCCGACAACCGAGGTGGCGTTCAGAATCACGCCGCTTTTTTGCGCCATCATCACCGGAGCGACGGCCCGGGCGCAGACGAAGACCCCTTTCAGGTTGACGTCGATGACGCTATCGAACATCTCGTCGGTCATCTGCTTCTGGACTTGGCCTTCCTTGAATTTGACCAACTGCCCATCCTGCAGGATTCCGGCGTTGTTGACGAGAACATCGACTTGTCCCCACGTGTCGAGCACTTCCTGGACAGCCGATTCGACTTGGTCAGAATCGGTGACGTCGACATGATGGTAGATCGCTTCACCGCCTTGGGATTTAATCTCCTCTGCCAGGTCTTGACTGGCTTCATCCGTCAGGTCCCAGATGGCAACTTTGAAACCCTCTTCTACAAAACGCCGGACGGTAGCGCGGCCAATGCCGTTGGCGCCCCCGGTAATAATGGCAACTTGATCGTTTGATTGCATGTCCTCTCCGATCTTATTCAACTTTTCGTTTCACTGGAAATGGAAAATAAGCGACGTTTCATCGGTCTGCCTGCATGTTTTTCAGAGAACGTGGCCCGCCTACCATTATAGCTGAAAATTTATCTCACTTGGTATTTTTCGCGCGGATTTTGTGATTTTAATCGGCTCAAATGGATAAACAAAGAACCCCGGCTATCAAAAAACCGGGGTTCTGCGAAATATCAAATCTGGTGCTTTTTGTTATGGTTCCACGTATTCAGCCAGGATGGGCTGCAAATCGCCACCTCGGACAGGGGCATAGGTGTCCTCTTCTTCATCGGAAAACATGTGAAACATGGGGCATTCGTCATACGTGGCGTCTATCGTCGCGCTGCCCAGCTCTTCGCCTGTGGTTGCCGTGTAGACGGTGACTTCATAGCTGGCGTTGTAGACATTCAGCTTGTAAACGGTGTCATCGCCCGATTCCTCGTCATCTTCATATTCACACGTCTCGACAAACTCTTCATCGGTTTGATCGATACAAGCAACCAATTCAACACTCGTGGCGTCTCCCTCGTAATCCACCACCCAGGGCTCCGGGAGTTTTAATGTAATGTTGCTGAGCTCATTATAGGAGTTGGTATTATCTGGTGCACGCTCGAAAATCACAATAGGGTGAACACCTTCACCGGCGGGGTCGTAGGATGCGGCCCTCTCGATGGTTCCTTGCCGGCAAACCCGTTCATATTCCCAGATGGTCAAGGGAGCTTCGGTGGGTTCGACATCGACATTGGCTTGCCCTTCCCCGCTACAGGCCGTGATCGTCACAAGCATGATGGCGATGAATGCGATTAAGTAAGCGTGTTTTGATTTCATGTTCGTTCTCCTTGTTCGACATTGATAAAAAAATTTTTGCTGATTATAGCCGAAGTCGATCAAATGACAAGGAACTTGCTGTCTGATTTATAGATAGCCGATCATGTGGTACGGGAGTTCCCAGCCCGGCCGAGGCGGAACACCTCGTCTTTTCGGTTTGCGTGGGGGTTTGGGTTTGACAACCTGTAGCGGATACCCGGCATTGATTCGTCCCGGTGTTGGCCAGCAGGGGAAGGCCAGATCGGCGACGCCGTCGGGATCGCGACACCAGGAAAGGTTGACTGCTTTGGCGAAGTTGTAGCTCCGTTCGTCGACCAGCGTATAGTCCGGCAGGAATAAGCGCACTGAGTCCCCGCTATCCGAGAGGGACAAGCCCGACTCCGACCGGAAGATGGCCAGCGTTTCCCCCGGCTGAATCTCCAC
>CAZXXW010000215.1:0-5238 GCA_964644835.1 uncultured Anaerolineales bacterium
CGGATGTACGCCCAGGTCGAGGGGCAGCTGGCGGCGTTTCTGAAGGAGACCGGGAGCTGCGCGACGAAGTGTTGGGCGTCCTTGACATTCAAAGTGACCAGGCGGGCGCGCTCACTGACGACGACCGCCTGATGCTCGAAGGTCTCTGTGGGCAGATTGCTATCGCTATCGATGAAACCCGCTTGCGCCAGGAGATGGAAGAACAGCTCAACGAGCTTAACTCCTTATATCGAGCCATGAGCCAGGAAGGATGGAAGGGCTATCGCCAGCGCGAGGAATTACCCGAAGGCTATGCCTTTGATCAACTTGGTGTTAAACAGATTGACCCCCATAGTCTCACCGCAGAACTGTTTGCCAATGTGCCCATGGTTGTGCCTGGTGGAGTGGAAATTGGCTCCTTGGCTGTCCAGTCTACCAATGAAAACCCCCTCTATCAGGAGGAGCAAGAATTTGTCGAGCAGGTTGCCGAGCAGGTTGCCCTCGCGCTGGAGAGCGCCCGCTTGTTCGAACAGGCGCAGACTTCAGCGGCAGAATTAAATCGTATCTTCAGCAGCAGCCTTGACATGATTGGATCAGCCAATCTTGAAGGCTATTTCGTCAACCTCAACCCCGCCTGGGAAAAGGTAACCGGCTATAGCGAAGAAGAATTAAAGTCCAAGCCGTTTGTTGATTTTGTCCACGAGGATGATATCGAAGCTACCAATGCCGAGGCGGCCCGCATCGCTGAAGGCGCACAGTTGCTTGAGTTCGAAAACCGTTATCTTTGCAAGGACGGCGTCTATCGTTGGATCTCCTGGCGTGCTACCCCCGATGTCGACGCCGGTTTGATCCACTTTATCGCTCGCGATGTCACCGAGCAAAAAGTTGCTCAAGAGGCCATTGCCAAACAAGCGGAGGAGTTAGCTACGGTTGCTGACTTAAGCACAAAAGTTTCATCCCTCCTGGATCCCACAAAGATGCTACAAACAGTTGTAGATCTAACCAAAGAGCGCTTTGACCTCTACCATGCTCATATCTATTTGTTGGATGAAGCCCAACAGACATTGACATTAGCGGCTGGTGCTGGTGATGTCGGGCGGCAAATGGCTGCCGAAGGTTGGGAAATTGCTCTCGATGCTGGGCAGTCCCTAGTAGCTCAGGCTGCTCGAGAACACCATGGGGTTATCTCAAACGATGTTCGGGCCGAACCTGGCTTCATGGCGAACCCAGTATTGCCAGATACCGCTGCTGAGATGGCGGTCCCCCTTATCGTCGGTGATCAAGTTCTCGGCGTCTTGGATGTTCAATCGGATCAAGTCGATAACTTTACCGAAGAAGACGTCAGTATCAAAACAACCATGGCTGCCCAGGTCGCTATTGCCTTGCAAAATGTGCACAACTTCGCCCAACTGGACGAGCGTGTCAAGGAATTGAACTGTCTCAACGATATTGGCCACAAAACCGAAGAAACCCCGCCTATTCCGGAATTTCTCCAATGGGTTACCGAACGTATCCCTCCGGCCATGCAATACCCCGATGTATGTGTTGCCGCTATTGAACTAGATGGCGAAATCTATGGCGTTCCCGAAGCAATGGAGCTGCCCCACAAAATCATGGGCGGAATTCGCATCGGCGGTGAACTGGTAGGCGGTGTCCATATCGCTTACACAGAAAAACATGACTTCCTCGACGAGGAAAGTGCGCTCTTAGGCGGTATCATCCGGCGTGTAGGCGGATATATTGAAGCACGCCGACTCCTGCTGCGAACCCAAGAAACAGCCGAAGAGCTTGACCGCATTTTCAGTAGCAGTCTCGACATGATCGGATCGGCCACTCTGGAAGGTTATTTCGTCAGCCTTAACCCCGCTTGGGAAAAGATAACCGGCTACAGCGAAGAAGAATTAATGTCGAAACCGTTTGTTGAATTCGTCCACGAAGACGATGTTGAGGCCACCAATGCTGAGGCAGCCCGTATAGCTGAAGGTGCAACCCTGCTTGAGTTTGAAAATCGCTATCTCTGCAAAGATGGTGGCTATCGTTGGATCTCTTGGCGTGCAACCCCAGACCTCGAAGCTGGTTTGATCCACTTTATTGCTCGCGACGTCACCGAACAGAAGGAGGCTGAGCAAGAGCTGCGCGAAATTACAGATCTGCAATCAGCCATTTTGGAAGGCGCTGAGTATGGTATCCTCACTACTACTCCTGACGGAACGCTCACCCTCTTCAATGAGGGGGCCGAAGAAATGCTAGGGTATACCGCCGAAGAAGTTGTAGGCAAGCACGGCCCGGACATCTTCCACGATATGGACGAAGTTATCGCAAGAGCGAAAACCTTCTCAGAAGAATTAGGCTATGAAATTGAACCGGGCTTTGAAGTCTTTATTGCAAAAGCAAAACAAGGTCTGCCCAACGAGCACGAATGGACCTATATCTGCAAGGATGGCAGCCGCTTCCCCGTACTGCTCAACGTAAGCGCCTTGCGCGACTCGCAAGATAACATCACCGGTTTCCTCGGTATTGCCAGTGACATCACCGAGCGCAAGGCCGCGCAGGAAGCCACGGCCAAACGGGCCGTTGAACTCTCCACGGTTGCCGAGGTGGGTACTACGATTTCGTCCCTGCTCGATCCCGAAGAGATGTTGCAAACCGTTGTAGACCTGACCAAGAAGCGCTTCGACCTCTATCATGCTCACATCTATTTGATGGATGGAGATCAGCAAACGTTAACGTTGGTAGCTGGTGCCGGTGATGTCGGGCGCCAAATGGCCGCTGAAGGGTGGGAGATTCCTCTTGAGGAGGAACAATCTCTGGTGGCACGGGCGGTGCGAGAGCGTCACGGTGTTATCGTCAACGACGTTCGCGCCGAGGCCGATTTCATGGCCAACCCCTTGTTGCCTGACACCGCCGCCGAGCTGGCTGTCCCGCTCATCATCGGCGACCAGGTTCTGGGTGTCTTGGACGTGCAGTCCGATCAGGTCGATAACTTCACCGACGAAGACGTCAGCATCAAGACCACGCTGGCCTCCCAGGTCGCCGTCGCTCTCCAAAACGTGCGTACCTACACCCGCACGCAGCAGCAGGCCGAACACGAGACCCTCGTCAACGTGATCAGCCAGCAAATCCAGAGCACCACGGATATCGAAACCGCGTTGCAAGTTGCCGTTCGAGAACTGGGCCGTGCTTTGGGTGCCAAGCGAACCAGTGTAGAGCTGGGCGCTCCCCGCAAGACTACCCCGAAGCGGAAGTAAGTTCTCATTGCTAGAAAGAATTTGGCTAGAGAAACAAAGATGAAACCTTATACCATCGCCGTTTGCCACCAGAAAGGAGGCGTCGCCAAGACCACCACGGTCTCGGCGCTTGGCGGCGCGCTGGCCGAAGATCGTCACCAGGTTCTGCTGGTTGATCTCGATCCCTCGGCGAACCTGACGGCCGGGCTTGGCTTGAACCCTTTCAAACAGCGCAAGTCTGCCGGCGATGTCTTGCTGGGCAACGAGACCCTCACCATGGTCAGCCGGGAGATCGAAATCTCCGGCCTGGACATTGTCCCCTCCAACAGCGACATGAAAATGACAGCCAACATATTGGCTGTCCGCTCCAACTATGAGACCATCTTGAGAGACGCGGTCCGCAGGGATGCGATGGGAAGATACGATTTTGTGATTTTCGATTGCCCGCCCTCGCTCGGCTCCCTGGTCGATTCTGCGCTGATTGCCGCCGACATGGCGATCCTGCCGACCCAGCCTGAATACTTTGCCGTGCAGGCTCTTGGAACCATCTTCAAGCGGATCGAGACGTTACGCGCCGAGTATAACCCCGGCTTGTGCTACCGCTTGCTGATTACCATGTACGATCAACGCGGTAACCTACACACAGAGGTGTTGGAGCGAATTAAGGCGCATTATGGCCACGCTATCTTGGAAACCTTGATTGGCTTTGACACTAAACTGCGCGCCAGCCAGATCGCTGGGGTTCCGATTACGATGTTCGCAGGCAATACCCGCGCCGCCACTCAATACCGATCGTTAGCAAAAGAGATATATACCTATGTCGAAGAAAAAACCATACCACAACCGGCTTGATGACCTTTTCGCAGGGTCTGATGCTCCTGATCCGGACGGGGATGACAAAGCCCCCGTTCTCAATCAAGAAGCAGATGAACCTCAGCGAGATCGCCAGATCGATGTCCACAGCGAAGCCCCTTTTGCCCGAAAGGACCGCCTTGGCTGGGATGATTTTCTCAACGCCATCGACCGCAGTGAAAAAATAGGCTTTAGCTTCGATCAGGAAAATGTTTCTCCCTTGCAAGATGATCACGTTGATGGGGGGGACGATGTCGATGCGATTGAAGCTCCGCTGCAGATCGGCGATGAGATTCTTGGTGCGCTCCAAATCGAGAGTGAAGATGAACTCTCTGAGGAAGAAGCCGATCTTTTGACCACGGTGGCGCGCCAGGTGGCCCAGCATGTCGAAAACCTGCGCTTGCTCACCCAGGCCGAGCAATATCGGGAAGAGGCCGAAAAGGCTACCCGGCGGCTGACCCACGAGGGCTGGGAGAGTTACCTCCAAACGCCCAATGCCCCGGCGCGCGGCTATCTCTACGACCAGAAAGATGTCACCCAGTTTGATCCTGCCTCGATGGATGTCTCCACCCTGGGGACCGAAACGATCAGCTATGATCTCCGCGTTCGGGAAGAGCCGATTGGCCAAATCCGCATCGCCGAGCCACAGGAAGACCCCGATGCCGTTGCCGGGCTGGCCGCCACCATCGCCGAGCGGCTCAGCGATCACATCGAAAACTTGCGCCTCCTCGACGAAACCGAGCGCAGCCGCCAGCAATTGGACAAGCGCGCTGCCGAGCTAGAAACCGTTGCCAAGGTGAGTACCGCTGCGGCGACCACCCTCGATCCGCAGGCTTTGTTGCAATCCGTGGTAGATCTGACCCAATTTAGCTTTGACCTTTACCATGTCCATGTATATTTGTTGGATGCCGAAAACGATCTCTTGACCTTGGGGGCCGGTTCTGGTGATGTCGGTCAGAAAATGCTCGATGCAGGGCACACACTCAACGTTCATCAAAAGAAATCGATTATTGCCAAAGCAGCCCGCCAACGTGAGACCATCATTGTCACCGATGCCCGCCACGATCCCGACTTTTTGCACCACCACCTCTTGCCGGCCACCCTCAGCGAGATGGCTATCCCCATGATTGTCGGTGACGAATTGATCGGTGTCTTCGATGTTGAAGCCGACGAGGTTAAC
>CAZXXW010000216.1:0-5229 GCA_964644835.1 uncultured Anaerolineales bacterium
CGCTTCACAGGGTTAGTTTTGCGCCATTGCCTAAAAACAGCTTCACCAAAAAATTGTCAATACCAGACGGAGACATTTTGCTGGTCAAGGTTACATCCGAGACTTCCGAAGTCTTTGTAACAACAGAGGACCGTTGTTTCCGCAACGATCCTCTGAATTATATCAATCTTTTTACATGAAAATCGACAACCGCTGCGAATCAGTCTTCCGGGGCCTCGGGGATGAAGCCTTCCCGCATCATCATCTGAGTCAAGTTGCGGGAGCGTACGATGACCTTCTGGGCATGTTCGAAGAGTTGATCATAACTCTTCTCCAAGGCAGCGATGCCTTGCTCTTGCGCTTTCACGCCCACAGCGGCGGCCTCATGGGCAAAGACATCCCAATCTTCCATGGTGGGCAGCAGATGTTCTTCATCCAGATCGTCGCCCGTTTGTTCGGCCAGAGCCTCGGCCGCGGCGAAGCACATTTCATCGGTGATCGTGTTGGCGCGCACACCCAACGTGCGGTGTTGGTTTCCAGCTTACTCTGGAAGAAAGGATGTAATTTGAGCGCATCCGCAGCAGGCTCTTTGGCCTTGGCGAGAAGGGCATCAATGTCTACGGGGGGCTTTTTGGTCATCTCTTATCTCCATACGTTTTGATCGAGGAATATAAATTAAACGCAAAGCCGCAGCGAAAAATAAGAACTCCGCGTCTTTTACAACGCTGCGGCTCTGCGTTATGAATCTTGTCCGTTTCGCCAGGCTTAGAGAGCGAGGCAAAGATTTTGTTTACTGTTCCAGATACGAATCGGCGTAGATCACTTTGTTCAGCAAGACCTGCACTGTCTTCCAAACAGCGGCCTGTTCGGGGTCGTCCATATCGACATCGTCTTTGGTCAGTTCGTCCATCGCTTCAGTCTTGTCATGCAGCTTGAGATACAGGCGCCCTAGGGCAGTGCTGTCATCGCGTTCTTCGATGATGCGGATGACTTCGTTTTGCTCTTCGTCCAGCGGATCGGCGATCATCATCTTCAAACCTGCGCCCATCAACATGACGCAATAGACGCGGTTGAGCAAGGGGCGAATCTCCTCGGGAACGGAATTGGAAACGTTGGACAAGCCCACCGAGATGGAGGGAGGCGGGTCACCGGCATATTGGAGCGTGCGGACAGCCTCGATGCACTCCGGGCAGTATTCCTGGCATCCCGAGACGGTCAGCACCAGGGGGTCAATGATCAAGTCGGGTATATCGAGGCCAACTTCCATGGCGCGGGGGATCAGATATTCCAGCGCCAGGTTGACTCGGGCATCGGCCTCAACGGGAATACCGCTCTTTTCCATCGTCAGAGCGATCAATTGGGCGTCGTATTCCTTGGCTACAAGGGGAACTTTCTCCAGTCGCTCGGCCTCGGCGGATGTAGAATTGATGATCGGGCGCGCTTTGGTGATCACCTTGAGTGCAGCCTCAATGCCATCCAAATTGGTGCTGTCGATGCTCAGGGGCACGTCGACCACTTCCTGGACGGTTTTGGTCACCCAGGGAAACACTTCTTCCCATTCATGTTTCTGTCGTCCCAGGTTGAGGTCAAGGGCCTGAGCGCCAGCTTCGACCTGCTTGATTGCCAGGGTCTTGAAAAACTCGGCATCACGTTCTGCCAGGGCTTTTTTCACTTTCGGGGAAATGATGTGAATATTTTCTCCAATGATGTACATAAGGCATCCTCCTACTTTCTCGAATTTTTAAAATTTCTTGTTATTCTCAACTCTGCGGTAAAAATTTGTGCACAACTTCTGAAATGCTTCAATCGTACTTCTTTCACGAATCTATGATCTGCTGCACACTGGGGAACAAGGACATATCGGTGTGCGGCAAGAACAAAGCCGATGTGAAGGCGTCGTAGAAGCGGTTATCGGCTGAAAGCTCGATATAGGTCATGCTGGCGGCAATATCGGCGATGCGATCATGGGCATCGCGGCTGATCAAAGCCAGGTAAGAACCCTTGACCGAGGTGTTGCCCAAAAAATGGAAGCGATCCCAATCCATATCGGGCAAAAGACCAATTTGGATCGCTTTTTCCACGTTGATATATTTGCCAAAAGAGCCCCCGACCAATACGCGTTCGGCCATTTCCAGCGGAACGCCGACGCTCTCAGCCAAGACGGTGAAACCGGCATAGATGGCTGCTTTGGCTCGGAGCAAATTATCGATATCGACGTTGGTTATGACGATGTCTTCGCCGTGGCTGGTTTCATCCGCCCAGGCAATGACATATTCGCTGCCGTGATCACCTCTGCGGGTGCGGGGGGTATCCAATTGTTGATTGACGCCGCCGCCCTTGTCGATCACACCGGTGATGAACATCTCGGCGAGCAAGGCGATTAAGCCCGAACCGCAAATACCGCTCGGCTTGACATCGCCGATGACGCGGAAGGACGGCTCGTAGGTTTCGTCATCGATCCAGATTTCTTCGATGGCGCCTTCTGTGGCCCGCATCCCGTGGAGCACCCCGCCTCCCTCGAAAGCTGGTCCCGCTGAACAGGCGCAGGTGACCAACCAATCCTTCGAGCCGAGCACGGTCTCACCGTTGGTACCCACATCGAGGAACAAAACCATCTCTTCCGAATCAGCCATACCCGATGAGAGCACGCCAGCGCTGATGTCTGCCCCAACGTAACTGGCGACACCGGGGAGGCAATCGACGACCGCGCCGGGGTGAATCTTCAAGCCAACATCGGAAGCAGACAGCAGGGGGATATGATTGACCGCGGTAATGAAGGGGGTCAGCCGAATGCTAGAGGCCGGAATCCCCAGAAACAGGTGCATCATCGTGCTGTTGCCCGAAACGGTCACTTTGATGATCTCTTTGGGCGAGGTTTTAGCCCGTTTGCACACCTGTTTGAGCAAATCGTTGATCGTGCCTTCGACAAGGGCACGCATCTTTTTGTCACCGTCATCTTTGCTGGCGAAAATGATCCGGGAGATGACGTCCTCGCCGCGCGCGATTTGTTGGTTATATTCAGCGGCCTGGGCGTGCACTTTGCCGGTGAGCAGATCGACCAGCCAAACCGTGACCGTGGTGGTGCCGATGTCGACCGCCGCGCCCCACAGTGGTTCATCCTCGGGGACGTGACCGGGGAGCAAATCGAGCAAATCAGCTTCGGGTTCTGGCGCGTTCCAATCGTCCGCTCGCATCACTGCGGTGACCTGCCAGTCCCCCTCCCGCAGGATGGGACCAATTTTTTGGAGCAAGCCCAAAGAGATGTCCAAGTGGGCGACTCTGGCCTGCTGGCGGGCCGCGGTTTGCAGGCGGCTCCAATCGTCGGTTTGGTCATCCATGTTCGGCTGTGACAGGGTCAGATGAACGCGCCGGATGGTTTGCTCCGCTTCGGGCTGGTAACCCTCGGGAACGGTAACTGCTGAAACGGTGCGGTCTGTCGTCAGGCGGCGTTTGATCTTCTCTTGCGGCGGAACGGTGATGCTCACATCCCCCTGAATGACCGTCTGGCAGGCGAGAGCATAGCCTGCGGCGACATCTTCTTCGGAAAGCCGTAACGTGCTCCGGCGGCGGACATTCCCCTCGGTGACAATCACCGCGCAGCGCCCGCAGCGGCCTTGGCCCCCACAGGGTTGATTGATCTCAATCCCGGCTTGCTGCGCCGCGTCTAAGATCAACGTGCCGGTTGGAACGGTGATGGGCTCGTTGGCGGTATCGAAGGTGACAGTACATTGAGCCATAACGTGAAGGGATGCGGGATTAGCTTGCCCCGCATCCCTGTTTCCTTTCTATTACATCGCTTGCTTGAGAAACGCGGGTAAATCAACAGCCTCGCGCGGGCCTACTTTCACGTCCCAATCGGGCAATTCTTCCTCAAGTTCGCCCGATAACACGGCCACATGGCCGGGCAAGACGATGCGAGGGTTATTCACTTTCGAGGCAGCCTCGAAACGCTTGGCGTCCTTGGCGATGATCTCGGCATCGAACTTGCCTGCCGCCCAGGCGGTGAGCACGCTCATGCCCTCGGAATCAGTTACCAGCAGCCACACAGGGATGCCAACGCTTTCGACCTCGTTGGCGACGCTGAAGTAGGTAATGCTAAAGTTGGTCGTCACCAGGAAGGGATCTTCGGGGCCGGGCTCGTTGATTTCATAGATTCCCGGCGTGACCTGGATCGGTTCTTGCGGGTCGGTGTAGATGTTGGCCCGCAAGACGAGCAGCGAATACGCCGTGGCAGGATCGAAGTGATCCAAGACGATGAAGCTGCTGTATTTGCCAATCGCCTGGGCCGCCAGAGAGACCTCCCGGACAGGGTCACCGACATCGCCGGGGAAGTTGATGATCGGGAAGCCCAGCGGGCGGAAGTTCTCTTGCAGGGCCATGCGACGGATAACGGTATTGGCGATCAACGTGCCGCGCATTCCCCGCTGGGTGGGGGCCAAGACCAGGTCTTTGAGGCCCTTGTCAATCAGCTTCTTGCATAGGTCGACCATCTCGTCGACGTTGTCAGCCTCGATGGCCAGGGGGGCGTCGTTCTCTTTAGCCAGCTCGGCCATCGCTTCCCAATTATCAACCGTGGCCTTGCAGAGCAAGGGCTTTTCTTCGTCGCCCAGTTTTTCGAGACCGGCTTTCAACGCATCGACGTCGCCGATCAAGATCACGGGCAACCTGGTCGCAGCACGGACAGCCTCGACGGCGGTAGCAAAGTCGCCACCATCGGCCTGGACAGCGATGCCATCCATGGTCAAATCCATGCCGACATAATCGACTTCGTATTCATCCACAGGCTTGACCGCGGCCTGAATCTCGTCCGCCGATTGGCTGTCATAGACCCGCAGGAACAATCCCGGCGGGCTGAAGAAGCGTTTCTTGTGGCGGAAGAGGACAACCTCATTGCCCGCCTCGACTTCGTGCCCGTTGGACTTCAGCTTCAGAGGGCGGACAGGAGGCGCGGAGGCCTCGGCCAGCTTCGCTTTCGATTCCTCACTAACGTGAGGACACTTGGCCAATTCGACCTGCTTGGCTGCCAGCTTCATGGCGAAGGCCAAACACGTCGGAAAATCGCAATCTTTGCAGTTCGTTTGGGGTAATAGTTTGTAAATCTGTATTCCTGATAGAGCCATAGTTCCTCTCCATTGTATCGCGAAACCGTGAGCGTGGAGCGCTTGCGCTCCACGCATCGCGTTTCTTGCGCTATCCTTGATCGATCAAATCGTCGATGGCCTCTTTCACACGGCGGACACTTTCGGGGTG
>CAZXXW010000217.1:0-5176 GCA_964644835.1 uncultured Anaerolineales bacterium
CAGTTTCGCCAGCAAGAGCGTGCGGCCAAGCGGCGGCCCCAAAGCGGCAACCAGCAAGCCATGATAACTGCGGGTCAACGCTCCGGCGACCGTCCCGGCGGCGTAGCCGCCGATCCCGTTGGTGACCAGCCACTCCCGTGAAAGCGCCGCGTCGGCCTGATTGCAAATATCCCGCCCCAATTCAATCATAGGCCGACGCGCCTCCGCTGCGCTTGATCAATTTGGCCACCAGGGCCGTCCATCCGGTCTGATGGCTGGCGCCCAATCCGGCGCCGTTATCGCCGTGAAAATATTCATGGAAAAGAAGATGATCTCGCCAGTGAGGATCGTCCTGAAAGAGCGCTTCCTCGCCGTAGAATGGCCGCTGCCCGGACGAGTCGCGCAAAAACAACCGGATCAAGCGGCGAGACAAGTCGTTAGCCACCTCTTTGAGGTTGGTATGGTGCCCCGAGCCCTGGGGATATTCCACCTGGAAGTCATCCCCATAATAATGGTGGTATTTCTGCAAGGTCTCGATCATCAAAAAGTTGAGCGGAAACCAGATCGGGCCGCGCCAATTGGAATTGCCCCCGAACAACCCCGTGGTGGACTCGGCGGGTTGGAAGCGAACCGTGTGAGATTGGCCGTCCAAGTCAACCTGGAATGGGTTTTTCTCGTGTTCCTTGGAGAGAGACCGGAGGCCATAATCCGAAAGGAAGGTGTTTTCATCCAACATGCGCGTCAGGACTTGCTCTAGCTGTTCACGCCTGACGATGGAGAGCAAGTGGCGGTCGTCTACGCCCGGCTCTGTCCAATCGGCCATGTTCTGGACCAGATGAATACGCCGCTTCAGAAACCAATCCATGCGGTCTTTGAAATTGGGCAGCTTCTCCAACAATTCCGGCTCCAGGACGGTGACGGCGAACAAGGGGATTAAACCGACAAAAGAGCGGATTTTCATCGGGATGCGGTGATCGTCCGGGGTGTGAAGGACATCGTAATAAAATCCATCTTCTTGATTCCAAAGACCTTCAATCCCGCACTTTCGGTTGATCGCATTGGCAATGTAAACAAAGTGTTCAAAGAATTTTGCCGCCATGTCTTCATAGGCCGGGCGGGTGCGGGCCAGTTCCAGGGCGATAGCAAGCATGTTGAGGCAATACATGCCCATCCAGGCGGTGCCGTCGGCTTGTTCCAGATGGCCACCTTCGGGCAAGGAGGCGCTGCGGTCGAAGACGCCGATGTTGTCCAGACCCAAGAAACCGCCCTGGAAGACGTTGTTTCCATCGGTGTCTTTGCGGTTGACCCACCAGGTGAAATTGAGCAGCAACTTCTGGAAGACCCGCTCGAGAAAAACGGTATCCGCTTCCCCGGTGATGTCCCGGGTGATCTTGTACACCCGCCAGGCCGCCCAGGCGTGGACGGGCGGGTTGACATCCCCCAGGGCCCACTCATAAGCGGGAATCTGGCCATTGGGATGCATGTACCACTCGCGCAGCATCAGGATGAGCTGGTGCTTGGCCCATTCGGGATCGATCATCGCGATGGGCAGGGTGTGGAAGGCCAAATCCCAGGCAGCGTACCAGGGATATTCCCACTTGTCAGGCATCGAGATGATGTCCAGGTTGTAGAGATGCTCCCAATCGGCGTTGCGGCCCTGTTTGCGCTCTTCCGGGGGTTCTGGCCCGGCCGGATCGCCATTCAGCCACAGTTCGACGCTGTAATGGTAGAACTGTTTGGTCCACATCAAGCCGGCAAAAGCCTGGCGCTGGATGGTTTGCTCGTCGGGGCTGATGTTGGGTTTTTGGACGGCGAGATAGAATTGATCTGCTTCTTGAATGCGCTGATCGAAGATGGCGTCACAATCGGCAAAGGGCGCTTCTTTGGCCTGATCGCAAAAGCGCGTCCGGACGGTATAGGATTCTCCCGGAGCGAGAACGGTTTTGAAGTGGGCAGCCGCTTTGGTACCCTTCAAGTCGGGGTTGACCCGCCGGGTTTCGCCATCGACGACCGCATCGTTGATGCCATCTTTGACATACGGCCCATCGTTAGGGACATCGAACAAGCGCTCGAAATTGGTCTCGTTGTCGGTAAACAACAGCGGGACTTCGTCCGTGTCGAGATACCACCACCGTTCCCCGAGATAACGATGATCGGTGTAGATGGTGCGCTCATCGAGGGCGCGTAGCTCCGGCTTGGGACGATCATAGCCCCATGACCAGGCATTCCGGTACCAGATGTGCGGCAGCATGTGAAGCGGGGCCGCTTCCGGGCCGCGGTTGACCGCCGTGATGCGGCAGAATATATCTTCGGGGGCGGCTTTGGCATACTCGATGAAAACATCGAAATAGCGACCCTGGGCAAAGGCGTCCCCCAAAGCATCGATCAAATCAAATTCGGGGTCGTGCAGGCCGCGGCGCTGATTTTCGGCGACGAGTTGCTCGTAAGGGTAGGCCACCTGCGGATACTTGTAGAGCATCTTAGCGTAGGAATGCGTCGGGGTGCTGTCGAGGTAGAAGTAATATTCTTTGACATCCTCCCCGTGGTTGCCTTGATTGCCGGTCAAGCCGAAGTAACGCTCTTTGAGAATCGGATCGCGTTCGTTCCACAGGGCTAGAGACAAACAAATATTCTGGTAACGGTTGCAAAAACCGGCTAGGCCATCTTCGTTCCAGCGATAGGCGCGGCTGCGGGCGTGGTCGTGTGGAAAATACTTCCAGGCTTCGCCAGTGGCGCTGTAATCTTCGCGGACCGTGCCCCATGAGCGTTCGCTGACATATGGTCCCCAATTCTGCCAGTCGACCTGGGAATCGATCAAACGCTTATGCTCGGCGGTCTCCGAACGCTTCATGGCTTGGTCTCCAACCCGTGACAGGCCGCACCCAGCAGGGCAACCTTGGGATTGCAAATCACATAGACGGGCACTTTGGCCATCATGTCGGAGAAGCGGCCCTTGTTAGCGAAGTTTTGCATGAAAGCGGGATCTTCCAAGGCAGCGATGATCCGGGGAGGGATGCCGCCGCCCATATATACGCCGCCAATCCCCATGGTCTTCAAGGTCAGGTTGCCTGCTTCCGCCCCCAGGATGGAGACGAACATTTCCAGAGTCAGGCGGCAAATTTCGGGCGGCTCCTGCTCCAAAGCTGCATTCACGATCACCGGCGTGGGATCGTCGGCCTGGGCCAATTGCTCGGACAACCCTCCCGGTTCGGAGACGTTGCGCACCTCTTTGAAGAATCGATAGATGTTCGGGATTCCGCTGCCGGAACAAACCCGCTCGTAACTGACGCGATCATACTGATCCTGGAGATAGCGGAGCATCTCCATTTGGAGAGGCGTGGTAGGGGCAAAATCGGCGTGGCCGCCCTCCGAGCCGGATGGACGGTAGATTGTCCCATCCCAGACTAAAAACGCTTCCCCCAGGCCTGTGCCCGGGGCAATCACGGCGAGATTCTCGTTCGGTTCCGGCTGGCCCACATTGATGGTGTAGAGATCATCCGGCTTCAAAAAGGGGACCGCGTGGGCAATGGCAGCGAGGTCGTTGAGCAAGCGAACTGTATCAAGCTCCAGGGCCTCCTCGAGTTGATCCTCATCGATCACCCAAGGGAGGTTGGTGATCATCGCTCTGCTTCCAACCACGGGCCCGGCGACACCAAAGCTGGCCCACTCGACGCTGTATTCGGTTTGCTCCAAAAACTCGGCGACGATCGCCTCCAGGCTGTCATACTCGCTGCTAGGGAAGGTGGTTTCTTCCAGGGGGGTATAAGGTCCTTCCTGGGGTGAAAAAATAGCCAGATTGGTTTTCGTTCCCCCGATATCACCTGCAAGCAACATAATTATTCCTTTTTAGATACGCTAAGATTTGCAATCTCCTAAGAGTATATCAGGAGTGTCCATAAAAGCGATGCCAAAATCAATAGATGTCATTCTCGGTTCGCCCGTTTGAGGAACCATTCCATCCCCCAGAGGATTAGTGCAATCAAGAACAAGGGGATCAGCCCCGCTCCCACACAGAGCAGACCCATCAGGGCCGCCCCGCGCCCGTAGAGAGCGTAGATCAAGCCTATTCCGATCAGGAACAAGAGAAACAGAAAGCCGATCAGCAAACGGACGTTGGTTTGGCGGGCGTATTTGCGCAGATCTCGGCTCATTGGTTTGTTGGTCCTCCCAGCACGGCTAAATTAGCTAGGACAGCTTCGATAATCTTATCGGGTGTCAAATCGCGCAGCCGAGCACCGGAGCCCATGATGATGCGGTGCCCCAAGACAGAAGCGACCAAGGCTTTGACATCGTCAGGGAGCACATAATCGCGCCCCCCGCAGCGCCGCCCGGACCTGGCTGGTCCGGTAGAGCGCCAGGCTGCCCGCGGGCTGGCGCCGAGATAGACTTCGGCATGGGCGCGCGTCCCCTGGGTGATCTCAACAATGTACCGCTTGATCTCCGGCGAGATGAACACATCTCGGATAGCGTCTTGCGCGGCGATGACCTCCTCGGCTGAGGAGACTGCTTCCAAGTCCTCTACGGGATGGCGATATTGCTGCCGGTCGAGCACATCGATTTCGTCATCAAGGCGCGGATAGCCCAACTTGATCCGCATCAAAAAGCGGTCCATTTGCGCTTCGGGCAAGCGGAAGGTGCCTTCGTATTCAATCGGATTCTGAGTCGCCAGGACTATGAAAGGGCGTGGCAGGTGGTGCGTGATGCCATCGACGGTCAGTTGGGACTCTTGCATCGCTTCCAAAAGCGCCGATTGGGTCTTGGGCGTGGCGCGTTTGATCTCGTCAGCGAGGACGACCTGGGCCATCACCGGGCCGGGGCGAAATTCGAACGCACTCGTGGCCTGATTATAAATCGAGACTCCGGTGATATCGCTGGGGAGCATGTCGGGCGTAAATTGGATCCGGTTGAACGAGCAGCCCAACGAGCGCGCCAGGCTGCGGGCGAGCGTGGTTTTGCCCACCCCGGGGACATCTTCGATCAGCAGGTGCCCCTGACAGAGCAGGGCAATGACAGCCAACTCGATCGCATCGCGCTTGCCGACGATGACGCGCTCGATGTTGGCGATCACGTTTTGGGCGAAGGATTTGACTTGATCCATAGCGTATCTCCAAGATCACGATAGAAAGCAATCGAATTTCAGCACAGTCGGTAAAGTCTTTCAGCGAATTCTCGCCAACCATTTCATGAATTGTAACTG
>CAZXXW010000218.1:0-1996 GCA_964644835.1 uncultured Anaerolineales bacterium
ACCCTCAAGTTTCAGACCTTCGAAAATGTAAATTTATGACCGTTTTGAGTATATCTAGTTTTTCCATCCTCAGCGGTTGGCTGCTGGGGAAACTCTAAATACCATAATAGCTAAGAGATGCCTTATTTTCCATAGATCAGATACACGGAACAGGTATAAAAAAGGATATATTTTTTAAACAGAGTAGGATTGAGCCGGATTCGATACGGACCGGCTCAATACGCTATTGAAGCGCCTGGGAGGAAAAACGTTAAAACAATGGCGCTCAAAATCGATAGGTTGGAGAAGAAACCAGTGGTGAAGTCAGTTGTTGTTTTAGAAGGTGATCAGTGGTTTGATCACGCCGTCAAGCTTCTCTTCCATAATGTGGAAGCCCTTGTCGATTTGATCGAACTTGAAGGTGTGCGTTGTCATCTTGGTCGGGTCTAGCCGCCCGTTTTTCAAAATCCGCAGAAGTTGGCTCATCCTCAAGCGTCCGCCCGGGCAGAGCATGTTTTTGATGTCGATTTCCGACATCCCCACGCCCCATTCGATGCGGGGAATGTGGAGGAATTCACCTTCTCCATGGTAACCAATGTTCGACACGGTGCCGCCTGGCTTGGTCACCTTGATACATTGCTGGAAAGTCTGATCTGAGCCGAGCGCTTCAATGGCGGTATCGACGCCCTCGCCATCGGTTAGGTCACGGATCGCCTGGACGGAGTCGGTCTCGGCGAAGTCAATTACCTCGTCCGCTCCGTACTCTCGTGCCAGTTCAAAACGTTTGGGGACGGTATCCACCCCGATGATCAGACCGGCACCGCGTAGCCTGGCCCCAGCAACGGCCATCAGGCCAACGGGACCCAGCGCAAATACGGCCACCGTCCCTCCGATGGGGATATCGCCGATCTCCGCGCCTGCAAAGCCGGTTGAAAGCATGTCGCAGCAGTAGGTTGCGGCATGATCTGAGACAGAATCCGGGATCCGGGCCAAGTTGGCGTCCGCCTGGTTGACCAGGAAGTATTCACCGAACACGCCGTCACGGGTGTTGGAGAACTGCCACCCACCCAGGGGCCCTCCTGACTGGGAAGGGTGCCCTGCCTGCGCCTCGAAGGAGTACCAATCAGGCGTGATCGCCCCGGCCACAACCCGTTCGCCTGGATCGAAGAGCTTGACGTTCTCGCCAACTTCATGGACGACGCCGACCGCCTCATGGCCCAGGGTTAGGTTTTCGCGCTCTCCAATTGCACCATGAACCGTGTGGGTGTCTGATGTGCAGATCAGGGCACGGGTCGTCTTGATGATTGCATCATCGGGTCCGGGCGAGGGGATCGGTTTATCCATGAAGCCCACTTCGCCTATCCTCTTCATCACAAAAGTTTTCATCATGTCAGCCATCGCTTAGCTCCTTTTCTAATAACTTGTCAGGTCACTTACTTCACTTACTATTCTAACCCTGAGATTTGACTTGTGAATGTGTCCCTTATCCGCGAACGGGTATATTTATGGATACATTTGCAAATATGGTTGCTGCAGGTTCTCGCGCCGATGACAAGTTCGCTCTTTATCACTCTGAAGCATCTGGCCAGAATTCAGGATTGACGGATTGCTGGATTGTTCTAAAATGACAGACGGCATGATCTAGATACAGCGATTGAGAGATAAGCGATGACATCAATGGAACCAATCATAACCCCGATTTCTGTTTCTTCCCCTGACGAGATCATCCGGGTCGATTTCTATTTAGATCAGCGCGGTGCCCCCTTCTATTCGGCTGATTATGATCGCGAAGCGATCTTGGCGCCATCGCGCCTGGGGTTTGTTTTCAAAGAGCAGGCGCCTCTCAATCGAGGCTTGAAGGTCATCCATCTTGAACGTCGCACCTTCGATCAGGTCTGGGAGCAGCCTTGGGGCGAAACCCGCTACATCCGCAACCATTACAACGAGATGCGAATTTACCTCCAGGAAGAATCTGAGCCGAGACGCGAACTGATCGTAGTCTTCCGCGCCTTTGATG
>CAZXXW010000218.1:2006-5152 GCA_964644835.1 uncultured Anaerolineales bacterium
TTGGTTTTCGCTTCGAATTTTCCCAACAGCCTTCCTTGACCGATTTTAAGATTTTGGATGAGCAAACGGAGTTTGTTTTCGAGGCAGATCATCAGGCCTGGTGGATTCCGGCGTATGGTGATGAGCGCTACGAATATCTTTATCAGCGTTCGCCGGTCAGCGCACTTGCGGATGTTCACACGCCCTTGACCTTGGAGACAGACGGCGGCCTCTATCTGGCCATTCACGAGGCCAACCTTACGGACTATTCATCGATGGTTTTAGCAGGGTCGGGGAAGAACGCCCTGGCATGTGAGCTGGTTCCGTGGGTGGAAGAGGGCATCAAAGTGAAGGGAGAAACCCCATTCCAGACACCCTGGCGGACAATCCAGATGGCAGAATCGCCAGGAGATTTGATCGCCTCCTATTTGACGCTTAATCTTAACGAGCCCAACGCACTTGGCGATGTCTCTTGGATCAAGCCGGGGAAATACATCGGCATCTGGTGGGCGCTGCACAGGGGGCGATATACTTGGGACGGTGGCCCAAATCATGGAGCTACAACCGAGCACGCCAAGCGGTATATCGATTTTGCCGCCAAGTATGGCTTTGACGGCGTCCTAGTTGAGGGTTGGAACCTCGGCTGGGATGGAGAGTGGTTCCAAAGCCGAGATAATTTTGATTTCACTACGCCCTATCCGGATTTCGATCTTGTTGAAGTTGCCCGCTATGCCAAAGAAAAGGGGGTCCGCTTGATTGGTCACCATGAGACGGGTGGAGATGTTCTCAATTATGAGCGGCAAGTGGAGGCCGCCTTTCAGCTTTGTCAATCTCTGGGTGTTGATACCGTCAAAACGGGCTATGTGGGGGCACGCGTGGATGGCAAGGAGTGGCATCATGGACAGCGGATGGTCGAGCACTACCGGGATGTGACCTTGCTGGCTGCCCAACACGAAATTATGTTGGATGTGCACGAGCCGATCAAAGATACCGGCCTTCGGCGAACCTATCCTAATTTGATGACTCGGGAAGGCGTCCGCGGCATGGAGTGGAACGCCTGGGGCGAAGATGGTGGCAACCCGCCGGAACATACCACGATCATCCCCTTTACCCGCATGCTCAGTGGTCCCCTTGATTACACGCCGGACATTTTCGAGTTAACCTATCCTGGCCGTTTTCCGAGCAACCGGGTGCGCACAACCCTGGCGAAACAACTTGCCCTCTACCTTGTCTTGTATAGCCCTCTCCAAATGGCTGCCGATATGCCCGAAAACTACGAAGGGCACCCTGCTTTCCAATTCATCCTCGATGTGCCTGTGGATTGGGAAGATACCATTGTCCTGAATGGCGAGATTGGGGAGTACGTGACCATCGCGCGTAAAGACCGCCACAGTGATGAGTGGTACATCGGCGCGATCACCGATGAAAACGGCCGCGTTCTGGAGATCGAACTCTCTTTTCTAGATCCGGGTGTTCGGTATCTTGCCGAAATCTATGCTGATGGAAGGAATGCTGATTGGAAAACCAACCCGGACCATTATGTCATTCGCCAGGAAACCGTCGATCAGACTGCAAGCATGCAGTTCGTTCTTGCCCCTAGAGGTGGTGCGGCCATCCGGCTGCGGCCTGCTCATGGAAGGCGGCCCGTTGACTAAAAGAAAGCTGCAATGAGCATGCAAGAAAAGAAACCACAAACCCACTGCATTCAATTGAGCGATGGCCGCTCAAAAAGGTAATGGGAGACGAGATACTCTCGCCCTCCTCGCAAGCCCCAATTCTCCTCGCACGCGATGAAGAACAAGCGCCAATTGACCCACCAATGCTTCATCTGATCCGGGCCATAAGCTTTGGCGAGCACATCTTGAACCTGCGGCTTTTGGCGGTCCATCTTATTCAGCCAGGCCCGCAGCGTTTTGGCGTAATGCCGGCCAGATAGACGCCAGTGATCGACCAGTTGCAGATCGTTTTGATAGTGGAGTAAAAGATCATCGGAAGGCATCGTCCCGCCCGTGAAGAAAGTCTCCGCCATCCAATTGGAGCCATCTTCGATTTCAAACTCGTAGGCGAACAAACGATGGCTGAAAATGTGAACAAGGAGCTTCCCCTCCGGTGTCAGCAGTTGGCTGATTTTGGCCATCAGGCGGTGGTAGTTTTTCATGTGCTCGAACAATTCGATCGAGATCACCCGGTCGAATTGTCGATCCAGTTCCAAGTCGTTCACGTCCACGACCAACCCATCCACGTTCTCAAAGCCCTTCTCTCTGGCGCGGTCTTTGATCCAGGCGATCTGATCCCGGGAATTGGACACCGCCAGGACTTCACAGGCAGGGTAATGTTCGGCGATCCACAGGCTGAGAGAGCCCCAGCCACAGCCGATGTCAAGGACTGACATGCCGTCCTCTAGCTGCGCCCGGCGGCAGGTTAAGTCGAGCATCCTTTCTTCGGCTTGATCTAGGTTGGTCACCCCTTTAGACCAATAACAGCAACTGTATTTGAGCCGTTTGCCCAGCACAAGCTTGAAAAAATCCGGCGGCACTTCGTAATGCTGCACATTTGGAAGATCAGTGTGGATGGCGATTGGACTCCGGTCCAATTTTTTCAGCAGTGAGCGACGGCGTTGCTCCTGTTCCTCAAAGCTGAGACCTTCCCATCCGCGCATTGCTTGCCTGTTGATCAGGCGAACGAAAAACCGAAGCAAAACATCCGGAACCAGGTTCGTGTAAAGCAGCTTCATATACCACATCGCTACCCTCCATGGTGAACGAATCTAAAAAGCACCTTGCTCATGATTCTTCCGGAGAGACAAGGTGCTTTAAACCAATTGTGGCGAGGGTGAGATTTGAACTCACGACCAAGGGCTTATGAGTCCCCTGCTCTACCACTGAGCTACCTCGCCCAGTTGCATCAATCTTCCCCCTAATTGCTACTGTTTTTATGACAGCTGAATTATACTCAATTTTAGCTAGTCTGCAACCCATATGGAGGGAAATCGCACGAAACAAAACTAGGGCATATTTCTCGGAAAAATCCTTCGTGTCTTCTTGTAAAGATCATTGGTTATCTTTCTAAAGCGAAAAACTCTGCTTGCATGCGATTTCCCTTCTTTCGATGTTTTCATCACCGGACAGTTTTTGCGTCAAACATGTTGAAGGAGACAGGAATAGGTA
>CAZXXW010000219.1:0-1320 GCA_964644835.1 uncultured Anaerolineales bacterium
GAGGCGCGTGCTTTTGGGCTGGGCGAGAGCAGCAAAGATGATAATCACAAAAAAGGATAAGACAATGGATTTAATCTCAAGCGCATTTGATGCCGGGGGAACGATCCCCGATAAGTACACCTGCCAAGGTGATAACGTATCGCCTCCATTAGCGTGGCGCGCGGTGCCCACCGAGGCGAAAAGTTTAGCCCTTGTTTGTGACGACCCCGATTCGCCTGGTGGAATCTGGTCTCATTGGGTCTTGTACGACATCCCGCCAGAACGGGAAGAACTCCCAGAAGATGTTCCAGCCGAGGGGAGTTTATCTTGGGGCGCTGCCCAAGGCCGAAACGATTTTGGCGATATCGGCTATGGTGGTCCTTGCCCCCCTCAAGGGACGACGCACCGCTATTATTGGCGTCTTTACGCTCTTGATGCTCCTTGTGAATTATCTCCAGGAGCGACACGCGGGCAATTGTTGGATTGGGTCGAAAATCACACCCTTGCAGAGACCGAGTTGATGGGACGTTTCACGCGCGGCTAATCCCTCCAGGTTTGCAATCTGATCTCTCTGTTCGAATTTTCTGCCATATATCTGGTAACCACAGATGAACACAGATAAATTAGATGTAGAGATCAGAAAATTGGTGTTGCCAATGGCACGCAACGCCAATGCGCGCATAGCGAAGCGATTCTATTCATCTGTGGCGAATTTTCAGCACAACAAAAGCCTTGCAGTTTTCCTGTACGGTAGACAATGTTTGGATAGAAGGGAGGTGGTTGAGCCATGCCAGTCTATAACTCCGATGTTGCGGCGATCTTTGACCAAGTCGCCGATTTGTTAGCTATTGAAGGGGCGAATCAATTTCGTGTCCGCGCCTATCGCAGCGCTGCCCGGACGATCGAGACGCTCTCGCGGCCGGTGGTGGAGATGGTCGCCGAAGGTCAAGATTTGTCCGAACTGGAAGGCATCGGCGATGACTTGGCCGGCAAGATCGAAGAGATCGTCGAGACGGGTGGGTTGACTCAATTGGAAGAGATCAAGAAGCGCACTCCCTCAGGCCTGACCGAGATGCTCGACCTGGCCGGACTGGGCCCGAAACGAGTCCAAAAAATCTACCACGAACTCGGCGTTACTAACCTGGAAGAACTCAAGGTGGCAGCCGAAAACGAAGAAATCCGCGCCTTGGATGGGCTCGGCCCCAAGACGGAGCAAAAAATTCTCGATGCCTTGGAGCGCTCTGAAGACAAACAACAACGCACCCGCCTCGACCGGGCCGAAGAGCTGGTCAAGCCGCTCGTTTCTTATCTTGAGGAGATCGAGGGTGTTCAACAGGTCGC
>CAZXXW010000219.1:1330-5120 GCA_964644835.1 uncultured Anaerolineales bacterium
GGGCAGTTATCGGCGCCGCAAGGAAACCGTTGGCGATCTGGACATCCTCGCTACCGGCAGCCGGGGTGAGGAGATCATCGCTCGTTTTGTCCAGTTTGAAGATGTCGAAGAGATCGTCTCTCAGGGAGAGACCCGCTCGACTGTTTTGCTGCGTACCGGCCTGCAGGTGGATTTGCGCGTCGTCGCCGAAGAGAGCTACGGGGCGGCCTTGCTCTACTTTACCGGCTCCAAGGCTCACAATATTCACCTGCGTAATTTGGCCCTCGATCAGGGCCTCAAAATCAACGAATATGGCGTCTTTCGCGAGGAGGAACGCGTCGCCGGTGAAAGTGAGCAAGAGATCTACGATCTTTTTGATTTTCCTTTCATCGTGCCCGAATTGCGCGAGGATCGGGGCGAGATTCAAGCCGCCGAACAAGATGAATTGCCCGATTTGATCACCGTGGAGCACTTGCGCGGCGATCTTCAAACGCACACCGAGGCCAGCGACGGGCATAACACCCTGGCCGAGATGGCTCAGGCGGCACGCCAGCGCGGCTATGACTATCTGGCGATCACCGACCATCCCGATTACATCGGCGTGACCCAGGGCTTGGAAGCCAACGAGGTCGCTCCCCGGATGGCCGAAATCGACGAATTGAACGACCAATGGGACGATTTCCGTCTGCTCAAGGGGATGGAAGTAGACATCATGGAAGATGGCGAATTATATCTTCCAGACGATGTGCTCGAACGTCTCGACATCGTCGTCGCTTCGATTCACTCCAAGTTTGATCTCTCCCGTGACAAGCAAACTGAGCGGATCATCCGGGCGATGGATAATCCCTATTTCCACATTTTCGCCCATCCCACGGGCAGGCGGATTGGGGAACGCGAGCCCTATCAATTGGACATGGAACGAGTCATGGAGGCTGCCCTGGAGCGGGGCTGTTTTCTGGAGATCAACGCCCATCCCAGCAGGTTAGACCTTAACGATGTCTATGCCAAGATGGCCAAAGAGATGGGACTGAAAGTGACCATTTCGACGGATGCCCATCGGGTTGTCGAGTTAGACTACATCCGCTACGGGGTCGATCAGGCTCGCAGGGGTTGGCTGGAACCCGATGATGTCGTCAATACCCGCTCCTGGGACGAGGTAAAGGCGTTGTTGAAACGATGAATCAGCACGAGCATTTGCCCCAAGTTGACGCCGAGCAGGTTGAATGGGATCAGGCTGCGGAGGCGGTAGAGCAACTCCGCGAAGCGATCCGCTATCATGATTATCGCTATTACGTCTTGGACGAACCGGTCATCTCCGACGCCGAGTATGATCGCTTGATGCAGGATTTGCAAACCCTGGAGGGGCGCTTTCCCGACCTCAAGACGCCCGATTCCCCCACCCAACAAGTTGGCGGCGACCCCCGGGAGGGGTTGGGCCTGGTCGAGCATCCCGAGCCGATGCTCAGTCTCAAGGCGGTCTACGAGCGCGACGAAGTCGAAAATTTCGACGAAACTTGCCGCCAGGAGTTGGGTCGCGACACGATCACCTATGTAGCTGAGCCCAAGTATGATGGACTCGCTGTGGAGATCATCTACGAAGATGGGCGCTTAGCGCAAGCCTCGACCCGCGGCGATGGCGAGACCGGGGAGGACATCACCGCGAACGTCAAGACGATCAGGGAAGTGCCGCTCAAATTGCGCAACGCCGACGATGCGCCGGAACGGCTGGTTTTGCGGGGGGAAATCTACATGCGCAAAGATGAGTTTGAATCGTTCAATCGCCGTCGCGCCGACGCGGGTGAAGAGCCCCTTGCCAACCCGCGCAACGCCGCGGCAGGCTCGGTCCGCCAACTCGATCCCAAGGTCACCGAGCGGCGTCCCCTGCACATCTTTTTCTACGCGCTAGCCGCACCTGCCGAAGATCGACATGGCTTCGAGACCCACCGGCAGGTGTTGGACGCTTTGCCCGATTGGGGATTGCGCGTCAACCAGGAGCAAACCCGGCGCTGTTCCGGTGTCGATGAGTTGCTTGCCTATCATGACGAGATGGCCGACCGCCGCGAAGATTTGCCCTACGAGATCGACGGCGTGGTCTTCAAGGTGAACAACTTGGCCGACTGGGATGTGCTCGATACTCGCACGCGTGATCCCCGATGGGCTCTGGCGTATAAATTCGCGGCCCCGAGGGCGACGACCAAGCTGAAGGACATTGAGGCGCAGGTCGGGCGGACGGGCAAATTGACCCCCGTGGCCCATCTCGAACCGGTCCACATTGGTGGTGTGGAGATCCGCCGGGCGTCGCTGCACAATCAGGGCGAGATCGAGCGAAAAGATATTCGCATCGGTGACCGCGTTTTAGTCGAACGCGCCGGTGACGTCATCCCGCAGGTCGTCAAGCCGATCAAGGATAAACGCGATGGGTCGGAACGTACATATCAGCTTCCCGATCAGTGCCCGGCTTGCGGCACCGAGGTGATCACCAGCGAGGATAAGAAGCAAACCCATTGTCCGAACATCAATTGCCGCGCCCAACTGCGCGGGCGGATTACCCATTATGCTTCCCGCCAGGCGATGGACATTGAAGGTCTCGGCGAGAAGCGCACCCAGCAGCTCATTGACGCCGGTCTGGTCTCCCGGCTTTCGGATATTTACAAGTTGAGCAAAGATGATTTGCTCTCTCTGGAGCGCTATGCCGATAAATCGGCCCAGAACTTGCTCGATGAGATCGAGGCCAGCAAAGATGCCACCTTGCCACGCTTTCTATATGGCCTGGGTATCCCGCTGGTGGGCGAGCACATCGTCCGGGTGTTGGCCCAACATTATCAAACCCTGGACGATGTGCTCGCCGTCTCGCAAGAAGACTTGGAGGCAATTGACGAGATCGGGCCGCAAGTGGCCGCGAGCATCATCGCCTTTTTCGAGAAAGAGCCCAACCGGGAGATGATCGCGGCGATCCGTGACGCTGGCTTGGCGTTGAGCAATCCCTACGCCGAGGCGGGCGAGCAATCCCTGGAGGGGCTGACCTTCGTTTTCACCGGGGAGCTGGATCGCTGGAGCCGTGACGAGGTGCAGCGGTATGTCGAACGCCTGGGGGCCAGGGCAACGTCGAGCGTCAGCGGCGAGACCGATTATGTCGTCGCCGGTCCGGGAGCAGGCTCCAAGTTGGATGAAGCTCAGCAACGGGATGTCCCCATCCTGGACGAAGAGAAATTTGTGGCGTTCATCGATGAACGCGCCGAATGACCATACCTGTTTTTGAAAAAAGGAGGCTCTTTTGCGATACGACGAATTTATCGATCAAGTTCAACAAAGAACCGGGCTGGAGAGCCGGGACAAGGCTGTCCAGATCACGCGGGCTACGTTGGGAACCTTGGGGGAACGTATTTACCGCTCGACTCTCGATGGTATCGCCGCCCAACTCCCTGATAAGCTCAAGGAAATCATCCGAGCAAGAACCCACCCCGAGATGACGCCTCAAGATGTGGATCGCTATTCTCTCAACGAGTTCTACAATCGGGTCAATGCCCGTGCCGATCTCGGTACGTTGGAGACATCCAAAGAGGCCAAGGCAGTCATCTCCGTTTTGCGGGATGCCGTCGCTGCGGGTGAATGGGCTGATCTTCGCGCCGATCTGCCAGAAGAATACGATCAGCTTTTGAGTTGATTTCCCTATCGTTCTAGTACTGATATGCGTAATCCTTGATGGTTTTTCACCACGAAGACACACGCTTTGCGTCCCTGCGGGAAGAACACAACGTTTTTCTTTCGCTCGCTCTGCGTGCTTCGCATGCGTGCCCTTGGCATGTTCACA
>CAZXXW010000220.1:0-5087 GCA_964644835.1 uncultured Anaerolineales bacterium
CCCCAGCCTATCGCTTAAGCCAACCGCCGACATCTTAGAGACCGTCCGGCAGGAGCGGCGCCAAAGCGGGCATCCGCGCCTGTTGGTTGGCTTCGCCGCCGAATCGGAGGATCTCATCGCCAACGCGCAAAAGAAACTGGCCAACAAAAACCTGGACATGATCGCTGCAAACGACATCAGCGCGGCGGACGCAGGCTTCGACGTCGACACCAACCGGGTCACACTGTTTCACAAAGACGGCAAAACCGAAGAGCTTCCCCTGATGAGCAAAGCCGATGTCGCCGCCGAGATCATCGAACGGATCATCCCCCTGCTCGCAAAAGGAGATTGAGATGAAACGCAGCAATGCGATCACCGACATCCCTGGCATTCAAGTCGGCCACGCCCAAGACGAGGACGCTATGACCGGCTGCACGGTGATCCTGTGTCCCGACGGCGCCGTTGCGGGTGTAGACCAACGCGGAGGCGCCCCGGGAACACGGGAAACCGACGCCCTGAGGCCGATGCATCTTGTGGACAAGGTTCATGCAGTCACGCTCGCCGGTGGTTCCGCTTTTGGGCTGGATGCCGCTTCCGGCGTGGTCCGCTACCTGGAGGAACAAGGGGCAGGATTCAACGTTCAGGTAGCACGGGTGCCAATTGTGCCCGCCGCGATTCTCTTCGATTTAGCCCTCGGCGACCCAAATGTCCGCCCCGACGCCGAGATGGGCTACCAAGCCTGTCTAAACGCCAGCGACCAGCGCCCCCAAGAGGGTAACGTCGGCGCGGGCATGGGCGCAAGCGTCGGCAAAATACTGGGTATGGGGCAAGCGATGAAAACGGGGCTGGGCACGGCCAGTCTGGACATCGGCGGCGGGGTGATCGTCGGTGCGCTTGTGGCCGTCAACGCGTTTGGCGATGTGATCGATCCCCACAGCGGAGAGATCATCGCAGGCGCACGAGCCGCCAACGTGGGGCCTATCCACATCGGGGACGCTGATACGTTCGCAGACACACTCAAGATGATGAAAACGTTCGTCGGGCGCACCGCGCTCGGTTTCGCCAGCCGCGGCAACACGGTCATCGGGGTGGTGGCGACCAACGCCCACCTGAACAAAGAAGAAGCCAACAAAGTCGCCCAAATGGCCCAAGACGGGCTGGCACGCGCCATCCGACCGGCGCACACCATGCTAGATGGCGATACCATCTTTGCCCTGGCCACAGGAAAACGCAAAGCGAATGTCAACGTCGTGGGGGCTTTCGCTGCCAAGGTGCTCGCCGAGGCAATCTACCGCGCCGCGACAACAGCGGAATCCGCCGGCGGTTTGCCCGCCGCCCGATCACAGGAGCAATCATGACTTTAGCGATTTCTCAGCAAGAATTGGCCGAGTTTCTCGTCTTTGCCAAGCAGAATTCCTACGCAGCAGAGCAGAACAGGCACCAAGTCAAGCCTGCTTTACCCGGCTCCAACCAGCACGAGGTTCGAGATGGCGCCCTTTTTTACCTGGACATCTATTTTGGGAATGCGTATTTTACCGGGCATGAGACCGTTTATCACAAAACCACGCCCATCTGGGGGATGAGCTATGCAGGTGGCGTTTCCAAAGATTTCCCCGACGAAAAGGTCAAACCATTGTTCGACTTCCTGCGCCAGGCGCTGCGGCACGTCGATCACAAAATGCCTTTCCGCGGCCCGGAAACCTTCCAACAAGGGGATTATCGCTACAGCAACCGCGTTTTGGGCAACTTAAGTCGTTTCTCAGGAACAGAAACCATCTTTTCTGAGGAGCATTCCATCTACCAGTTGCACTACAGCGGTGGAATGATCCGCTGATAACGAAAAAAACCACTTCATGAAATATTGACCAATCGGGATAAGCTATCGATCGTTTGTTGCAGAAAGTGATCCCCCTCGATGATCAGTTCAATAGCCCCATAAGGACAAAGTTCAACACAGCGGCCACAGCCCCGGCAAGCGTCGCTGATTTTGGCATAGCGCCCGTTCATCGAGATCGCGTCCATAAAGCAGATTTCCTCAGCGCAAGCCCCACAGCCGATGCAGCGCTCTGTCACCCGCAGGGTGACGCCCGGCATGCGGGCAATTTTCTCCCCAATTGTCGGGCTGAGGTCCGGGACGATCTTCCACAAGCAGCAACAGGGACAGCAGTTACAAATGGTCATCAATTTTTCGCTTGGGTTGACTCCCAGCCAGACCGAATCTAGCCGGTTGCGGCCAATCATGTGGATCAGCCCCACCTCGCGGCAGCGGCGGGCATGCTCCAAGGCTTCTTCTTTGGAGACCAAGCGCCCCAAAGCCGGATTGATTTTCAAGACAGCCTCACCTAGAAAAATGCACCCCAAGTTATGAGGGTAGTCCTGACAATCGTCCCCCTCCCGGCAAATGCAAGTGTCCATGATCCAATGGTAGCGGGCCTGCTCGATAAAATGCTCTACAACCCGGGATGGTAATACAACATCGGCAGGAACATCCAGATCGACATTCACAGGGACGAGGTGATCTTGGGGCAAGTAGACAATTTGATCCCCCCGGAAGAGAAAGAAGTCGACAAGTTTGCCAACCAGGGGCAAACGAGTCAGCTTTGCGTAGAAGTATCTCTGCGGAAATAGATGCTTGAGAAAGGAAACAAACCAGTTCGGGCAGCTCATCGACGAAGTTTTACGAAGTTACTCAACAGTTCTTTTTGATCAAAGGCGTCCCGTCTTGTTCTGAATCTTTCCCAAGATAACGAAGCGCGTTCTGTTTCAGACTTATCACAAGCCAAGATTCGTCTCCGTCCTCAATTGGAATCTGGCCTCCTGCCATGGCGCCATGTCCCCCCGCAGTTCCCAGCGTGCCGACAATGCTGCGGACTAACTCGCTTGCCCCAATGCGATGACTGCGGGACCGAACCGACAAGATGATGTCGTCGTTGAACACGCCCAGGCAAATGACCCATTTGATTCTCTCAAGACGCAAGAGCAAATCGGCGATCTCTGCGCCAAGATCGGGGTAATTCATCGAGTCCAGAAAAGCGATGAGCAAATCACGATCATAGAGGCGCGCCGCCTGGATAGCTTTGGCCAAACTTTCGAAATAAGAAGCCGGCACTCGAGCGCGCTCGATGGTCACAAGGGCATCGACATCGATTCGGGGTTGTAAATAAAAATAAGCAGCAATATCATCAGGCCCGGCGCCGCGCCCCAACGACATGGTATCGGTTTTGATGCCATAGAACAAAGCCGTTGCAAGAGCGGAAGGCGGCTCCAAATCGGCGGCCTGCAAATAACCGGTAACGATCGTGGATGACGCGCCGACATCTTGTCGAACGTCACCAAACCTGACATCTCGCGATTCCTGGCGCAGGTCGTGATGGTCGACGACAATCAAGGGGGTAATATCGTCAGAAAGGGGGTTGTTGCCCGCCCCTGGCTGGGTATCCACCAAAGCAACAGGGGTGGTTTCGGTCAACTCGTAATGATCCAATCGGCGAAGGGGATAATTCAAGTAACGCACCAGGGCTTTGTTTTCGGCGCGCCCGATTATGCCACAATAGGCGATCTGGGCTTCCACCGCAAACAACTCTTTGATTAAATGCTGCAAACCCAGCGCCGAGGCAATTGCATCTGGGTCTGGGTCGTTGTGAGGAATGATCAACAAACTGCGGTGATCGCCCAATGCATTTTCGAGTCTTGTGACAATATCGCTGTCCATAGAAATGGTTGATCAAATTGGAGGTCTAAAAAGCCGATGGTGCCAGGGGTGCATCGTTATTCTACCAGTTCGATTTTTGCTGCCGTGAGTCGCTCTTGGACCAATGCCAGTAAACGGGGACGCGTCTCCGCGGCTCGGGCGAAGCGGGTTTTAACCAACAAGGTCAACTCGGCTTGTTGGCCCAAAACGCCCTCCTTGCAAATCACCCGCCAGGGCTCCAGTAAGTTAGGCAATAATACCACAGCCTCTGTGCCCAATTTTTCGAGCAAAGAAAGTGTCTTGTCGAAGTCATGTGCGGCAACCTTGAAAGAGACGTCCGTTGTGGAAAATTTGCCCCGGCTGTAATTGCGCACCATCCGAATCTCACCGTTGGGAATGACATACGATTCGCCGCTTTGTGAGCGCAGCCAAGTATTGCGCAAATCGATGGATTCAACAACGCCTTCCACATCCAAGATTTGGACTTTTTCTCCCACAGCGAAGGTGTCGTCGAAAATGAAGCTGATCCCGGTCATATAATCGCTGATCAAGGGACGGGCGCCTAAGCCAAAGGCGGCGCTAAACAAACCGACGATCCACAAAAGCGTGTCGATTTCTATAAACAGGGCCAGACTGGCGATGACGGCAGCAAAGAAGGCCAGGAAACCAATCGCACTGGCAAAGAGACTTTGGAGCGTTTTTCTGCGCTCTGGACGTGCCTGATCATTGCGAGAAGAGAATCTGGCAAGCCGCCTGGCAAGCAATGGAGAAAGGCGAGCAATCATCCAGGCGATCAGAAAGTAAAGCAAAATCCGGATAGCGTCGCCAAGCCAAAGATTCGATCGATAAACCGCTTCTAGTTGTTCAATCATAAACAGATACCTCGATTCATGGTTGCTAGTTTACCACGTAATGAGCTTTAATCGCCCGCTCATGTATCGAAAAAAAGGATGTGATAAAATTATTTCTTGGTATGAGCACAAAACGACAACCAGCACGTCTGAGGAAAAACGAACAGAATCCGTCAGGCAGGAGAAAATTTATGCAACGCAGAAAAATATTCAAACGCTTGCTCCCCTTGATAGCATTGGTCAGCTTCTTGTTGATTCCATCAGTAAAAGCTCAAGAAGAAACCACCGTCGTTCGAGCAGTGCTTTTCTATTCTCCGAGTTGCGGCCATTGCCACTATGTCATCAAAGAGGTTCTGGAACCGATGATGGAGCAATATGACGATCAACTCCAGATCATCGGCGTGACCACCTATTCACAAGAGGGACAAGCGCTCTATCAAGCAGCTATCGATACCTTTGAGATTCCCAGCCACCGGCAGGGCGTCCCTACGCTGATCGTTGGCGAGACAGTTCTGGTTGGTTCCGGTGAAATTCCGGAGCAGTTCCCCCAGATCGTCGAGGAGGGA
>CAZXXW010000221.1:0-5085 GCA_964644835.1 uncultured Anaerolineales bacterium
AGTGGGAAGCCAAGCCCAACCCCGCTGCTGCGGCGCGCGGCGGTGCCGGACCCCAGGCGGTTCAATTCCTGGTCAACAACGGCGCCGAAGCCGTTGTCAGTGGCCGTTACGGTCCCAATGCCTACGCTGCACTGGAAGCCGCCGGTATAGACGCTTATATCGCTGGCGAAGGCACACCGGAAGAAATCTTAGACAAATTCCTGGCCGGAGAACTCGAACAGGCCGGTTCGGCCTCGGGCCCCGGGCTGCACGGTGGGAGCCGCTAATCGAGATGATTATCGCTGTTGCCAGTGGCAAAGGCGGCACCGGCAAAACTACCGTCGCCACCGCACTCGCCCAGGCTGTCGTTGGAAATGGCATCTCGGTATCCTTCTTGGATTGTGATGTCGAGGCTCCCAACGCCCATATTTTCCTGCGCCCAGACCTGACCGACCGCCAACCGGTGCACAACCTGATCCCGCAAGTGGATGAAGACTTGTGTACTGGCTGCGGACGTTGCGGTGAAGTCTGCCAGTTTCACGCCATTGTCGTTCTGGGGAAGAAAACGCTCGTCTTCCCGGAGATGTGCCATGGTTGTGGAAGCTGCTCTTTGATTTGCCCCGAAGATGCCGTCACCGAAAAACCGGAGCCTCTCGGCGTGCTTGAGGGTGGTCCCGCTATGGGTAAGATTCAGTTTGCCCATGGCATCCTTAACGTAGGCGAGCCCATGGCCGTGCCGGTGATTGCCCAATTGAAGAAATGGAATCAACTCATGGATGCTGACATCGTCGTACTCGATTCCCCTCCCGGCGCGTCCTGCCCCGTGGTGGAATCCGTCCGTGGCGCCGATTACACCTTGCTCGTCACCGAGCCAACGCCCTTTGGCCTCCACGACCTGCGCCAAGCTCACGTTTTGACCCAGGAAGTTGGCGTTCCCGCCGGTGTGATCATCAACCGGGCGGGCGTCGGCGATGCCGGAGTGGAAGCATATTGCCAGCAGGTCGATTTGCCCATTTTGATGCAAATCCCGCTCGACCGCCACATCGGCGAGGGGATTGCCCAGGGCCAGACCTTGTTGGAGATCAAGCCCGAATACGCCGCTCGTTTTGAAAAGCTGTACGACCAAATCGAGACACTGGTGGCCGAAAGGGGGCAGGGATGAAGCAACTGGTCATTTTGAGCGGCAAAGGCGGTACCGGCAAAACCAGTGTCGCTGCTGCATTCGCCGACTTGCTCGCCTCGGACCGGTCACCTTACCGCACCGTCCTGGCCGACGCCGATGTCGACGCCTCCAACCTGGAGCTGGTTCTTTCGCCGGAAAAATTGTCATCGGAAGATTTTCGCGGCGGCCCCATCGCTGAGATCGACGCTGACCTTTGCACCGCCTGCGGCATCTGTGAACAGGTTTGCCGCTTTGATGCGGTGTTCGAGAACGCTGAAGGCCTTTTCTGGGTGGATCCGATTGCCTGCGATGGATGTGCCGCCTGCGTCTACCAGTGCCCCGTGGAGGCGATCACGATGCACGATCAGGTCGTCGGGGCGTGGTTCCAATCGCAGAGCCGCTATGGGCCCCTCTTCCACGCCGAGTTGAAGCCGGCCCAGGAGAATTCCGGCAAGCTGGTCACCCTGGTCAAGCAGCAGGCCCGTCTCTTTGCCATGGATGAGGGTTACGATCTCGTCCTGGTCGACGGCCCGCCGGGGATCGGGTGCCCGGTGATATCAGCGGTATCAGGCGCCGATTTAGCTCTGATCGTCACCGAGCCGACCGCGTCCGGCGTCCATGATATGCGCCGCGTCCTGGAGACAACCGATCATTTTGATGTGCCCTCCCTGGTTTGTATCAACAAGGCCGATTTGTATCCCCAGGGAGCAGCCGAGATCGAGGCTTTTTGTCAGCAACGAGACATCCCTGTTGTCGGCCAAATCCCCTTCGATACCGCCGTCACCGAGGCGATGGTCCAGGGTCAGCCCGTGACAGCTTACAGCCGCAATCCTGTCTCGGAGGAAATGCGCCGTGTTTGGGAGCGGGTTGTGTCCCACCTGGACGGAATTGATTCCGGACGGTGAAAGGTGAACCGATGGACGCCTTGAAAGAAGCAATTATTGAAAAATTGGGCACGGTCATCGACCCCGAAACGGGCGCCGATGTCGTTCGCATGCGCCTGATCGAAGATCTTGAAGTCGACGAAGATGGTCGAGTACAATATGTTTTCCGGCCATCATCGCCGGTTTGTCCGATCGCGGTGCATTTGGCCCAACAAATCAAACAGGCAGTCGCCCAGGTCCCCGGTGTGACTGCGCAAAAAATAACGGTCACCGGTTACGTGGCCGCAGAAGAGTTAACCAAATTGATCAATGAGGAGTAAAACAGATGCGTATAGCGATTTCAGCAGATAGCAATGATGGATTGAACAGCACCGTCGCCCATCACTTTGGGCGCTGCCCTTATTTCGTTTTGGCCGATGTCGAAGATGGCGAGGTTAAAAACGTCAACGTGATTGATAACCCCTATTATTCCGCCCACCAGCCCGGTCAGGTTCCTGGTTTCATCAAGGAGCAGGGCGTCGACGTGATGCTCAGCGGCGGGATGGGCCGACGCGCTATCCAGTTCTTTGAGCAGTACGGCATCGAGTCCGCTACCGGCGCGACCGGTACGGCCGGCTCGGCTCTGGAATGTTATCTCAGCGGCGATATGGCTTCCGCTGCCCCCTGCAAGGAGAGCGAAGAACATCATCAGCATGGGCATCATCATTAAGTCAGGTGTCAGGTGACAGGTATCAGGTATCGGGAATCAGGGATCAGGTGTCAAGGATTAGGTAGATGGTATGAGTCTTTTTGAAGAGGTGTTGGCTACTTTATCTCAGGGGGAGGTGCTTGATGTCTTCATCGGTTTGCATTGGACGTTGGTTGGCGTCGAGGTCGACGGTTCGCAGCGTTATGGTCTCGCTTCTTCTCTGGGCAGGGATCATCACCATTCCGGCGAGCCGGATGTGCCCCAGGCGGGCGAGTTGACCGATTACACTGCTTTGGAGTTAGTCCGTCTATCGAGTTCAGAGAGTATGTCTCTGGCCAGCGTTGGCACCGCCGCGTTGAACGCCCTGATTCCGCGAAAGCCGGACACCTGGGTGAACGTCAACGCCGAGGAAGTCATCGCCGAACATGGCGCCGGAAAGATGGTTGCTCTGGTGGGACATTTCCCTTTCATCCGCCGGTTGGAAGACCGGGTGGGCGAGTTGGTCGTCATTGAGCGCAATCCCCGTCCCGGTGATTTGCCCGCTTCTGCCGCCGAGGAGGTCATCCCCCAGGCGGGAGTCGTCGCCATTACCGGCACCACCTGGATCAACAAATCCCTGGATAATTTGCTCGCCCTTTGTCAGCCTGAGGCCCATGTGATCTTGCTGGGGCCGAGCACACCCCTCAGCCCGGTTTTGTTCGACTATGGTGTCGATATGCTTTGTGGCGCTGTCGTCGAGAAGATCGAGCCGGTCAAACGAACGGTCTTGCAGGGCGGCAATTTCCGCCAGGTGCACAAAGCTGGGGTAAAATTGGTCACGATTTCACGTTGATAAAGTGATAGGATAGAACAGTAATCGTTTGTATAGTTCGAAGCAGTGACAACGTTGTTTATCAGGAATCCAGGAATTCAGGAAAGTTTCAAGGTTTCCTGGCTTCCTGATTGAAAATTTGTTATCGTCGTCACAAGTATGATGACAAAATAGACACATTCGGGCAAATTGATTTTGTATTGGAATTAGAGGAACGATGGCAGTACGAGAAATATTGGTATACGAAAAAGATAAAGACACCTTGCGTAAAAGTAGCAAACCTGTTGCTGAAGTCGATCAGCAGGTCAAGGAATTAATCCAGGATCTCAAAGATACGCTCGACGCAAGTGGTGATGGCATCGGCTTGGCCGCCCCTCAGATTGGCGAACACCACCGAGTGGTGCTGGTTCGATTCTCCGCTGATGGGGAAGAGGACGAAGAACAGCCTGGGCCGCCGATTGCTTTGATCAACCCTAAGATTGTCGAAGCGCGCGATGGCCGCAAGGATTTCGACGGTTGTCTCAGTTTTCCGGGGTTGTACGGTGAGACGAATCGCCCCCACTATCTCCGCCTGACGGGGCTCTACGAGGATGGCGAGCCTTTTGATGAAATCATCACCGGCTTTGACGCCGTTGTCGTTCATCATGAAATCGATCACCTCAACGGTGTTCTTTTCATCGACCGGGTTGATGACCCCAAGGAACTCTACCGCGTCCGCAAGAACGAAGATGGTGAGCTAGAGCGAGTTCCTGCTGAGATGCCCCAATGAACTACGTCTACGGCCCGGTGCCTTCGCGCCGCTTAGGCCAGTCCCTGGGCATCGATCCTATCCCCTTGAAAACCTGCAATTGGAACTGTGTCTATTGCCAATTGGGCCGCTCCCGCCCGATGGTCAACCAGCGGAAAGATTATTTCCCGCCGGAGGCGATCTTGGAGGAAGTGAAACAAACCTTGGACGCTCATGAAGAGGGGGAAATCGATTGGGTCACCTTCGTTGGTTCGGGAGAGCCGACTCTCCACGCCAGCCTGGGATGGCTGATTCGCCAGGTCAAGGCGATCACCGATTTGCCCGTTGGCGTGATCACCAACGGTGCTTTGCTCTACCGTCCCGAGGTACGGGAAGAAGTATCCGCCGCGGATGCGGTCATGCCTTCCCTCGATGCTGGCGATCCCAAGCTGTATCGCAAGATCAACCGGCCTCACTCGGAGTTCACCTTTGAGCGCTTGTTGAAGGGGTTGACCAGCTTTCGGGACGAGTATGATGGTCACCTGTGGGTGGAAATCATGCTCATCCGCGGGTTGAACGACACCGAAGCGGCGCTGCGCAATATTGCTGCCGCTTTGCGTAAAATCCGACCCGATCAGGTTCACATCACCCAGCCCACCCGGCCTCCCGTGGAGACCTGGGTGCAGCCCCCTGGCCAGGAGGGGCTCTTACGCGCCCGCGCCATTCTGGGAGAGATCACCAAAATTTCCCATCCGGCCAGCGGGGAGTTCGATCTCAGCGGGTATGACGATGTCGTCAATGCGATTTTATCGATCATCTCCCGCCATCCCATCC
>CAZXXW010000222.1:0-5031 GCA_964644835.1 uncultured Anaerolineales bacterium
ACGAGTTCCTTCGCTGATGCTCAGGACAGGCGCAGTGACATAATGAGAATTGCTGCCCATGAATGGGGCTGGCTAAATATCTAGCCGGATTTACCGAAGGCGAGCGTGACAGCAGGGCGGGAAGCCCCCCTACCCCTGGGGATAATGCTCTCGAAACTGGGCCACTTTCTGAGCCGCTAACTTGGCCAGGGAGGTGCCGTCGGCCATCAGCATGATCATCTGGTAGCCCTTCTCGTACAAGCGCTGGGCCTTCTCCCAGTCTCCCGCCAAGGTACTTAAGATCTTGCCCGAGGCGAGCACCTTCTCTTCGATGACGGCAATCGCCTGCTGCACTTGGGGGTGGCCGGGTTGGCCCAGGTGGCCCATGTTGGTAGCCAAATCCATCGGGCCGATGAAGATGCCGTCGACCCCTTCCACAGCGAGAATATCATCCAGGTTTTCTACAGCCGTGGGCGTTTCCACCGCGGTGATCAGCAAGATTTCATCGGCCGCCCGCTGGAGATAGTCCTGCACGTTTTGGCCGTAGCCTTGGGCCCTGGGACTGCCAGCCACACCGCGGATTCCCTCCGGTGGATAGCGGCAAGCGCGCACAGCCGCTTGGGCTTCCTCCCCACTGTTAACGTAGGGAACCAGCAAGCCGTGCACCCCGGTATCGAGGATCCGCTTGATGGCCACAAAATCGTTCCAGGGCGCCCGCACCAGGGCGCAGGTATCCGTCCCCTGCATGGCCTGCAACTGGGAGACAAGCGTAAGAATGTCACCCGGCCCGTGTTCCATATCCAGGATGAGCCAATCGAAACCGGCCCTGCTCAAAATCTCGGCCGTGAAAGGGCTGGCAAGCTGCGCCCAGGCGCCGACCGTCTTTTTTCCAGCTAACATCATGCGCTTAACGCGATTTTCAAACGTCATATCATCTTCCTTTTCTCAATATGAAACCACCGAATAGCCCACCGCAGGGACGCGGAGTTCGCAGAGAAAATATCTAAAGTTTACAGAGCTTACGCAGTTCGCCGATTGAGCTTGTCGAAATCAGCGAACTGTGGCCGAAAACTGTGGTTTCGACAGGCTTGCCATGGGCATGCTTCGCAAACCAGCGTTTTCTGTGTATATTCCTTAAGCTTTTTTCATTTCTGCGTAAGTCCTGGTTTAGAGAATACTCTGCGTGCTCTCGGACTCTGTGGTGAGATTGGCCTTTTCAGCAGCCTCTCAACAAAATTGTGTAAATTCAATCAAGTGCCCGTCGGGGTCGTAGCAATACGTCTGCACGAGTCCGCCCTGACGGGGCCATAAGCAATTGGGACCTGATGCTTTTCCAACTGCTCAACCAACTTGTCCGTATCATCGATCACCAGCGAGAAATGCCGCGAGAAGGACAGCTCTTTCTCGGTGCTGTCCGCGACCGGATAGGAGGCATCACCCGGCGCGTGGGTGGCAATATCTGCCCGGATGATGTGAATCTCAGCGCCGTTTTTGCGGAACCAGCCGCCGGGAAAGGTGAAATCGGATATCCGCTCGATCGCTTCCATCCCCAGGATGTCGCAGTAAAAATGCCTGCTCGCTTCTAAATCGGCCACCACGATGTTGACGTGGTTGAGGTCTTGAATTTCGAACATAGGGTCACCTTTTTGGTTTTTTGAGGGGATAATGCCCCGATTGATGCGCGGCATCGAACATGGTCACCGCGTTTTCAACAGGAATATCGACATTGATATTGTGGCAGGGTGCAATCATGTAGCCGCCACCCCGCCCCAAGTCGTAGATTCGCCCTGCCACCTCCCGGCGGACTTCCTCGACCGTGGCATTGGGCAGCACCTGCTGCACATCGATGCCCCCGTGGAAACAGATGCGATCGCCGTAGGCTTCCTTGAGAGCGTAGGTATCCTCAAAGCCGTCCACCACCGTTTGGATGGGGTTGAGAATATCGACGCCGATATCAATCAGATCATCGACGATGCGCAGAACGGCGCCGTCACAGTGCATCAGCACCTTGACATCGGCATTTGCCTTGATCGTTTCGATCTGCGAGCGCAGATACGGCTTGATGAATTCTCGGAACATGTCTGGGGAGATCATCAGCGAATTCTGGGTGCCCTGGTCGTCGGTGATCACCACGACCTGAACATACTCGCCCACCGCTTGCATGTAGTTGCGGTACATCTGGTCGATGGTCGCCGAGATTTTCTTCAGCACCGCGTGAGCTCTTTCAGGTTCGATCGAAAAGTCGAGAAAGAGTTTATCGTAGCCCCTAATCTGGGCGGCGGTTTGCAAGATACCGGCCTTGATGCCGTCAGCGCCGACGACGTAATCCGTGTTCTCGTACCAGGACTTTGCTTTTTCACGCAGACCCGTAAACATGGCCGGATCATCGGGGTCGGGCCAGTCAAAGGCTTCGATCTCGTCCAGGGTCAGGTCTTCCTGTCCCAAGGGCTGCTCGTGGACGGCGTAATAGTTGCCCACCTCGGTCCATTTATGCGGCGTCTGCCACATATCGATGTATCCTTTTTCGCCGTCGATCTCAACATCGCGAACGCCGACCCAATGGGGCACAATCCAGCGAAAGTCGATGCCCAATCGCTGGCAGACAGCTTCATCCAAAACGACATTCTGAGCCATGCGATCAAGAATCTGGATGTCGGTCTCGATGCCCAGGTATGCTATCAATTGCTCGTAGGCCTGGCGGTGAAACGAGCCGATGTGTTTGCCGTAATCGACCAGCACGCGTTCGGGTTCTTGGTGGTTGACGGTGGCTGCAAATGCTTCTCTTCGGTTCATTGTTTCTTTCCTATCAATTTTCGTGATAAACAAAAATATCACCACAAAGACACCAAGGACACAAAGATTTTTCTTTTTTAGTCACAAAGATTTTCTTCGTGTACTTTGTGACTTCGCGGTAAAAAATATATTTATCTACCCTAATTCTCTAATACAACGGCCTGAATATCGAGCAGATCGCAAACGTGCTTCAGCTCTTGGATGTAATTCCCGGCCACGCCGGAGATGTGATTGGAGCCAAATTCATCGATCAGCGCTTCGAAGTCCAGATCGACGCGCACAAAGGCGGTGGGCAATTGATGGCTGCCGCGGGCAGCGACAAAGGTGTCATACTCGTCTTTGGAAGGCTCGACCATCTCGCCGGGGATGATGGCCATGACGTAGCGCCCATCGCGGCGATAGAGACGAGAGAGAGTGACAGGTCCGGGAGCCGCTTTGAAGTAAGTCGTCGCGCCTCCGCTGGGGCGGAAGGAGGGTCTCAGCTCGACATGCTGCAAATTTTGCTCGGGCTGATCGGCGCGTCCGGCGTACCAACTGCACATTGCCCCGCAGTTGGGCACGTAGATGGTGCTGGTCTCCTCGTTGATGTAGCTCAAGTCGCCAAACAAAGTTGGGCTGCCCCCCGAAACCAAATCGAGCAGTTCCATTGTTAGGGCGCCGTCGCCGTCGGCTTCACAGGCCATCGGCACGCTGGATTTATCGCCCTGGGCATCGTAGGGGCCCGGCAGCAAGGCAGCGGAAAGGCACTGGGGAATGTAGTGGTTGGTCATGTCGGGCATGCATTTGATGGCGACGAAATCGAGATCGAATTCAGCGATGATCTCTTTGGTGGCCAGATAGCAGCGGGATTGGAAATCGAGCTTCTCCGGGGTAAGCTGCTTGCCGTCGTAAGCGACCGAAGCAGCGTTTTGCTCCAACCAAGTGACCATCTCGTCGCTCAAATCAGCGTCGATTGCCTCGGCCCGGCGGACGATTTCCAACTGGTCGATGTGTTCCACATCGATGCCAAAGTCGCGCCGCCACTGCATCGGGTCGAAGCTGCCCGTATCGATGCCCAGCGAGCGGCCGCCAAAGAGGCCAAATACCTTGCCGTGGAGCTGCTTGACAGTCGAAGCCGCCCGCAGGAAAGGCAGCGCCTTATCAGCGATATCGCTTGTGTCGAATCCGGCCCGAACGCGCAGATGAGGGTAGCCAATCTGATCGAGCGCGCCAGCGGCACCGAGCAGGCCCACGGTGCCATGGGTGCCGGGGTGTTTGTTGGACACCAGCACGGTGGGCAGATCCATACGTTGAACGCCGCGAACGACCAAATTGGGGGACGTCCAGCAGGGCAGATGGGCGACCAACGCTTCGACACCCTCCGCTTTGAGGGCATCCACCTGGGCGTCGATTTGTTCTTTGGTCCGGGCCACGGCTTCGTGAGCGTGCAGTTCCACCGGCAGGTCTTGAAAATAATCGACCAGGCGGGCATGGCGGGGTTCGGTCAAACCACGAAAGAGATTCTCCCATTCGTGCTCCCTGGCATCGCCAAAGGTGATCAGGGCAACGTTTGGTTGATTCATAGAGGGTCTCCAATAATGTTATTCAATCGTCAATTTAGCCTTTTTGAGACTGATTGCATACGAAATATTTAGCCACAGATGAATATGATAAATAAGATAAAAGTTAAAAATCTGTGTTGATCCTATTTATCTGTGGCTTATACACGATAATTCTCCAACGCTTCTAAAAACGCTGCGGGCAAGGCGGTCACGCTGTGAGCCTGATAATCGTACGCCACGATGCCGGTCTCGACCAAGGCGATGACCCGGTCGCCGCGGCGCAGGCGGTGAAACAGGCGAAACGATTTCTCGCTGATCTCGCCAATGTGGCTGTCGATTTCTATGCGGTCACGGGCAAACGCCTCGGCCTTGAAATTGACGGCCAAATCGGCGATGGCCAGCCCCACGCCAGACTCGTCCATCCCAATGGTGTCGAAGTCGAGTTGGGCCATCAACCGCGAGCGGATCTCATGGACCAAACCGAGCAGGGCTTCATTGCCCAAATGCCCGGCATAGTTCAGGTCCGTGGCTCGAACGGTCAGGCGGTGGATGAATTCGTAGCTGTGGCAAGCTTCCAGGCGTACACGCGGCATCACATCTCCAAATGCAACGCGGAGGCGCAGAGAGGGCGTGGAAAACACGCCGGGAGAGCCGCTGAGATCACTATTTGTAAGCGTTCATGTGGGGTGTCATTCTGAGCCGTTGACGCTTTTCCAGC
>CAZXXW010000223.1:0-5020 GCA_964644835.1 uncultured Anaerolineales bacterium
ACCTGCCGAACGCACAAGCAGCCACGGATCAAGCAGCCTCCTTTGAGAGCTGCCCCCCAGGGGGCGCAAAACGTAGAGACCAGCCCTGCGACAAACGCCAAAGAATGGCGAAACCATAGAGTTTGGTTATGACAAAAACAATCGATTATTATAAGCGTTTGGGAATTTCTGAAGACGCAACCCCAGACGAAATAAAACAAGCCTATCGCCGGGCAGCCCGGCGCGTCCATCCAGATGTGAACATAAAACCCGGCGCAACGGAGCTTTTTCTTGGCATCAAAGAGGCTTACGAGGTTCTCATTGATCCTGAGATTCGAGTAGAATATAATCGCTCCCGCGAAACCAGACCCAAACAACATTATCCGGTTCAGATCAATACCCAGTTCAATCTCTCTGCTATCCAACATTCTGAAGAAAAGCAAATTCTCTACGCGCTCTTGGATTTTGGCGTTTTCCCCAAGCCGGGAGAAACCCAAAGGCCAGCGCCAACGATCAATGTTACCCTGGTGCTGGACACATCTACTTCGATGAAGGGAGCGCGCATCAACACCGTCAAGGCCACGGCAATCGAACTGGTCCGCCAATTGCAAGACGAGGACATCTTTTCGATCATCGCGTTCAACGACCGGGCGGAAGAGATATTTTCTAGCTTGAAGGAGTTGAGAACCAGAAGAGCAGAAAGACATATCCATGCCCTGCGCCCACGGGGAGGCACGGAAATCTCGCGAGGATTAGAAGCAGGGTTGAAAAAAGCCCAAAGGCATCTTCGCCCATCAGGCGTTAACCACATCTTCTTAATCACCGATGGGCAAACCTACGGAGACGAGCAAGCCTGCATGGATCTAGCCGACGCGGCCGCCAGAGATGGAATTGGTCTGAGCTGTTTTGGCATCGGCGACAAATGGAATGATGAACTGCTCGATGAACTGGCTACGCGCACCGGTGGAGATTGTGTTTACATCCACGATCCCCACCAAATAGATTCTTTGCTAAAAAAGAAATTTAGGAACTTGGAGCAGGCTTACGCCAAGCAAATTCAGCTTAATTTTCAAACCGGCCCGGCGATTGAACTCCACTATGCTCTGCGGATCAAACCAGAAGTCGGCGTGCTGAACACGAAATCCCCCTTACAATTGGGGCATCTGCCCCGAACGCATCAGCAGCGCGTCTTGATGGAATTCATCATCGATCCTATCCCCTCGAGTACCGACACTGTTCTCATCTTGGATGGGAATTTCCAGTTTCAGATTCCATCTCAATCGCTAACAACGTACGAAATTCCAATCACACTGACCCGCTCGGCGCAATCCACCCCGCCGGTCAATCGCCCCTCGGCAGCGCTCCAAGAAGCGCTATCGAAACTGACCCTCTACCGCATGCAGGAACAAGCTCAGGCGGATATCGAACAAGGCGATTACCAAAAAGCAACCCAGCGGCTTGGACATATCGCCACCCACTTGCTCTCGCAAGGGGAGCACAAGTTGGCCAATACCGTGTTAGCAGAATCCCAATATATCCAAAAACACCAACAGTTTAGCCCAACAGGCAGAAAAGAAATCAAGTATGGCACTCGTGCCTTGCTGCTACCCGGAAAAGAGATTACGGGAGATCTGTCAACATGATTATATGTCCTAAATGCCAACACGAGGAATTGGATGGCGCGGTTTTTTGTTCACATTGTGGCCACAAACTAATCGAGACGAGTGAAGCATCCACGCAGCAAACACCAGCATCGAGAATCGTGGCGGGAATCTCGCCGCCGACGGTACCGGCTCCAGCGCTACTATCGGAAGAGAAAGACAGCAAGGTGATCCTTTACATCGTAGATACAAAAGAGGCCATTCCGCTGAAAGAAGAAAAAAAGTACACCCTGGGCCGGGTTGCCGACGGTCAGAAGGTGATCCCGGACATTGATCTCAGCGACTATAACGCCTACAAAAGCGGTGTCTCCCGCATCCATGCGATGATCAACACGAGAGGGGATCGGATTACGGTCAAAGATTTGGGATCATCGAACGGTTCGCGCATCAACGGGATCAAGATCGACTCCCATGCTGAATATAGCATTCAACATGGAGACATCCTTACCCTGGGCGCGCTGAAGATCCAGGTGTTGATCAACAAGAAATCAGGAGAAAGAAACCATGGCAATTGATATTATTTTACACATCCGCAATGTCGACCCTATCATCGCCGAGATAGATGAGTTGCCCAATCCTGACGACCAAATTTTGATCGTCAGGAATCCCCGATTTCGAGACGGGCGTGATATCCATTTTATCGAACGTGATGTCAAAACAGTGATATGGCCACTCAAGGAACTGACCCTGATTGAAATCCTTACCGACGAACAAAAAGAAGATATTATCGGATTTGTGAGAGAGTAGCTATGGAGCAAACGAATTTTCAAGGCCACCGTATTCTTGTCGTCGATGACGAACAACGCATGGTCCGTTTCATCCGTTTAAACCTGGAGCACGATGGTTTCGAAGTGATCTCTGCGTTCAACGGTAAAGAGGCGTTAGAAAAGGTTCGCAACGCGCTTCCCAATCTTGTCCTTCTGGATGTGATGCTACCCGACATCAGCGGTTTCAAGATCCTGAAGAAGATTCGCGAATTCAGCTCGGTTCCGGTGATCATGTTGACTGCCAAGGGCGAGGAGAACGACCGCGTCCGAGGCCTGGAATGGGGCGCCGACGATTACGTCACCAAGCCGTTTAGCCCGCGCGAATTGGTCAGCCGGGTCAAAGCCGTCTTGCGCCGCGTCGAAGCCGCCGAAGGCGAAGCCCACAGCGTCATCGAGGTCGATGACCGCCTGAAGCTTGACTTTCAAAAACGTAAAATTTGGGTCGACGGAGAATTGGTAAACTTGCGTCCGACCGAATACCGACTGCTCTACCACCTGGTCAAAAACGCCGGCTGGGTGCTGACTCACGAGCAAATCCTGACCAAGGTTTGGGGTTATGAATATCGCGATGAGCCCCACTATGTGCGTCTGTATGTCAATTACCTGCGCAAGAAAATCGAAAAAGACCCCAGCAATCCCGAATACATTCTCACCGAGCGCGGGGTGGGTTACCGCTTTGTCGACTTTCGAGACAAAGCTTCTTCCTCTTAGCAAATCACCAGATTACCTACTGCTCACAAGGAGCATTTGATGAAAAAGCAACGTATTTTACTCGTCGACGATCACGAAGTTGTCCGCCTGGGCCTGAAAGCACTCCTCGACCGACACCCTCAGTTCTCTGTCATCGGAGAGGCGGCGACGGCTCACGAAGCGGTCACCTTCGTTGAACAAAACCATCCCGATATTGTTGTTATGGACATACGCCTGCCCGGCGGCTCCGGAATCGATGCCTGCGAAAAAATCACCAAAAATCATCCCGATACCCAGGTGATCATGTTGACATCGTACGCCGAAGACGAGATGCTCTTCTCGGCGATTCGCGCCGGCGCGGCGGGATACGTGCTCAAACAAATTGGCGGCGAGGATTTGATTCAAGCCCTGGAGGCCATCGCCCGGGGAGAAGCGCTCCTGGACCCGTCGGTGACCCAGCGCATCTTCCAAGAAGTGCGCCGGGCAGCCAAAGAAGAAGAAGCATCGGCGTTTGCCGAGCTTACCCAGCAAGAAAAACACGTCCTGATTCTGGTTTCAGAAGGCAAGACCAACCGCGAAATTGCCAAGGAACTCTATCTTGGCGAGGGGACGGTGCGCAACTATGTTAGCAGCATTCTGGCCAAGCTGAACGTCAGCAACCGGGCTGAGGCGGCAGCGTACGCGGTCAAGCATAATTTGCGCGACCATCTCCAATGAAAATCGAATTCAAGGGGGAGATTAAATCAGGGTTCGTCAACGACGTCTAGATATTCAGCGACGGCCCACCCACCCCGATTCTGATCGTGAGGAGATTGGAGTTGCCACCAGGTGTAGCCATCCCCCGTTTCTGGGCCTCCAACAACCTCAAAGATTTCGGATTCCAAACCAACGAAGAGCTGTTCTCGGTCTAAACCTGGTCCCGCTCTTAGACGTAATCCTTCTCCGCCGGTGCCAACAACCTGAACATACACACCCGGGCCAATCTCGCCGGGTGGCACCGGAGTCGGCAGGACGGGCGTCGGTGTCGCCGTGGGGGGCAACGGGGTGCTTGTTGGAGCTGGGATGACCGTAAGAACAGCGGTAGCCAGCCCCACGGGAGTCCGGGCCGGCCTGCTCACCTGGAGAAATAGCACCACGAGCAGAAACAGACCCGCCGCGACAACCACAGCGCCTACTATCTCCAAGAAAACAAACCGTGCAGAAGGTTTCATCGTCCTAAGCGCTCCGTTCCGAAAACAGATCGCCCGAGGCCTGCTCCGGGATCAAAACAGGCAAGACCTGGCGGTGAACCACGATTTCCATCGTTTGGCCCTCTTCGATCGGCTCGCCGTCAACCTGGGCATAGAGGGGCGAATCGGAGGCCAATTGAATCTCTTCGAAGGTGATGCAGCGGGCCTGGTCGGAGTGAACGTGACGCCCGGAGAGCACATCGAGTGCGTGGGTGATCGTTTCGATGAGGGTGTTGCCGGAGAACAGCCACAGGTCCATTTTTCCGTCGTCGACGCGGGCATACGGGGAAATCTCGGCCAACCCCCCGGCGTAGAGATGAATATTGCTGACCACAGCCAAGAGATAATGGCCGGAGAGATCGACATCTTGTCCGTGAATCTTCAAGTCGATGCCGCTAAACACGGCCGCCTGACGCAGCGCGTTGGTGGCATATTGGGCCAGGGCAAAGTGTTTTTCCCAGCGGGTGCGCGGTTCGATGCGATGGGCGACAAACGCATCGAAGCCAACGCCGGCCCACAACAAAAAGGGGCGCTGATTGCAAAAACCGACATCGACCTTTTCAACCCTGGCCGTGGCCAGCCGACGGGCGCTCTCTTCAAGTGCCATGACGCGCGTCCAGGTCAGGCCGGGCAAACCAATCTCCCGTGCCCAGACGTTGGCCGTTCCAGCAGGGAGAACGCCCAAGGCGGTATC
>CAZXXW010000224.1:0-4982 GCA_964644835.1 uncultured Anaerolineales bacterium
TGCCGGCCACGATGTCCGCCCCAGTTTGAGCTTTATGGGCCCCCAGGAAGCGAAAACACCGGAAGAATGGGGCGTCCCCCGTTGGGAAGGCACGCCCGAAGAAAATGCCCGCATGGTTCGTTCTGCTATGCGTCACTTTGGTGCTGCTCACGTTGGGTTTGTTGAGCTGGATGAAAACACCCGCAAGCTGATCTATTCCGTCGATCCTGATGGCAAGGAATTGATCTTCACCGATGATGAAGAGCCCTCCGAGACCGAAGATGCCCGCTACATCCCCATGAAGGCCAAGACCGTCATCGTCTTCACCGTCCAGATGTCGGAGGAGACCCTCAAGCGCGCTCCTACGGTGTTGGCTTCTCAGACGACCAGCCTGGCGTATCTGCGCGGCCGCCAAATCCAGAATTCCACCCAGGAATTCCTGCGAGGGTTAGGTTATATGGGTTTGGGTGAATCCAGCACCAATGCCCTGGGCATTGCCCCCGCTTTTGGCGTCATGGCAGGGTTAGGCGAAATGTCCCGCCTCAATCGCCTGATTACGCCGGAATTTGGACCGATGGTGCGTGTCTTCAAGATTCTCACCGAACTGCCCGTGGTCTATGATAAGCCCATTGACGCCGGTATTATGGAATTCTGCAAGCGCTGCAAGAAATGCGCCGAAGCCTGCGGCGGCGAGGCGCTCAGCTTTGAAGACCCCACCTGGGAAGTGAAGGGTGGTTGGAACAACCCCGGCCACAAGGCTTTCTTCGAAGACTCGATCAAATGCCGCGAGTTCCAGCGCCTCGAAACGGGCACAAACTGTGGGATTTGCTTCGCGGTTTGCCCCTTTTCCAAAAAAGACAAGGCCTGGATCCACGAATGGGTCAAAGCCGGTTCCGCTACCGTCCCGGCGCTGGATGGCTTCTTCCGCAGCATGGATGACGCCTTTGGTTATGGCGCCATGAAAGACAACGAAGAATGGTGGGGTTTGGATCTGCCCGAGTATGGCTGCGACAGCACCGCTGTCGTAGGATAGGAGAGGAAAGATGAGTGAAACTTTTAACATCGAAATCAAGAAACGACCTTGGTATGAATGGCTGCTCTGGGCTTTGTGGCTGTTTGCAGAAATCTTTCTGCTGCAGAATGCTATTACTAGCAGAGCAGAGTTAGAGCCTCGAGCTGCAACGATCTTTTGGGTGCTCTTCTTCATTCTGCTAGTCGCTGGCGGTGTGATCTGGTTCATGCGCCGCGATCAATAATTGCCTTGCCTTGGAGAGTTTTGTCTCTATGGCAAAAGCAGTGTAGAAAGATAAAGATTGTTCAGGGGAGCAGGTGAAAGCCTCTCCCCTGATTTTAGTTTGATGCAATGAGCAACCCAAGCAAGCGGTCCAAAAAGGTCAAAGCGATCCCTGTAAACGCCATCCGGCGGAGACGCCGCGAACGCGTTCTGGTTGCCATCACCATTTTGATCATTGCCGCCGCTTGGGTGATTGGCTACTTCACCTCAGGGGTCGATGTAGCCCCCCAGGTTGCCGAGTTGCTTCCCCGGGCTGTTCACGTCGAAAAGCAAGGCGATTTGTTCGTCGGTTACAATAAAGACAAAACAGAAACCGTTGGATATGCTGCCACCGGAGAGGCACCGGGATACAGTGGGCCGATCCAAGTATTGGTAGGGATTGATCTCGAAGGCAATGTCACAGGGATCAAGGTTCTAAAACAAAGCGAGACCCCCGGCTTTTTCCGTTTGGTCGTCAACGCTGATATGGTCTCCCAATTTGTAGGCCGCGCTTTTGATTCACCTTTTCAACTCGGCGAAGATATTGACGCGGTCAGCGGTGCAACTTTGAGCACCGAAGGGGTCGCCGCGGCTTCTCGACAGGCGATTCGAAACATTGCTCAAGATGGCTTGGCCCAGCCGCTGCCCGCCGAAAAGCGCTCGATCCAATTTGGCGGTCCAGAAATTGCGCTGCTGGCTTTGTTTGGGGCCGGCTATCTCGGCCACAGAATGCGCGCCGGGGCCTGGAAACGACGGGTCCGTTGGGGAATCCTGTTGGCCGGTATCATTTTTGTCGGCTTTGTCTACACAGTGCCCCTGACTATCACGATGTTCATTTCGCTGCTCAGCGGCTACTGGCCCGATTGGCAAGCCAACCTGTACTGGTATATCTTGATCGGCGGGATTTTGTTTGTCACCTCGGTGGATGGCAAAAATCCTTATTGCGGCTGGTTCTGTCCCTTTGGCGCTATCCAAGAAACGCTAGCTACCGTGACAGATGCCAAACCTTACCGGCCAAAAGAATTGCGTCCCTTCCTGACATGGCTGCAGCGCGGTTTGGCGCTCTTGGCAATCTTACTTGGGCTTGCGCTGCGGCGCCCGGGTGTGGCCGGATACGAACCGTTTGCCGCGTTATTTGATTTTCAGGGTATGACCATTGAATGGATTTTTCTTGCTATTATTCTCTTGGGCAGTTTGCTCGTTTACCGGCCATTCTGTACCTATCTATGCCCCATTGATCCCACCGTCGCCTTGATTGCCGCGATCAGGCGCTGGGGGCGAGATGTGTGGCGTTCATGGCGAAGGGCGAGATGATCAAAAAATCGCTGTTTGTAGCTGCTTTGACCGTTTGTGTTATCTTGATTGGCATCATTTGGATTCGGGGAATTCGAGAGGCTGACACCGGCCTGCCGGGATACTATCGTGAAAGCGTGTCGCCGGATGAGAGTTCCCACCCGACTCATCCCTTCGCCGATGAGACGAATCCGCCGGGAACCCCTATGCCTGCAGAAAACCACGGCGGTCACGGCCGCGGCCGCAACCATCGAGAAGATGACCTCACCCCCACACCAACCATCGATTGGGACGCCCGGGAAGAAGACCAATAACCATGAAGCAGAAAATAAGCCGTCGTGACGTTCTCAAAATCACCGCCCTGATGGGAGGGTTGGCCGCCGGGGGGCGTTTTCTCAATCGAACCTTGTCCCCGGCAGGTGTGCGAGTTTCTGAACAGCGCGTTTTGATGGGCACAATCATCCACTTAACCTTGATCGCCGAAAGCCGGGACGGGGGGCAAACGGCCATCCAAGCCGCTTTTGACCACATGGAAGCGCAGATTCAGCTTTTTGATCACCGCCAACAAGACGGGCCTGTCGGTCGCCTCAACCGGCTGGGGGAACTGAACCAGCCTCCGCATGAGCTAGTTGCGCTGCTGCACCAGGCCTGCGATTATGGCCGCTTAACCGGCGGTGCCTTCGATATCACCGTCAAACCCGTTTTGGATGCTCACCGTCCAGGAGGCCTGTTTCGTTCCGAACTGTTGAAGCTTGTGGACTATCGCCAGATCAACGTCAGGGATGATCACCTATCCTTCGGCCTTCCCGGCATGGAAATCACCCTGGACGGAATTGCCAAAGGCCGGGTTGTCGATGCCGGGGTAAACAAATTGCGGTCCTATGGCTTTGACCGCGTCCTGGTCGAAGCCGGGGGCGATCTTTTTGCCCGGGGGCTCACCGCCGAGGAGCAGCCCTGGAGAATAGCGGTCAGACACCCTCGTGCCGAAGCGGAAACGCCCTGGCTGGCCAGGCTGGATGCGGCCAACTGCGCCGTTGCCACCTCCGGCGATTACATGAATTCGTTTACCTCAGATCACAGCCTGCACCACATCATCGACCCCCGGATGGGTGTCTCGCCCGCCGAGTTGTGCTCCGCCACGGTGATTGCGCCGTGCGCAACCCAGGCCGACGCCTTTGGGACCGCCGTGATGGTCATGGGGCTGGAAGAAGGGCTTGCCTTTATCGAAAGCCAAGAAGAGACGGCGTGTTTGTTGGTGACTAAATCGCTTTCCGTCCACCGGTCAAGCGGCTTTCCAATTGGTTAACTTGAACTCGTTTCTTGGGAGTGAAAAGATATGCAACTAGAAAACAAAACGACTCCGGATGAAAAAATCGTTGCCCTCTCTGAAGCTTTGAGAGATGCTCGTCAAGCTGGCGACACAGCTAAAATGCTTGCCACTTTGACCGAGTTAGGCCAAGCGTATTTGGCAGAGGGAGATGCACCCAAAGCACTGACCCAGTTTGATGAGGGCTTGAAACTGGCCCAGGAGCAAAACGACCTCGACGCCGAGAGCCAGTTCCTGGGGCTGCGGGGGCTGGCGCTGCGAGATATCGGCAATTTCAGTCGCGCCCTGAATCAATTTCAGAAATCCAATCGAATAGCTAAAAAGATCAACCATCCTTTGCTCGCCTGCGACTCTTATTTTCAGATTGCCCGCTTGCTTTCTGAGAAGGGGAACACAGCCAAGGCGCTCTCCAACTTGAGCAAAGCGATGAAAATTGCTGCCAATCAAGAAGATCAGAAGCGCAAGATGGGCATCGCTAATCTATTTGCCGACACGTTCTACCAGGAGCAGGCTTTCGAAAAAGCGACGAAATACTATCTTTTTGCTAATGAGATCGCCGAAGAACTCCACAATCCGAAGGCGGCGTGCTCCTTCCTGACCAAAGCCGGGAATGTCTATTTGGTCGACGAAGCGTACGAGTCCGCAATCGAACAGTATGAACGCGCCCTTCATCTTGCCGCTCGCCTTGAAGATGCCAGAGCAGAAATGCATATTCTAGGGGGGTTGTTTCGCGCCCACGCTCGACATGGGGAAGTTGGTTTGGCCTTGATGTACGCGGACAGGGCCATCCAGGCCGCCCAAACGATTGGTCACCTTGAAGCAGAATTGGCCAATTTGCAAACGTTGGTTTCTTACTTAATGGAGAAATCCAAGTTTGAGGAAGCGCTTCCCTACATCGAGCGCTGTTTCGGCTTGGCCGATCAGCACAATGACCATCAATTGCAGCAATCCATGGCCCTTTTGAGCGGTTTTTGTTATTACAACCTTGGCCAACATGACGCCGCGCTCCAAACCTATAATCAGGCGATTGAATTGGCCGTTCGCTTCCAGGATCAATTGGCCGAAGCCAGCGCCCTGAGCCGCAAGAGCGCTATTTTGGCCGATATGGGG
>CAZXXW010000225.1:0-4893 GCA_964644835.1 uncultured Anaerolineales bacterium
TCGAGTTGATCGATATAGAAGCCAATCACCAAGATACGATCATCGGGATGGTTGGCAATGAGCTGATCGACCAAGTCGATCTTGGCGAAATTCTCGGCCGCGACGCGAAAACGCGCCCGCTTGTCGGCATGTGCGTATTCGACCTCAACCTCCCGGGGCAGAGGGACGCGATACTCGGTACAATAGGCTTCGGCAATGTAGCCGCGGTTTTCCAGCGTCTTCCAGGGTACATCGTAACGTTTGGGGCCGATCAGGGCAAAAACGTCATCCTCCTTGCCATCTTCGCGGATCAAGGTAGCCGTAAGCCCCAACCGCCGCTTGGCCTGGATTTCCGTGGTGGCCCGGAACACGGGCGCGGGCAGCATGTGTACCTCGTCGTAAATGATCAAACCCCAATCGTGATCGGTGAAGAGTTCCAAATGCTCGAAATCATCCTCTCTGGATTGGCGGTGGGTGAGCATCTGGTAGGTGGTCACCGTGACCGGCTTAATCTCCTTTTGCAAGCCGGTGTATTCGCCAATGTCGCCGGGATGAATGTGCGATTTGGAGATCAGCTCGCCCCGCCACTGGTGCACCGCCACATTATTGGTGGCGATAATCAACGTGTGCATCGAAACTCGCCCCATGGCGCCGATGCCAATAATGGTCTTCCCCGAGCCGCAGGGCAGCACAATCACCCCGCTGCCACCCGTGGGCCGCCCGGCCTGGTAAAAAGCCTCCACCGCGTCCTGCTGATAATCGCGCAGCTGAAAAGGGTGTCCGTCCAAATCCACCTCGCGCAGGGAAATCTCGAAGGGAGCACCCGGGGCATAACCACAAACATCCTTAACCGGGTACCCAGCTTTTACCAAAGCCTGCTTCACCCGGCCGCGAGCTCCTCTAGGGACCAGCAAACTACCCTTCCCCACCACACATCCATTTTCCGACCAAAAAGATTCCAACCTCTCATCGTGTTGAAGGTGCTCGAAAATATACTCGTCCTCCACCTTCAGCTTCAGTTTTTCCTTCGAATACGGTTCCAACACCAACTTGCCATAGACATCGTACCATTCCCGCATATTGAACAGGACGGTATCGGGCAGACTGTATTTTGCATACCGGAGCAACCCCTCCGTGATCTCCGTAAGAGGGATCTCGAGCGCAGCCGCATTCCACAGCGAGAGCGGGGTGACCCGGTAGGTGTGGATGAATTCGGGCGATTTGACCAATTCGGCGAACCCGCCTAAAAAGTCACGGCAGGCAGTGTACTGCGAGTGCTCGACTTCGAGCAACATGGTGTGATCGCTCTGGATAATCAGTGGGCCGGGTTTGCTCATGCGACCTCTTCCACCTCGATCTCAAAATCCGCGCGCATAGTTTCTAATGTCTCTTCGACCTGTGCAGTGTACTTTTTCGAATAGGTCAGGGTGCGTTGTTCGGAATCAGCCTTGATGGGACACCGTTCGGCCACTAGCGCTTTGCGGATTCTCTTGAACAGTTCGGGATGGGAAACGTGGAGCACGATAGTGGTCTTCCGTTGCAGGGTGACGGCTGGTTTACTTTCCTGAATGACGGTTTCTGATTCCATGGGGAAGGCGGTACGGACTCGTTCGGGGAGGGGATCAAACTTGTCAGCGGGATGCTCCACCCAAAAGGGGACACGCTGGGCGCGCTCGAGGCGGGTGATCAACTTTGCTGGTGAGTGCACAACCCGGAGGTTGGGTGCGACCTGCGCCACGGTGAAATTCTCCACCTCGGGAAGCTCGTCATCGCCCTCGAAAAGGGCAAACCCGTCATAGAGTGTAAACACATCCGTGTGACCGGCCCACTCCTGAAGCTCGATGCGGACATTTTGGGGCAGCGGGCGTCCGGTCAACATTTCTAGATACGCTAACACGTCCAACTCTTCATCTTCCAGCAACGCTTTGGCCACGCGCTCTTTCTGGAGCTTCAGCGTGAATATCGTGGCTGGCTCGGAGCGCTTTTCAGAACGCTGCTCGGCCAAGTTGGAAAGCTGCTCGATCAGCGCCGCCGGATAAAGGGGAGATTCAACCACCACCTCGAAATTTGGCTGCACCGTCACGTTTGGCTCGGGCAATTCGCCATTCATCGCCTGGTGGAAGTGCTCCCGAATCCGGAAGCCCTTGAGTACACCCCGGGAGGGAAAGATATCCTGCTGCGGTTCGGGATCGTAGGCCACATCGACATAATGGAGCAACAGTGGAATCCCCTCCAAAAAGCGTTCGACGTAACGCCCCTCCACCCGCTCGAAGGCATCTGGATCCTCTTCAGAGACGGTGTGATCTCGATCCCAACGGCTCTCCCCTTCGTAGAAGTTGCCATATCGTTCGGTGTTTTTCCGCCCATACTTGTCGGGAGGGAGCTGTTCTGGGATGAGAAAGTAGCGATGGTTGCATTTCAGATATTCGACCAGAGAGGCGACGCTGTACCACGCTCCTGCTTCCCATTCCTGCAATACCTTGAAGAGAAATTTTCGAATGGGAGGGAACTTTAGGACAGACATCACCTTCGTCGCCGATCCCCAACTTTGGAATCTATCCAGCCGCCCACAAATGCTTCGGCTATAGAATTCGTTACTGGTGCTGACGAGCAAATCCTCGAAAATAAGTTTTTCCTGTTCCAGCGAAGATCGCTCTGTAAAAGCTCGATATTTTTTCTCTTGCACGATGACATAATTGTCGCGATACGATGGCGAACGGCTGGTGTAGCCCAGGTATTCCCCCTCGGTGTCGTAGTTTATCAAACTCAAGCGCAGCGCTAACCTATCCACGTAATCCAGCCAATGAGAATAGCCATCCCGTTCGATTTCGGCTTGGGCGGCCTCTGTATCCGTCATGGCTTGAGCCAGCCGCTGATTATCGGCCTTGCTCAAGCGGTTGGAACGCACTAATCGCTTGACTTCTCGCTCCTGGGCGTATTTGACAAAGACGTGCAAATCTCGCAACAGGTCGAGTTTGTTGCTGTACACATCTAAGTCAGAAACGTCGATGCTAGCAAGTTGTTTTTTCATATTCTCTCTTGAGATGGTTTATTTTTTCAGGAAAAGTAGTTGACACTTTGGCAAGTCGCCGGGATCCCTTTGGGAAATTCTCCCAAGATATCTTCGAGTTGACGTAGTTATCCAGTTGGGAAAATCAACCATCTGGGCTGTCGCCGAGCGTCGAACTTCATCGACACGGCTACGTCTATACGGGGGACGCCCAGCGAAGATTCTTTGGACGGCTTTTGTTGCAACTTTGGAGATTCTAGCCCCTTTGCCCAATTCATTGCGAAGCATGCCCAATCTCTCGTTCCTACGCGTCGCGTTTTTTTTCAATCGCCTCGTGAGATGGTCTTAATAACATAACCAGCTTTGCTAACGATTTTTTTAATCTCCGGCAATTGCTCTTTCGGAAAGGCGATAAAGTCATTGGCCAGTGAGAGCATGGTGCTAGGGTCAGAAAAAGCGCGCTCGATTTGCACTTTAAGGCTGAGATCATCGATTTTGGCAATGTACAGATTCTCGTGAACGATTTGCTGCCCCCATCGTGCCTTGACTTTTTGAAGGACGGTTTCAAAAGCGGGGACATTTGCCTCTAACCAAAGTGTGATTGGCCACTCCCATACGTCGGGGGTAGCCCACCCCAGCTTAATCAAATCCGACTTTGCGATCAGGTTTCCATCCTTGATATCGAAGTACATTATGCGATTCAATTGCTCTATTTGGGGGTAGGGGATGCGCTCTAGATCTGCCTTCACGCCCTCTTCTTGGGGGGTCAGATAAGCCGCGGGCGCTAGGGTTTCATCATCGTTGGTGGGCTCTGGAGGGAGTGGCATGCGGTAATAGTTTTCCCCGTCCACGGTGTGCTTGGCCAGGATTCCCTCCTTCCAGCCTGCCTGACAAAGTTTCTCCCCGGTGGGAAGATTGCCCCCATAGCAAAGCATTTTTATGGGGGTATCAAGTTGGGAGGGGCAAATCCATTCATTTGGTCGCAGTTGGGAAAAAATCAGACTAACCGCCTCAATAAGAGCAAGCGTGACCTGGTTAGGCATCCTGGTGATAGAGAAATGAGCTTCCCAGAGAGCAAGCTGCCATTCCTGCAAGAGCTTGGTCTGAAAATACCGTTTTCCAATCATCAAATTCCCATCAGAGAGAGTCAACGCGTAAGAAGAGTCTTGGGAGCCTTTTTTGGGTATCAAGATTTCGGCCAATTTCTTCCGCAAGACCGCCTCGCGGCGACGATCACCCCGCTCCTCAAAGCGATGCTCAACGTTGATTATGGGAGGCAAGAAAGCGCTGAATTTAGGTGGGAAGCGGAAGCGACGTCGATCCATTTTGGTGTCACCAGCACCCTCTTTCTCGGCAAAGAGCAAGATGCCTTTGCGGATCAACTTCGTGCGAACTTTCTTGAAGGTGGGTTTGTATTGCTGGGTGAAGGTGCCGTAATAATACTTCTTTTCCGTTCCCGCGTCTCCATAATGGCGGGCAAAGAAGGTGATATCTACAATCGCGTTTTTGACCTTCAGAAGATGGAGCAGTGCGATTTCTTCTGGGTGGAGCGTGGCCATTACTTCTTCGACGCCGATCTCTGAGAGTAGAAAATTCTCAAATACCGCCCGGGAGGCTTTCTCTTTCTTCGAAAAGCCCCTCGCTTTGGCAATCGCGTTGACATCCGCGTTGCTCAATTCTTCGTGAACCATTTTCGATCGCATGTGAGAGCTATTCATGGTGTGTATTATATGTTAGGATTTCCGCCTGTGCAAAATGAGTGGTTGGTCTGCGGCAATTTTAATTGTCGTTAAGCACTCAAGGGATCGATTACATAAACTTCCAACCATTCATCTGGTTCTCCACCACTTTCGTATGCGATCCTGAAATGCGTCATTGGTTTGAGGGTAATTGTTCACTCCCCT
>CAZXXW010000226.1:0-4892 GCA_964644835.1 uncultured Anaerolineales bacterium
TGGAATTCACTGTCGAGCAAGGAGAAAAAGGCCCTCAGGCGACGAATGTCGTTCTCGTATAATTGAGATCTAGAAAAAGAACCCCCACCGAAGAAACCGGTGGGGGTTCTTTTGTTTAAGGGGGGTATTAAAAAGATTTTTGATTCTCCCGAATCAAAAATCGTACTGTTGGATCAAAGGAGTGTGGTATCATATTCGACTGAAAATGGATTTTCTCAAAATTGTGAGATGGTTAAAATTTCAAGAAAATAAACAGACACTTTAGAGCGAACGTCAGTCGAGTTCCCCTTAAAAACTCGGCGTTCTCCGTTTCTCTGCGGTGATTTTTTTCAGGAGAGACATCCAGGCAAGTTGAAAAGGAGAAGATACAATGGCAAAAAAGAAAAAAGGCGTAATTGGTATTCTCACCGGCGGCGGTGATGTTCCCGGCTTGAACCCGGCTATCCGTGCGGTTACCATTCGAGCATTGCGTGAAGACTACCAGGTGATTGGCTTGCGGCGCGGCTGGGCGGGGATCATGGAAGTGATCCGCGACGAAAAGGCGGATAATTCTCAAAATTTTGAAATCTTGTCCGAGGAAGTTGTCAACAAGAAGGGCAGAACCGGCGGAACCTTCCTGCACACCTCGCGGACGCGTCCCAGCCGTGTTCCCAAAGACGAAGTTCCCGAACATCTCAGATGCGAATACAACGACAAGATCAATGATCTCACTCCTGAGGTGATCAAAAACCTGGAATTCTTGAACATTGATTATCTCATTCCCATCGGCGGCGACGACACGCTCAGTTACGCGGTTGAACTTTATCAGCAGGGCATCAAGATCGTCGCTATTCCCAAGACGATGGACAACGACGTTCCCGGCACCGATTACTGCATCGGCTTCAGTACCTGTGTCACCCGCACCATTGAGATCACCAACAATTTGCGCACGACCGCGGGCTCCCACGAGCGTTTCCTGGTCTTGGAGGTGTTTGGCCGCTATGCCGGTTTCACCGCCATGCTGCCGACCATGGCCGGAGCCGCTAACCGGTGTGTCATCCCGGAATATAAATTTGATATCGATCATTTGACCGAACTGCTCGCTCACGATCGCCTCAAGAATCCCAGCCGCTACTCGATCGTCCTGGTCTCCGAGGGCGCCATGTTCAAAGGCGGTGAGATGGTCTTCAAGGATTCGACCACCGATGCCTACGGCCACAAAAAATTAGGTGGCATTGGCGACCTGGTTTCCGAAGAACTCAAAGCTCGCTCTCCGAAATACAACAATGGCCAGCCGATCAACATTGTCAACCAGAAGCTGGGCTATATGGTCCGCGGCGGCAGCCCCGACGCGATCGATTCGATCGTCCCGATGGCCTACGGCAACCTGGCCCTTGACTTGATCCTCAAGGGCGTTCATGGCCGCCTGATCGTGCTTAAGAACGGGCGTTATGACAATGTCCCCGTCGAAGTGGTCACCAGCAAGAGCAAGGTCGTCGATGTGGATCGGTTTTACAACAAAGAGCGACTACGCCCTCAGTACAAGCAGTTCGCCATGAAACCGCTCTTCATCATGACGAGTGAGCTAGGGTAAGCATTCAATCTACCTTGACACTGACCCTGCCTTTGGTAAACTTGCTCCATCATGATCAATTTCGTCATCTCCCCACTTCCCGTCCCTAGCAACTGTAAGCCACGATAGGCTTCCAGTCTTGGGGCTGGTGGGAGCGGCGAGCCACCGGTAAAGCAATCCCTCTGGGCTGTGAGGCCAGAGGGATTTTGTCGTTATTTGAGCCATATTTTATATCGTCAGGAGAAGCCTTTTATGAGAATGTCACGACTGTTTAGCCAAACCCTGCGTCAGGCCCCGGCCGATGCCGAGATTCCCAGCCATGTCTTGTTAGAGCGAGCCGGATTCATCCGCAAGTTGGCAGCCGGGATTTACACCGCCTTGCCCTTGGCGCACCGCTCGCTCACCAAAATCGAAGATATCATGCGCGATGAAATCAACGCCATCGGCGGCCAAGAGATGAAAATGCCCGTCGTCCATCCCGCCGAACTTTGGCAGGAAACCGAGCGCTGGTACCAGATCGGCTCCGAGATGGGCCGTTTCAAGGACAAGAACGAGCGCGACATGGTCTTGGCAATGACCCATGAGGAGGTCGTCGCCGATCTCGTCCGGCAGGAGATTCACTCCTACCGCCAGCTTCCCGTACTCGTCTACCACATCCAGACCAAGTGGCGCGATGACCCCCGTCCCCGCGCCGGGCTGATCCGGGTGCGCGAGTTCACCATGAAAGACAGCTACTCGCTGGATGCCACCTGGGAGGGCCTCGACGAGCAGTACCGCAACCATTATCAGGCTTATTTCGATATTTTTGGCCGCTGCGGCATCAACGTCATCGCCGTCCGCTCCGATGTCGGCATGATGGGCGGCAAAATGGCCCACGAGTATATGTACCTGACCCCCCACGGTGAAGACACGCTCTTGCTCTGCGAGGCTTGCGGCTATGCGGCCAACCGCCAGGTTGCCACCTTCCAGAAAGAAGCGCTCCCCGCCGAAGAGCCCAAGCCCTTGGAGAAAGTCGCCACCCCCCATTGCAAGACCATCGCCGAGTTGGCCGAATTTCTTGGTGTGCCCGAAGCGAAGACGGCCAAGGCTGTTTTCATGATCGCCGACATTCCCGAGGGTGAGTCCAGCGTGGAGAAATTCGTCTTTGCGATTGTGCGCGGCGACATGGACTTGAATGAAACCAAGCTCGCCAACGCGGTCAAAGCCAAGGAGCTCCGCCCTGCCACCGAGGAAGAAATTGTTGCCATTGGCGCCGTGCCGGGGTACGCCTCCCCCTTGGGTCTGCCGGAGGAGAATGACTACCTCCCGGTGGTCACCGTTGTTGATACTCTGATTCCTAAATCGAACAATCTGGTCGCCGGCGCCAACGACGAAGGCTACCACATGATCAACGTCAACTACGGCCGCGATTACCAGGGTGATATGATTACCGACCTGGTTTCTGCCCGGGAGGGCGATCTCTGCATCGAGTGCGGCCAGCCGCTCGAAGAAGTACGCGGTATCGAGGTGGGCAACATCTTCAAGTTGGGTACTCGCTACAGCGCCGCCATGGGCGCCACCTTCCAGGACAAGGACGGCACGGAAAAGCCTGTCATCATGGGCTCCTACGGGATCGGCAGCGGGCGCTTGCTTGCCTCCATCGCCGAAGAGCACAACGATGACTACGGCCTAATCTGGCCGATCACCGTCGCGCCCTACCAGATTCACATCGTCATGCTCTCGGGCAAAGGCTCCGACGATGTTGAAAAGGTCGCCAACCAGATCTATGACGAGTTGCAGGCTGAGGGCGTGGAAGTGCTCTTCGATGACCGTGATGAAAGCCCCGGCGTGAAGTTCAACGACGCCGACCTGATCGGTGTGCCCCTGCGCCTGACGATCGGCAGCCGCGGCCTGAAGAAGGAAAGTGTCGAGATGAAGCGCCGTGACCAAGACGAGCGCCAACTTGTCCCCCTGGCTGCGTGCATCGAGCGGGTCAAAGCGGAAATTGCCGCCATGGAAGACGAGATCATGGCCACACTGGTCGAAGTCCCCTTTGACGAGTAGTTGTCATCGCTGTGGGCGTGTCTCCTGACCGCATCCCCGAAGATTTGTGGTGAGACTAAGCCTCCAGTTCCGCTTACGGTGTTACCGTTGGCGTCTCTGTCGGCACCGTCGGTGTTACTGTCATCGTTGCTTCCGGGTCGGCGCTGTCCATCTCCCAATCGGCTGGCCCCCAAACCCGGAGATTGTCGAAGCGGACGCGCAAATTCTCGTGGTCCAGACGCGTGCCGATCATCATGCTGGTGAACCCGGCCCCGATACCCTCCACGACGATCTGGTCGACGAATTGGCCGTTGACGTACAGGGTCAAGGTTTCGCCGCGGCACTCGCCGCGCACGCGGTTGACTCTCCCGCTGCCTTGCTTGATCGCCGAGGAAAATCCGCGCTTAAGAACGTTCACCTTTCGAAGGCGGGTCAACCCGAAGCCGTAGCCGCCCTCCGGGGTGATGAAGATGGTGTAGTAATTGCTGCCCGTCTCGCGGCAGCCGAAGCCGTAATAGCCATCACCCTCTTTGAGCATGATATCTGCTTCGACGCGCACATCGGATATGGTCAGCCAGGATTGGCTGCTGCCAATCTCGACGTTCGGCTCGGTGATTTCCATCACGTACCAGCCGTCTTCGATGCCCATGCTCCAGTTTGAACCCGATGCCCGGTACCAGTTTGCTTCTGGGTCGGTGAAGTAGGCGCTGAAAAGCGGGACCACCTTGGGTGTGGGCGTGGGCGGCACGGTTGGGGAGGGAGTCCAGGTTGGGGAGGCGGTCCAGGTTGGGCGGGAAGTCCGCGTCGGGAAGGGCGTCCAGGTGGGCCGCAGGGTTGGAATCGCGGTGGGCGGCGCATTGGTCAACTCGGCGCCCACCGGGGAGGGGGTGAACGTCTGGAAGGTGATTAAGGTTTTGGTTGCGGTGGGCGGCACGGTCGCTCCGGGTGTGTTGCTCGGTGTTGCCGTTCCCAAGAACAGCGCCCGGATATCAACGTCGCTCAAACTCTCCAGGCTAAGGCTGCATCCCGAGAGCAAAGCGATCAGCAGCACGGCCGCGATGATGATGGGAATCCGTTTTTTCTTCATGGTGGCTCCCTTTGGATTAAACGCTAACGAGCTGTTATTTCCTTTTCCCTATTCTACCGCGAATAACCCCGCCTTGACACTGCTACATGTCCCCAGCCTAAATTTTCACAGAGAGCGATAGTACAGCGATCATTGCATCTATTGATCCAGTCTTAATAACTAAACATCTGGATTTGGACACAAAGGAAAGTTCGAGATGGTTCAAATTCCCAGATAAATTAATAGACACTT
>CAZXXW010000227.1:0-4887 GCA_964644835.1 uncultured Anaerolineales bacterium
GGGAATCTTGATCCTGCCATCGGCATCCCACGCGCCGGCTTCGAGCAACAGCTCGCGGCCTTGGGGGTCTTCCATCTTGACGCCGGTATCGCGCAGAATCTCCAGGGTGGCGTAGTGAAGCTCGCGCACTTGCTCGCCGGATAAAATATCCAGGAACGGATAGCGAGTAGGGATAGGGACTTGCTCAGTCATAAAACGTTCTCCTCCAAGAGTGAAATGATTGATGAAAAAGATTAAGCCGCCCGATGATATGGGCGGCTTGCGAGGGTATGGATGTCTTGCATGGGGCATTTCTCGAAGCGATAAGCGTTCTTCGACATTGCCTTTGTAAGTTAGCGGACCATTCTTGATGGTGGATCATGGTCACATTGGCGAGAGATTTTTTCTCGTCGTTAGTCGTCGGAATCGGTTAATACCAGCGTGGATTGGAACTGTTCGCGAATCCAGGCGTCGACCTCAGGGTCGATCGGATCGGGTCGATGGCTGGTCAGCAGGTCACGGGCGATTTCCTGGGCCCGGGTGCTGGCGTCTTTGCTTCCGTCGGCTTCCCATTCATCGCGGGCTTGGCGGTTGATCACCTCCGAGGGGAAGTGATGCTCCGTGCGCATGAACTTCATCGTGTGAGGGTCGGCGAGATAGTGGCTGCCCGGCCCGACCCGGTCGATTACGTCGAGGGCCAGGGTCTCGTCGTTGACATCGATGCCGCGCACCGCCCGCATAGCCATGCCAAGCACGTCGTTGTCGATCACAAATTGCTCATATGCAATGGTGGACATGTCCTCGAGCATCCCGGCAGCGTGGTGGATAAAGTTCGACCCTGCCAGGGCAACCTGGATGATCGATTGGGTCTCCTCGATGCCTGCTTGGATGTCCGGCAGCTTTGATTCTGTCATCCCGGCGCTGTTATAGATCGGCACCTCGTAGAAGTGGGCCATTTGGGTGATCGCCGCGTTGGCGATGCCAAACTCAACGGCTCCGCCCAAGTAGCTGCCTGTGCGCATATCGGCGGTTGCCGGGATCGGCCCGATCAAGACGGGGCAGCCAGGGTTGACCAGTTGAGTCAGTGTCAGGCCGGCCAGTTGCTCGGCGTTCAGTTGGGCCAGGGTTCCAGCTAAGGTAACGGGTGCGGTCGACCCGGCCATCGGGGCCGAGGAGAGCACCACGGGCATCCCCTGGCGGCACACCTCGATCAGCAAGGTGGTCACATCAGTGGCGAACAGCAGCGGGCTGACCATCCAACTGGTGATGAAGGACACAATCGGGCGTTCCCGCAGGGCTTCTGCCCCGCCCATGATCTTCTCGCTCATCGCGATGATATCGCGAATACCTTGGATCGTGTAAACGCCTCCCTGGACGTGTTTGGTCGTATTGGCCAGAGCGGCGTAGTACTTGCTGATCTCAACCGTTTCTTCGGGGATGTCGGTGGGGTAGATCGGCAGCAAATAGAAGTGAATGTTGTCCAAGGCGTCGACAATGCGGGCCATCTCGGCGGCATCTTTGAGCACGGCGGGACGGATTTTCTCCGTTTCCAGGTCCAGCACTTGCAGCGCCGCGCCGCCCGTGCCGATGTGGACGCGCGAACCCTCCAGGATCAAGTCGTTTTTGGGGTCGCGTCCGGCCAGCACAACGCGGGAGCGCTTTTTGGCCAGGGTGTCTTCGATCATTGCCGGGGGGATGCGCACCCGGTTGCCCTCGATCTGCGCGCCGGCAGAATCAAAAAGTTCCAGAGCTTGCGGCTCTTCGATCTGAACGCCGGTTCGCTCCAGAATGGATAAAGATGCTTGATGGATTTTCTCTACTTGGGCTTCGCTGAGCGGCTTGTACTGCCCGCCGGAGAGGCCTTTTTCTGGTTGGGCTATTTTTTTGGGCATAAGAACGTTCCTCTAGGCTACGTTGAAAGCTTGGCGCGCTAAGGCCTGGACATCTTCCTCGCCGGCGGGGCGGGGGTTGGTCTTGGCGTTGACATTTTCAACCGCCCGCTTGGCCAGGAGCGGCAGATCCCTTTCGGCGACTTCGATCTCGGGGACAGCCAGGTCTGAGAACAGGGTCTCTGTTTGGGCGCGAATCGCTTCGACCAGGGGGCGAATTTGCTCGTATTTTTCGCCCGCCACAGGCATGTTGAAGTCCAGGACGGCGTTCATGCAGCGCATCAGTACCAGGCCGTGGGGCAGTTCGTGATACAAGCCGCCGGTGACGTTGCCGATGGCATGCATTAGCCCCAGCCCAGAATGCAGCATGGCCGCACCGGTGAGCAGGCTGCCTTGCAGCAAGGCGCTGCGGGCGTCAAGGTCGTCGCCGTGTTCCACGGCGGTTTGCAGGTTGGCCGCGATCATCTCCATCCCTTTTCGTGCCAACCCATCGGTGATCGGCGTGGCCGCGCTGGCCATGTAGGCTTCCAGGCCGTGGATGAAAGCGTCGATGCCGGTGAAGAGCGTCGATTTCGCCGGGAGAGTGAGAGTCAGCTTGGGGTCAAGCAGGGTGATGTCCGGCCATTTGGCGGTGACGCTGTCCTTTTGGCGGGTCTCGGTGTTGCTGATCACCGCCCAGGGGGAGATTTCGCCGCCCGTGCCCGCGGTGGTGGGCACCGTGCAAAGGAAGCCGGCTTCGCCGCGCTCGGCGATCGCTTTGCCCGCGTCCATGGCGCTACCGCCGCCAATGGCGAGAACGGCATCAGCCTCCATTGCTTGAGCCCGCTTCACCCCCCGTTCGACCGTCTTCCAGGAGGGATTCGGCTCCACGTCGGCAAATGCTTCCACCTGCGCCCACCCTGCTGCGGTCAATTGCTCGCTGATCCGCTCTACCAAGGGTTTCACCCAGGCTTCCCGGGGCGCGACGATCAGCAGGCGTTCACGTCCCTCCGTTGGGAGAATGTGTTCGTCGATGTGCTCAATCAAGCCCGGATCAAATAGTGTCCGGGTAGGCCAATGGAATTCGTACATACCATTTACTCCTTTGCTTTCTTCGCGTTGGTTCGTTATATGGGGGATGTCAAGGTTAGGGGGAAAGATCGTCTAGAGTATAAGAGTCTGTGGCCATGAGACCAGGGAGCTTCATCAAGGATTTTGTTGATAAATGTTCCCCTTTTATGAAACGTGATTCTTTTGACAATCTTTTCGTTCAATCGGACGGGTGGATTGCCATCCGTGAAGGTGACATTGTCGGGTTAGGCGCGTTCTCTTTTGCGTTTCTGCCGTCCCGCCACCCAGGCCAGAAAAACCCCCAGGAAGTAGAGCAAGAGCAAGGGCACCATTACCAGCATCATGTTGAAGGGGTCAGGTGTGGGGGTGATTCCTGCGGCTAAGATGGCGATGACGATCGCCGCGATGCGCCACCCTTTCAGCAGGGCCTTGGCGTTAATGATCCCCAGCCAGGCCAGGAAATAGCACAGCAGCGGCGTCTCGAAGCTAACCCCCACCCAGAAGACCAGCGAGGTCACAAAGGGGATATACTCGTCGATCATCCAGGTTGGTTCCACCACGTCGGAAAGGAATCCGAGCAGAAAGGGGATTGCCGCGGGCACCATCACAAAATAGGCGAAGGCTGCCCCACCCAGGAAAGAAATCGTGATTCCGGGGATGATCCAGAGCAGGGAGCGACGCTCCCGACGGGTCAGACCGGGGGTGACGAAGCGCAAAAACTGGTAGGTCATGAAGGGAGTCGCCAGAATTACGCCCATCAACAGTGAGATTTTCATGAAGATGCTGATCGATGTGGTCGGGCGCGGCGCGATGACGGGGTAATCGCCCATCGGAGAGAGCAGAAAGACCAGAATCCTTTTCGAAAAGAAAAAACTGGCCAGGCTGCACAAAATCAGCGCGATGACAGCCTTGGTCAGGCGTTGGCGCAATTCCTGAAGATGTTCGAGCAGGGACATCGTTTTGGGGCTTGGGGTGGAAACTTGCTCAGCCATTGTCATCTTCTTCCAATTGCGTTAATTCTGACTTCAAACTATTCAACTGCTCTTCCAAATCTTGGACGCGCCGGGATAGAATTTGCTCCCTGTTTCCCGGAGCTTTTTTCGTCTCCGCAGGTGGGGACTCTTCCGCTGGTTTAGGGGCGGTGCCCATCACGGCGTCGTTCAACGTTTTTAGGGTTGGCTTGGTGGCGGCTGTAATCGTCTTTTCGACCGGTTGGATCGTTTTCTTGATCTCTTCGCTGGTGCTTCTCAGGTCAGCGACGAAGCCTTTTCCCTGATCAACCGTCTCATCGAGACCGACCTCCTGGCGCCATTGTTCCATGATCTGGGAGGAGACTTGCCGCAACGCGCGCGTATATTCCCCCAACTTCGCGCCGATCTCGGGCAATCTCTCCGGGCCAAAAATGATCAGCGCCAGGACGAGGATGAAAAAAATCTCCATCCCGTTGAAATTCGAGATAAAATCCATGCGGGCCTAGGCGTTTTCTTCTTCTTGTTGATCCTCTTCTTCGGCTTCTTCCTCGCCCTCGTTGACGGCTTTTTTGAACTCAGTAATCGCGCCGCCCAGGCCTTTGCCGACATCTTTCAACCGACCGGCACCGAAGATGACCAAAACGATCACCAGGATGATGACCCATTCCCATACGCCAAAACTTGCCATTGTTCTTCTCCTTTATGCTTGAAAACTTTGCTTGGTCTAACTATCAGGATGTTGATAAATCCTTCTTCTCGGCTTGCTTGCTGATCATGCTTGCTCGAAAGAGGGTCCTGTTTTCTTGAACGCCTGCTTCACTTGGGGGATCGTAATGCAATCGAGATTATAGATGGGGCTAGATAGCGTGTCAAGAAAGCGATGCTGCTGTTTGGCGAACAGGCTTTTTTGCCGTCTGATATGTATCGGCGACCGATTAAAAGTGATCTAGACCACAAACGAAAGTGGTCTAAACCTAAATACAAAGTGCTCTAAACCT
>CAZXXW010000228.1:0-4867 GCA_964644835.1 uncultured Anaerolineales bacterium
CTTGACGGGTGCTGCTCGGGCTGATTGTAACCTCCCGGGTGAGGGCTGCCCCGGATACCGGCACAGTCGCCTGGGCGAAGATCAAAACAATTACGCCTATCGCTAACAAAAACGCTGCGCTCCACAAACCCAGAACCCAGCGTTTTAGACGTCTATTTGCTTTTGGCTTGCGTTTATTGCCTGTTTGCATTCGCCTCCGTATGGCTTGCCGCGCCTTCTACGCGCTCATTTTCTGCTCTGCCGAGCGCATCGCTTTGAAGGCGGCAATGCTGACCTCGATGATCTCCAGGGATGGCTCTCGCGTGGTCAGTTTTTGTAGCGCTAAATTGGGCCTTGCCAGAGCGCGGATCAGGGGATTATCGGCATGTTTGCCCGTCCAGCGAATATATTCGTAGGAGATTCCTGACAAGACGGGAATCAGCAGCACACGGCTGACCAGGCGCCAAACCAGGGACATCGGCCCTAACAAGGTGAAGATCAACATCGAGAGGATTGCCAAGGTTAGCAAGAAAGCCGTCCCGCAGCGGGGATGTTCCACCGAGTAGAGGGCTACGGATTCGGGTGTCAACTCAACGCCATCTTCAAAGGCGTTGATCGTTTTGTGCTCAGCGCCGTGATACGCAAACACTCGCCGGACGTCGGGCATAAAACTGACTGCCCAAATATAGCCAATGATGAAGAGCAGACGGATGATGCCCTCGATCACATTGCTCCACCAGGCGTTGAGGGCAAACAGTTTTTCGACCCCCTGGCCTATCGCTGCCGGCGCCAGGAAGAACAGGCCGATTGCAATGGCGATCGCTATCCCTACAGTTGCATACAGAATTGGCCCTTCGATCTCTTCCTCTTCGTCGGTTTGTAGATTTGCCGAGATTGTCAGGGCGCGCATCCCCAACACCAAGGCGTCCCAAAGCAGAATCAGGCCGCGTAAAAAGGGAATCTTGGCCAGGCGGCTTTTGTAAATTCCACCCAGCTCTTCGATGTGCGTGACGATTTCATTCTCTGGCGAGCGCATGGCGATGGCAACGGCATTGGAGCCCCGCATCATCACGCCTTCGATCACCGCTTGTCCGCCGTAGGTGGGCAGATCGTCGCAACATGCTTCGGCTTGTTTGTTGATTAATGTCATTTAGTCTCCCAGATTGTAGAAAAAGTGGATCAGGGCGGCGATGCCCTTGCGCCAGGTGGGCAGGTGTAGCTTTTCGTTGGGCCCGTGCATGTTGTCGCTGGGAAGGCCAAACCCGATGTTGACCGAGTCCACGCCCAGGATTTGCTGGAAATCCGTCACCACGGGGACGCTGCCGCCCTCGCGCTTGAAGACGGGTTTGACGCCCCAGACGGATTCAGCGGCCTGGCGATACGCCTGTATCCCGGGAGAATTTCGATCGCTGAGCGAAGCAGGGCTGCCGGCCATCTTGACCACTTCTCCGGTGACAGTGTCCGGCATATTTTCGTCGAGATAGGCTAACAATTGTTGGTGGACTTTGTCGGGGTCTTGGTGGGGGACCAACCGGCAGGAGATTTTCGCCATCGCATAGGATGGCAAGACGGTTTTGGCGCCCTCCCCGGTGAAACCGGAGAACAAGCCGTTGACCTCCAAGGAGGGGCGGGCACCGACGCGTTCTTCTGGTGTGTAGCCCGATTCGCCCCACAGGGCCGGCGCACCGGTGTGATTCAGATACCAGCCTTCGTCTTTGGGCAGGCGGGCGATTTCGGCGCGCTCGTCATCCTCCAGGGGCAGGACATCATCGTAGAAACCGGGCAGCGTGACCCGGCCCTCTTCGTCGTGCATTCCGGCGATCAACTCGGCGAGCACCTGGCCCGGGTTATGCACCGCGCCGCCGAAGATGCCGGAGTGGAGATCGTGATCGGGGCCCCAGAGCCTCAATTCAAAGTACGCCAGGCCTCGCAGCGCGTAGGTGATTGTGGGCAGGTCTGGCGCGACCATGCCTGTGTCTGGGTTAAGCGAAACGTCACAGGATAACAGCTCTTGATGTTCCTCGATGAACCCGGGTAGATTCGGCGAGCCGATTTCCTCTTCGCCCTCAAGGATGAACTTGACGTTGACCGGCAAAGTGTCGTTCTTTTTGATCGCCTCGATGGCGTTGAATGTCGCCGTGATTTGGCCTTTCATGTCGGTTGTACCCCGGCCATAGAGATTTTCACCGCGCATGGTCGGTTCAAAAGGCGGCGAAACCCATTTGTCCAACGGTTCCGCCGGTTGGACGTCGTAATGGCCGTAAATCAGCACGGTGGGTGCCTGGTCGCCCGCTTCGAGCGATTCCCCATAAACGATGGGATGTTTCTCGGTGGGGAAGACGTTGATATTTTCAAAGGCTAAGCCATCAAGATGATCTGCCAGCCAGGCGGCGGCTTGTTGAATATCGGACGCGTGCTCCCGCTCTGTAGATACGGAGGGCATGGCGACGAGAGCGTATAAGTCTTCTAGAAAGCGGTCATCGTGTTGTTGGGCATAGTTGATTGCGGCATTCGTTAAGTCAGACATGGTTTCAATTGCCTCCCGGGATTAATTATCTTTTTTGCTTAGAACCGCATAGAGAAGATCGCCCAGCAGCGGTCCTCCTGCGTTAATCTGTACGTAATCGACTTCGTCAAACTGTTTCGCTGTTTGCCAGACTTGGGCGCGATAGCGCTGTGCATCACATCTATCTTCGGGTGCTACGTAACTTCCTTTCAGGACAATTTTGTAATCTTTGCTTTTCTGTTGAGTCACTTCTGCCACGCTGAAACTAGAGAGATAGGTGGCGTTGTAAAGCGCTCCGTGAAATTGTCCGGCTGAGAAGAGGGCATTCAGGGCAGTGGCGATATCATTTTCTACGTTCCCGGTTTGCATGCGCCCAATGGTCAGCGGAACAAGCGTGTCGCCGCACCCGACCGGGCCGCCTGTCTCCCGGAGGACAAAGTAAATCACGATTGCTCCTTCGGGAATATAGTCGAGAGGGAAGGGTGTCTCCGTCACTGTGGCGGTAGGCGCGAAGGTGGGCGTATCCGTTGGCGTCAGCGACGGTGTCCATGTGAACGTTGGCGTCAAGGAAGGCGTTAAGGTCGCTGTGTAGGTTGCGGTTGGCGGGATGGGGGTCTCGGTTGGTGGCACTGGCGTCGCGGTTGGTGTTTCGGTGGGTGCTGCCAGGCTGAAGCTGCACGCTTGCAGTGGAACCGAGACGATCGCGAGAAGGGTTACGATCAGCAGAAGCTTAACCGTTTTTTTTGTCATCATGTTTCTGGTTTCCTTTCGAAGTTTCAAGGATTATAACGCTTTAGATTATAACGTGTTTTTGTGTTGGCAAGCAAAAAGATTTTTGATTGCGTATAGCCAACAGTGTTCTCTTGCCTATTTTCCGAGATAGACGAAACGTGTTAAAATAGTGTTCAATCATTAATCTCAGGATGATTCTATGAAGAAAACATCACCATTCAGCTTTTCCAGGCTTCATTTTCCCCCCGCAACTGTTCCGCTCGTTCTTTTTATCGAGACTGTTGTCGCCTACGGGTTGTTGGCCTATTTCCAGGGTTTTTATTTTGATGATTGGCAGGTGCTCTGGCTGGCCGAGACCGATGCCGATTTGTGGGCTTTTTACGCGTACGACCGCCCCTTTTCTGCCTGGACATATTTGCTTGAGTTCCCCTTGTTGGGAACCAATCCACTGGTTTGGCACGGATTCAATCTGCTCCTTCGCTGGATCGTTTCCTGTCTGGCTTGGTGGGTTTTGCGACTCGTCTGGCCCGATCATGAACGCGAAACTGCCCTGATAGCGATCTTGTTTGCCGTTTACCCTGCCTTTAGCCAACAGCCTATCGCCGTTGCATACAGCCAACACCTGACGACTTACGCCCTTTTTCTGGCTTCCCTGGCCTTGATGATCCTCTCGCTCCGGCAAGCGCGCTGGAGGCGTTGGATGCTGACCTTTTTGGCTATCCTCTTGCAGGGGATCCACGTATTTACGATGGAATATTTTTGGGGTGTAGAACTGATTCGCCCGGTGCTGATCTATTTTGTTCTCGCTCGACGAAGCGAAAACAGCCGTCGGTCGTTGCTGGTTGAAACGGCGAAGGTTTATCTTCCCTATTTTTGGATGTCGGCGGCGGCTGTGTTCTGGCGACTGTTTATTTACACCTCTCCCGTTGAAGACCCGAACGCCTTGCGTTGGGTGACAATGCTGCTCAGCCAGCCGGTCCAGGCGCTAATCCGCTTGGTGGAGATGCTCCTCCAGGATAAGCTTTTTGTCTTGGTTGCAACCTGGTATCAGACCTTGCAGGTTGACTTGATCGACCTGGACAACAGATTCTTAATCCTGACCTGGCTCATCGTAATAGCATCGGCGGTCTTCTTATACTTTTATGTAAGCAGACTCAAAACCCGAGGCGGATTGTCCAAGCGTGAAAATTGGCAATTTCAAATGTCGATTGCAGGTGTTTGTATTTTGCTGCTCGGCGTTCTTCCTGTATGGTTGACTAACAAACAGATTGCAGCAGGGCGATTCTCCGACCGCTTTGCCCTGGCTAGCATGCTGGGGGCGGCCATCCTCTTGGTTGTCATCATTACGCATCTGCTCTCGCATCGAACTTGGCTCCTTATCACCGTATCTGTTTTGGCAGGCCTTGCAACTGGTTTTCACATCCGCGTTGGTAATGAGTACCGCTGGGCCTGGATCGACCAACAGCGCTTTTATTGGCAGTTAAAATGGCGGGCCCCGCAACTTGAGCCTGGGACGGCGATCTTTTCAGATGGGGGTATTTTCACGTACACGGGTGATTATCCGGTTTCATTTGCGATCAGTCTTCTCTATGCCAACCAACAATCCTTGTCGCCCACGAATCCCCCCTATTGGTTTTTTGAATTGGATGC
>CAZXXW010000229.1:0-4857 GCA_964644835.1 uncultured Anaerolineales bacterium
AGGAGAAAGAAATGAAAAAGTTTTGGCTAATCGTATCCGTTTTATTAATCGCTTCATTAGTCCTGACGGCTTGTGGGCCGACAGGAACAGAAGCTCCCGCTGCCGAAGGGCCTGCTGCGGAAGAATCGGGCGCAGAAGGTCCTGTGGAAATCCGTTGGTTTATCGGTTTAGGTGCTGGTGGAAACCCCGAAGAGATTGAACGCGAAGAAGCCTTTATCGAAAAGTTCAATGCCAAATATGGTGACAAGTATCAGCTAGTCATGGACGTGGTGCCCAATGAGACCGCTTACGATGTTCTGAAGACGCAGATCGCTGCAGGTGATGTTCCCGATATCGTTGGCCCGGTCGGCATCCGCGGTTTAGCTAGCTTTGAAGGAGCCTGGCTCGATTTGGCCCCTTACATTGAGGAAAGCAATTACGATCTCAGTGACTTCGATCCGGCCTTGTTAGAGTTTTACAAGTTCGGTACGGATAGTCAATTGTTCGTCCCCTTGTCCGTTTTCCCCTCTGCACTTTTTTACAATAAAGACCTCTTTGATGAAGCCGGTCTTGAGTATCCTCCTCATGAATGGGGTGCCCCCTATGCAGACGGTGACGAATGGACCTTTGACAAGTTGCGCGAATTGGCCATCTATCTGACCGTCGATGAGAACGGCAATGATCCCACTATGGACGGTTTTGATTCCGATAACATTGATCAGTTTGGTTACGATGCGCTGTGGCAGGATATTCGCGCTCGCTGGACCTACTTTGGCGCTGCAAGCTTTGTTGATGAAGATGGCAATGCCGTCGTACCCGATGTATGGCGAGAAGCTGCACATTGGTACTACAAAGGCATGTGGGAAGATTACTTCATCCCCAATGATAGCTATGTGAACAGCGATTTGTTAGCGCAAGGCAATCCCTTCGGCTCAGGTCATACGGCCATGGCAGCCGTAAACTTGTGGTACACCTGCTGTACCGAAGACGTCGATTGGGATGTCGCCGCGATCCCTTCCTACGAAGGTAACATGGTCTCCAAACTCCATGCCGATACCTTTGGCATCCTCAAGGCTGTCGATAATCCCGATGCTGCCTGGGAAGTCTACTCCATATTAATGGATGAGTTCGCTGGCGATTTGGTTGAAGTGTACGGCGCCTTCCCTGCCCGCCAGAGCTTGCAAGATGATGCAGTAGCCAAACTGCAAGAACGTTTCCCCGATGTGGACTTCCAGGTTTTCGTGGATGGACTCGCTTATCCGGATGATCCTAGCCATGAGAGCGGTATGCCTAACTTCTTGAAGGCCGCTGACACGTACAGCACCTTCGCCTCCAAGTACCAGACCACGCCTGGCCTCGATCTGGACGCCGAACTTGATGCCATGATCTCGGAGATGCAAGAAGTGTTTGATGAAGTAGAGTAACGCCAAATTCTACGTTGGAGCAGGGAATGTTCCCTGCTCCAACGTAACCTCAATACGTCTTTGCTCTTAGTTGCATGGACGATAAGTAATCAGGAGGATTACGATGACAAATACAGATAAGAAGTCCTCTGATAGTAAAGGTCGCCACTATGCGGGCCTCGAGCGAGAACAAGCAAAATGGGGTTGGATTTTCATCTCGCCCTGGATCATTGGTTTCCTGATTTTTACCTTGGGCCCCGTTATCGCTACGCTTGTTTTTTCTTTTACCAATTACAATCCGGTACAACCTGAAAATACCCAATTTGTTGCCGTTCAAAATTATCTCAGGATGTTTGGGGATGCCAAGGTTGGCAAGTCGCTAAATGTCACTATTACCTATGCACTATTGGCTATGCCATTCAGTTTCATTTTTGGGATGCTTTTAGCCTCACTTGTCAATTCCGTTTTTCTGGTTGGGAAATCCATCTTTCGGACACTGTACTACAGCACCTCGATGATCCCTGTTGTTGCTGCGGGTGTGATCTGGAAAGGTGTCAGCAATACACAAACCGGCTGGATTAACCTGGCCTTAGAAGCAATCGGTATCAAAGGTCCTGATTGGATCAATTCCGAAGTGTGGATTTATCCCCTTCTGGTCATGATTGGTTTGTGGGGCCTTGGCAACCTGATGCTTACGTTGCTCGCTGGTATGCAGGGGGTCCCCAATGAGGTTTACGAAGCGGCTATGATCGATGGAGCAAGTGGTTTGCGACGTTTCTGGAGCATCACCTTGCCGATGATTACCCCCGTGATCTTTTACAACCTAACCTTGATGCTGATTGGCATCTTTAAGTACTTTGACATGGCCTATGTGCTTAAGGACGGCACCGGGGGGCCTAATGACGCCACCTTGTTTTACGCTCTCAATTTCTACAAAAACTCCTTCGAGTACAACCTGATGGGGTACGGCTCAGCGTTAGCCTGGGCTTTGTTCCTAATCGTGCTGGTTCTGACCGCTTTGTTGTTCTGGTCACAGAACAAATGGGTTTACTACGCTGGGGATGGGAAGGGATAAGCCATGTCGAAAAAAATAAAATCTACCAAAAAGACTTTGAGTCAGCAAGATATTCTCAATAGAGTGCTCGTCACCAGTATTGGATTGTTTGTTTTGCTGCTTTTCTTGGCGCCGCTTGGGTACATGTTCACCACGGCAATAAAAAGCGATGAACAAATGAGCGATCCTGATGCACCGCCTTGGTGGCCTCATTCCCCTGTGGTGATCAACTACGAAGGAGATGACCTGCCCTTGTATGAAGTGCTGTTTGACGATGAGACTCGCCAACTGGCTATGATTAAAAAGACCCGCCAGGAAAGCTTGTTTGTCGATCCTGATAACCCGGAGGGTGGTGAAATCGTCTGGGAAGGCAACTGGCGTACTTTAGACCCCGTTTATGAACCAGATCCACAGTGGGGCAATTTCAAAGTTGCCTGGCAAGAACTAAATGTCCCCCGGCTTCTTCGTAACACGGTGATCATCGCCGTGTTTGGAACCATTGGTGCGGTTGGGTCGTCGCTTTTCGTTGCCTATGGGTTCTCACGCTTTGACTTCCGTGGCAAGAACATCATGTTCATGATCCTGATTGCTACCATCATCTTGCCGGTTCAGGCTACCCTGATCCCTACCTTCATCCTGTTTTCTCGAATCGGCTGGACGAACACCTTGCTGCCGTTGATCGTGCCGCATTACTTTGCCAATGCTTACAATGTGTTCTTATTACGGCAGTACTTCTTGCAAATCCCCCGCGAGTTAGATGAAGCTGCTATGATTGATGGTGCCAACCCCTTGCGGGTCTTGTTTTCGGTGATCTTGCCGAACTCCATCCCCGCTTTGACGGCTGTGTCGCTTTTCCACTTCTTCTTTGCCTGGAACGATTTCTTTACACCGCTGGTTTATCTGGCTGCCGCGCCAGAGTGGTGGCCGTTATCGGTGGGGTTGCAGAAATTCAATGCCCTTTATGGGCGTCAACCCAACTTGATCCAAACGGGTGCTTTAATCACCTTGGTGATCCCGGTTGTGATCTTTTTCTTAGCCCAGCGCATCTTCATGCAGGGGATTGTTTTCACTGGCGTGGACAAGTAACCCGGCGTTTAGCTTTGCTTTGAAAGCGACGTTCGCAAGCAGCCGACTCTTTTAAAATGTTGACGCAACGCCTCGGCTTTAGGGATGCTGAAAAATAGTATCTCTAAAGCCGGGTTCTCCTTTTATCGGAACAGTAAAATGAGATTTTCAACAAAGCACTTGATCCTATTCTTGATTATTGTGTTTTTGTCTGCCTGCGCGTCACCTGTTATGCCTGAGTCCCCTGGTATGGATTCCGGCTGGGAACTTGTCTGGCAGGATGAATTTAACGGCTCGCGCCTCGACACTGAAAATTGGATTGCTGAAACCGGTGCTGGTGGTTGGGGCAACAACGAATGGCAACACTATACCGATCGTCCAGAGAATCACCGTTTGGAAGATGGCTTTTTGGTCATCGAAGCGCGGAAAGAGGCGTATCGAGGAAGTGATTTCACATCCGCTCGCTTGAAGACACAGTCTCTTCAAGCGTGGACTTATGGACGCATGGAAGCCCGGATGAAATTACCGACGGGTCAAGGGGTTTGGTCGGCCTTCTGGATGCTTGGCGAGGATTTCCCCACCTCGGGTTGGCCCGATTGTGGCGAGATTGATATTATGGAAAATATTGGAGAGCCCCGGACGGTGTACGGCACAGTTCACGGACCGGGTTACTCAGGTGGTAGCGGAATCGGCGATTCCTTCACGGTAGACATCCCTCTCTCCGAAGGTTTTCACACCTATGCAATTGAATGGCAGCCGGGCGAAATCCGCTGGTACCTAGACGGGAGCCTCTTCAACCGAGTCAGCGCTGGTCAGGTGCCGGGAGAATGGGTCTACGACCATCCTTTTTTCATTCTTCTGAATTTGGCCATCGGTGGCAATTGGCCTGGCCACCCTGATGAAACAACCCAATTTCCTCAACAATTCGTCATAGACTACGTGCGGGTATATCGTGATTCCACCCTGTCGATCGAAGATTTGCAGGGGGGCGTACTCCATGCTGATGACATCACGATGACGCTAGAAAAAGATGAAGAGGATTGGGAAGGCGTAACCTACGTGACTGTGCTGGATTCAAATGGTGATCCTGTGGAACGTGCTACGGTGGCCGCAGGTTGGTTGGGCGTTGTCACCGGGGCGACCGGAGAAGCAATAACCAACGAAAGAGGAATTGCCGGCCCATTTGTGGGCCAAAAGACAAGTTTTGCCGATGATGTTACCTTTTGCATTGCTGATATTCGCAAAACGTCCTATACCTATGATGAGGATGCCAATACCCGTACATGTATTTTCGACTCACCCTAGTACATCGCAGCAAAAGTCCGTAATAGGTTTTGCACCTTAAGAACTTCACCA
>CAZXXW010000230.1:0-4844 GCA_964644835.1 uncultured Anaerolineales bacterium
GATGCCTTTTGATCTTTTCAGTTTGCGTTCCCTTTGCCGGACGGGCTTGAAGTCGGCCACGGCCGCGGCCATCAGCAGGGCGTCGGCCTGTTGGCAGGCCTCCAGGACGGCGTTCTTCATCTGCTCGGCGGTTTGGACTTGCGTAAACTCCGCGCCGATGGGTGGCTTTTGGTGGCTTGGCGCACTGATCAGTTCGACATCGGCGCCAGCATCGAGAGCCGCTCGGGCAAGGGTAAGCCCCTGTTTGCCCGAGGAGCGATTGCCCAGGTAACGGACCGGATCGAGGGGCTCTTGGGTGCCGCCTGCCGTGACGATGATCTTCTTCCCTTGGAGGGGCCCACCTCGAGAAAAATGATAGCAGACGTGCTCGAGAATTGCGGCGGGCTCGGTCATCCGTCCCTTGGCGACCAGGCCTGAAGCGAGGTGGCCCTCTTCCGGCCCGATGAAGAGGGCGCCGCGTTGCTCCAGCGTTTGCAGGTTGGCCTGAGTAGCCGGGTGGCTGAACATGCCTGCATCCATTGCAGGTGCGATGAGGATGGGTCCAGCGAAGGCCAGCGCGGTCAGGCTGAGCAGATCACCGGCGCTGCCCTGGGCCAGCTTGGCCATCGTGTTGGCTGTAGCCGGGGCAATTAGAAGCATATCGGCCTGGTGGGCAAGGCCGATATGGAGCACGTGAGCTTCATCGCCCCATAAATCTGCCTCGGTGTAGGCGCGTTGCCCGGTCACAGATTGAAAGGTGAGTGGCGTGATGAACTTCTCCGCTGCCGGGGTGAAAACAGTTTCGACCTGGGCGCCCTGTTGGGACAACTTGCTGGCAAGGTCGGCGGCTTTGTACGCGGCGATACTTCCTGTCACCCCCAGGATGATATGCTTTTCTGCTAGTGGGTTGTTTTTCATCGCTCGTTTGATTGCTGGCTAGATTGCTTTTGTTAGATGGTCCCTTTGCCAAAACGGAAAAAGGCTTTCGGCTCTTCGATGAAGCTTTTCTCCATTGTACAAAAAAAAGAAGCCCAAAGCCAGGGCAGAATGTGAAAGAGAATCATCTTCGGTTAAAGCAGATACGACGCACGCTGGATTTGTGCGTCGTATCTAGGGGTCGTTATCGAACGGTTGTGTAGATGGATTTGACATTCCCTTGTTCTCCTTCAACTTCTTCGGAGCGACGATCAAGGTCTAATTCAGACCAACGGTAGCATGAGCAAGGAATGCCATCGCAACAATCTTGACAGCAAAATGCTTGTCCGGCCTTGATGATCGGGACCCAGGTGATTTCCACACCGCAGCCGTCACACCAAAGCGTGTCATCATAGCGGGACATATGCTCACCTCCTTACTGATATGAACGAATTGACAATTTGCTCTTTTTGCTTGAACCTCCTTTCTTGATTAACAGACAAAGCCCGACACGATGTCGCTGCGGCACCGAGCCAGGCGTCTGCTCTGTTTTGATCTGGTCGATCATACCCGGCCCGAAACAGGGTAAACGGCAATGATGATCTGCTTTAAATGTAGCAGAGAAGACTCCCGGTTGCAAGAACGAAGCCTTTCTCAATTGTTAAAGTTTAATTCTTGCTTGGATTGAAAGCCTATGCTAGACTTTGAGTACGTTATGGCTAACCAAAAGATGTTTCGCAATGCTGTTGAAGCAATTCGTCAAAACCAGCGTGGGAATGCGCGCGATTTATTGACGCGCTTGATCCGCGCTGAAAAGGACAATCCCGACTATTGGCTTTGGCTCAGCTCGGTTGTTGAAACCGAAAAAGAGCGTATTTATTGCCTCAATTCTGTGCTCCGTTTGGAGCCCGAGAATCAAGCGGCAAAACAGGCCTTGCGCCTGCTGGGGGAGATGTCTCCCGACGACGAGATGCCCGCCCTTCCACCGGTGAAACGTTCCTGGGAGGTGGAGCTTGAGAAGCTGGAATCGAAGGAGCCGAGCGGCCTGAAGCGAGTTTGGGCGAATTCGAAATTGCGAACGCTCGTTTTGCTTGGCGCAGGCGTCATCCTTGCTGCCATGATCATCGGGGGGATTTTGGGAACGCCTGCTGCCTTGTTTGGCCCTCAATTGACCATCACGCCGATCCCTTGGACGCCCACGAATACCCTGACGCCATCTGCTACACCGCGAGTCCGCACCGCCACGCCGACGCCTGAATTCGCTCAGCCGTTATGGACTTTGCTCGATGCGACCTACACACCGCGGCCTTTGTACGTCAACACGCCCCATCCGCGCAGCGAAGCCTACAACATCGGCCTGCGCGCCTATCTTAATGGCGATTATGAGAGAGCGCTCGACTTCATGCAACAAGCACTCCAAAACGAACCTGACGCCCCGGATATTCAGTTTTACGTTGCCGAGTCGCAGCGTCACCTCGGTGAATACAATCAAGCGATCGAAAATTACGACGCTGTTATTGCGACCGATGACGAGTTCGCTCCGGCCTATTTGGGCCGCGCTCTGGCGCAATTGGCCCTTTCTCCGGATGCGCCGATTGAAGATGATTTGGAGCAGGTCATCGAAACCGTGCCGAACTACGAACCGGCCTATCTTGAATTGGCCGCTCTCCAAATCCAACGCGGGGAGCCCGAAGGCGCACTGGAAACCTTAGAGCAAGCCCAAGATTTGTTGGCCAACTCGCCGCGGTTTTATGCCGTTCAAGCGAGGGCTTATCTCGCCTTGGGCGAAGATGCGTTGGCCCTCGAAAATGCCAAAGAAGCCAATCGGCGCGATATTACCGCTCTGCCCGTCTATCTCTTGTTAGCCCAAGCCTATTTGGAAAATGATCAGCCGGAGGAAGCGCTGGAGAATATCTCGGTTTATGGCACTCACGCGGAAGGCGACCTGGGGGCGATGTACTGGACCATGTTAGGTTGGGCCCGGTATGAGAACGAGAACTATGAAAAGGCCCTCGAAGCCCTGGATCAAGCGCTGGAGCTTGATGAAGAAATTGCCCTTGCTCACCAGTATCGTGGCATGACTGTTTTGGCGATGGGCGAGCCTGCCGATGCGATCAATGATCTCTACCGCGCCCGCCAGCTAGATCCCAACTCCTTTGCCATCCGCTTGAACTTTGCCCTCGCTCTCTGGGCCGATGAGCGTGTCACCGACGCCTACCAGCAAATCAACACCTCAGAAGATTACGCCCACTCCGATGACGACTTCGCCAAGATTTATTATTATCGCGCCCAAATTGCTCATGAGCTTTCTCAGTTCCAACGTGAGGAGCTGGATTGGCAGGCCTTGTTAGCGTTGCCGCCGGACGCCGTTTCCGATGAGTGGCTCGAACAGGCCCAACTTGCGCTCACACCAACGGTAACGCCCACCCCCTGAGAAATCAGGTTTGGCAGCGCAAGGGGGAAAGCTCGTCAAGAATGCTCTTATAAATCTCTAACAAAATATTCTTGTTTAACACGTCCAGGCGCGCTATAATAAATCTGGTTAAAAACGAGTTCAAAAAGGTTTAGTCTTATGCCCATCTATACATATCGTTGTGAAAATTGTGGAATTCAGTTTGATCGACGACAGAAATTTTCCGATGATCCCTTGACAGTCTGCCCTGAATGTGAAGGGGAATCCCTTCGCAAGGTGTACCAACCGGTTGGGATTGTCTTCAAAGGTTCCGGGTTTTATGCTACGGACAATCGCTCTCCTTCCGGCATGGAGCGGACTTCATCCGATAATGGTGAATCCAAGTCAGAAAGTTCAACCGAAAAGAAAGACTCCTCTGCAAAGAAGGAAAGCAATAAAAAGGAATCGGCTTCTAAAGATTGAATTTAGTCCTTAAATGCGGAAACGCTCCTCGAAAGCGAGGAGCGTTTTTTGTTTTCGCAGATTTTTTACATCCAGCTTTCGACCACATCTTGCCTGGTCTGAACGACTTTTTCCCCCTTCTTGACATCGTAATATCGCCTAATCGGCGTGATCTTCAAAGAGAGGTGATTTCCCTCCGCCCAGTTTGCCAGGGCGTGTAACTGTTCCAAGCCTCTCTCCATCGCTTCCGCTTCTTTTGGCCCAAATCGGTACGTCAACAAATAGGGATACTCCTCACCGTTCAAACTTTCAAGAATAGTTTGAGAAGCTTTCATCAGTTCGCTTGGGCTTGGTTCGGTGTGGAGGAGTTCCAGACTCTCGACGGGAAGTTCCAGGTTGAACCGGTAGATTTTTTGGATCATCGGACGGTGGAATAGTTTCGCCAGTGCCTTTCCATTTTTGATTTTCAATTTCTCTGGAATGGGATGAGGATTCCCTTTTTCATCTTCGGCTTCCACTTGTAGCTCGAAGCGTTCATTTTTGATCTTCACCTGGAGGGATGGGTCATCTTCCGGCAACAGGCTGCGAACGTTGTCCATCACGTAATTAGCATATTCCTGAAAGAAGGTCTTCTTGGCCTTGTCCTCGGGCACTTTCGCCGGGGGGATGATTTCGCCAACGTGGATTGTCAAGGTCGGTCGTTTCAATTTCAGCCCTGCCACCAGCGCGCCTTCCGTTCCGCTAAAGCCGATCGGTAAAACAGGTGTTTTGCCGCGATAGCTTAACCAGGCTACGCCACTCTGGGCGCGCATTTTGCCGGGATCCCACACGCCGCCTTCGGGGAAAATGCCGAGAAACCCACCTTGATGAAGCACACCAAGGGCATTCCGCAGCGCAGATCGATCAACATGCCCGCGCCGGATGGGGATATATTTGTACAGCCACTCGAAAAACTCGGTGATGCTTTCTTGAGGGATGTCTCCGGCCCCGAGCATCTCTATTTGCCAGGGCGTGTAAACGACGATCAGGACACCTTCCATTGCGGCGGTGTGATTGCCTACGACAAGCAGCGGCCCCTTCTCGGGAAAGTTTTCCT
>CAZXXW010000231.1:0-4838 GCA_964644835.1 uncultured Anaerolineales bacterium
AGAAGGAGTCGGCAGCCACATTCAGGCCGACGTGCTTCATCACCGCCATCGAGCGGACCCCGGCGTAGGCCCCGCCGACGGCCACATCCAGGGCCACTTTCTCGTTGGGCGCCCACTCCGAGAGGATCGGCTCATATTGCACCATGCTCTCCAAAATCTCGGTGCTGGGCGTGCCGGGATAGGCCGAGGCCAGGCGCACGCCGCACTCATACGCGCCGCGGGCGATGGCCTCGTTGCCGGATAGAAGTTCTTTCACATTGGGCTCCTTTTCGGTCTAGGGTTGCTCGGTTCGCTAAACAAATCCACCGCGAAGACGCGGAGATCGCAGGGAAAAAAGAAGAAACGTATTCTCGCTAATTGTACCAAGGCCGGGGTTGGTTGAGTTTAAAATTCAATATACAGTTTACAGTGCAAAGTGAGACAGATAACGATGGGAAAAGCAGGAAGGGAGGAACAGATCAGGACTTCGCGCACGGGTAAGGCGTTTTCGTATCCGGATAAGTTCTTTTTTGTGATACAATGGCAATGGATACGGCACCAGGACGATAGTATATCAACGACTTCTCAATGTTATTAAGTTTAGGTGCGATGCACTTCCGAGGAGCCCCTGAAGTCGGTGCAATGCACGCTTTGGACGTGCAACGGACCTGAAACCGATTTACTGAAGTGCGTTGCACCTGTCGGGGCTGGCCGACTTCCGCGTCGTCGCCCGCATCGCCCTCGAAGACGACCCCCAATTGATGGAAGCCCTCCAAATGGGCGCCATCCCCTGATAAATAGAGAGACCTGACAGGTTTGCATAAACCTGTCAGGTCTTCTTTTTTCCATCCTGATCTTCCCGTCCATCCTGTCAAAAGATCACCTCCCTGGAACGATTCCTCACCTGCTGGAGCGGCAATCCAACGCGCCAGAACGATTCCTCGCATCCTAGAGTCATCATCCAACGCGCCAGAACGATTCCCCACGCCCTGGAATCATCATCTAACGTTCCAGAATGATTCCTCGCATCCTGGAGTCATCATTTAATCCCCTGCAAAGGCCATCCAACGCCCTGGCGCGATTCGTTCCTCCTTTCCTGGCTTCCCATCAATACATTCGTCAGGTATGACCTGACTCCAACTTTGCCCTCGGCCACAAAATTGAGAATTGCCGGCTCACTTCGATCCCCAATGCGTTAAATCGCCCCATGCGGTAAAATAGCGCCGTTATGTTTCGTAAACACCCTTATCTCTGGACAACTATTTTATTGGCCCTGACCTTTGTTTTCAGTGTTGGTCTCGGTTCCGTATCCATTCAGGCGACGACGGTCATCGGCGTGCTTCTGGAGCGTCTGCCCTATCTCGATGTCGCTCAGGCTTGGCCTGATTCGTTCGAGACGATCATCTTCAAGGTGCGTCTGCCTCACACCATCCTGATCGCCATTACCGGAGCCGCCCTGGGCGGCAGCGGCGCGGCCTATCAGGGCCTGTTTCGCAATCCCCTCGCCGATCCCTATATCATCGGTGTTGCCTCTGGAGCCGGACTCGGCGCGGTGGCCGCCATGGCCCTACATTGGCCTGAAGGATGGCTGGGCTATTACTGGATTCCGCTGGGAGCCTTTGTCGGCGCGCTGGTGACGATCTTGCTGGTTTACAATCTCGCCCGCGTCGGGCGGATGATCCCCTTGACAACCCTAATCCTCTCCGGTGTTGCCATCGGGACGTTCAACTCGGCGGTGACCTCTTTCCTGATGCTGCGCTCCAACGAGCAAATCCACCGGGCGATTTCTTTCCTGCTGGGCGGCTCGACCATGTCCGGTTGGCGCCCGGTCGTCGCCGCGCTTCCCTACATGGCTTTGGGCGTGGTTCTGCTGATTTTTTCCGGCCATCTGCTGAATGTGCTCCAGTTCGGCGAAGAACAAGCCAAACAAATGGGCCTCTCGGTGGAACGGGCCAAGTTTTTCGTCGTCGTCACCGCCTCCCTGACCACCGCTGTGGCGGTCTCTTTTTCCGGCGTAATCGGGTTCGTCGGCCTGATCGTGCCGCACTTGATGCGCATGTTTTGGGGGCCTGATTACCGCCGTTTAATTCCCCTTTCCATTTTGGCGGGTTCGAGCGTACTCCTGGGCGCCGATTTGTTAGCCCGCATTCTGATCGCTCCCCAGGTGTTGCCGGTAGGCATCGTCACCGCTTTGGTCGGGACGCCCTTCTTCTTGTGGGTTTTGCGTCGGGCGAAAACCGAGGTGTTCTGGTAATGACCTTAGAAATCTCTTCCCTCACAGTCGGCTACGGTGAAAAGATCGTCCTCCGGGAGATCAGTTTCACCGTTGCACCCGGCGAAATCGTCGCTCTGATCGGCCCCAATGGAGCGGGAAAATCGACCCTCATCCGGGCGGTGAGCGGTGTCTTGAAGCGCAAAGCAGGGCGTGTCCGTTTCAACGATCAAGATTTGCACGCCCTGACAAATCGCGAACGGGCCAAGCTCCTCGCTGTTGTTCCCCAGGCGCGCCCCCTCGGCGGCGCTTTCTCCGTTGAGCAGACTGTCTTATTAGGCCGCACCGCCCACATGGACATGCTCGGCCGTGCCAGCGCCGAGGATCACCGCACCGTAGCATGGGCCATGAAGAAAACCGGGGTCGATGACTTTGCCAAGCGCCGCAACGCCGAGCTTTCCGGCGGCGAACGCCAGCGCGTTTTGCTGGCCCGTGCTTTAGCGCAGCAAACCCCCATCCTGCTCCTCGATGAACCCACCAACCACCTCGACCTGCGCCATCAGGTCAATTTTCTCTCGCTGGTGCAGAATTTGGCCCAGCAAGAGAATCTGGCCGTTTTGATGGCCCTCCATGACCTCAACCAGGTCTCCATGTACGCCGACCGGGTCGTCTTGCTGGTCGATGGGCAACCTGTGGCCTTGGGCACACCGGGCGAAGTGCTCACCGCCGAGAATGTCAACACGGCCTACCAAACCCGCGTCAAAATCATCTCCGACGGGAGCTGTGCCACGCCGATCATCTTGCCGGCTTGTCCGGATTGATTCCTCTCTTCAAGTAGGAGAGGGATTATTAGGGTTGAGAGGATGGGGGATTTTCATACACCCGGGCGATTTCATCCCGCTCCGGGCGGGGGAGCAGCTTGACTCCCTCGGGTGTTGTTTGCCGTACCTGAACGGGGCCCTTTTCCACCGTGCCGATCTGGGCGCACGGAATCCTTTTGGCATTCATCGCAGCGAGAACCGGGTCGAGGGACTCCGGCTTGACAGTAAGCAGCAGGGCGCCCGAGGCGATCGTCGCCAGGGGATCGATCTCAAAATAAGCACAAATTTTCTCTGAAATGGGGGAGACAATCACGTTTTCGAGGGCAATCTTCAGGCTATGGCCGCAGGCCTCGGCCAACTCCCACAACGCCCCGGCCAATCCGCCCTCGGTGGGGTCGTGCATCGCCGTGACGCCGCCCGCTTTTGTGGCCGTTTGCGCATCTTGCAGCACGCTGATGCCCGGCTCTGTGAGATAGTCTTGGGCCTCCTGAAGTTCTTCTCTCGAGAGTACTTCTTTTAGCTCGGGGGCGAATTTTCGCGCCAGGATGGCCGTCCCTTCGATGGGCACGCCCCCGGTCAGTAGAATCCGGTCACCAACGGAGGCACCTTGGGGCGTGATCAGATTCTCTCGCGCCACCTCGCCGATCAAAGTCCCGGCAAGGATAGGACGATCCAGCCCATGCGTGATTTCGGTATGCCCGCCGATCACGCTGATGTCCATCTTTTCGCACGCTTGGTAGAGTTGTTCGCTGATCGTCTCGACTATTCCCTCTGTGGTTTTCCCCTCCGGGAGCAGCGCTGTGACCAGCAGCCAGCGCGGCAGTGCGCCGGTCGTGGCGATGTCGTTGACATTGATCTGGACCGTGTACCAGCCAATTTGGTCGCTGGTGAAGGTGATCGGATCGCTTTTGAACACCAGGCAGGTTTCGTCAAGCTCGACGACGGCGCAATCGACGCCCACAGCGGGGCCAACGATGACGCGTGGATCACTGATCGGTGCCTGGGCTAGGATTTTGGCCAACAAGGGAGGCGGTAATTTGCCCAGGGGCAAGGTCATCTGGACTCCGTGTAGAGCTTCCAGAGTTGTCCTAACCGATCCTGGAGCCGACGAGCTAATGCCGGGCCGCGGTCGGTGGTGACATCGTCCTCGTTTTCGAAGACAACGTAGGGAACTTGAACCCCCTGAATCTCAATGAAGTCAGGGTCCTTGGCAGTGACATCTTCCCAATCCACATGCCGGTAAAGCATTTCCATTTTTTCATCTGACAAGCCGTGTTCCAGAATGCTGTCCGGCCGGTCGGGGTTGAAGCGGGCCCGGTTTTTGCGCAGTGATTCATCCCAGGAGACGTCAATGTAAAGGATCGCCATCCGTTCGGCCATCTCTGGGCTGAGGTGTTCGAAGGCGCGGGCAAATCCGCCGTGTTCGCTGCCGCGAGCAAACTCGACGATGGCGGTTTTGGTATCGTGATAATCGGGGTCGTCGCGCAGTTTTTTGGCATAGTCGAGTGAGATTAGCTCAATGAGCAGATCCCATAAGTAAGTATAGAGGAAATAGCCATCTTCATCAGTATATAGACGAGGATGGCCTAACTTGGCGAGGATGGCGTCTTCCTCGAACCAGCGCCACAAGATGGGAAAATCGTCGATTTCGTCGAAGTTGCCGATGCGATAGCGCTGGATGCGCACATCGCTTCGAGTCTTCTTGAGATGGTCGATGATCTCGCTCTTTCCGGCGGCGGGGCGGGCGATAAGCAGAAGTATGTCGAAAGTTTCGTTCGTCATAAGGAATCAAGGGCTCGATTCGATGAACTGTTTATGGGGATATG
>CAZXXW010000232.1:0-4794 GCA_964644835.1 uncultured Anaerolineales bacterium
CAGGAGCCCACATGTAGGGCAGATTTTCGCGATGCATCCCTGGAGAGGGACAATATCTGCCGCCCTATCTGGCGGGTATCCCCAACGGGGACGCATGCGAAGCACGCACAGCGAGCGCCGAAACCCGCCCTACGTCGACCACGCTAACGTGTGTTGCTCCCACGCTAGAAAAGATTGGATTAGAAATCTCTCGGCGCACCCCGCGACTCCGCGGTGAATTTACCCCACCGGCCCGGAGAAGGGTTTCGGCACCGTCTCGTCAGAGGATTCAAAATCTTGCCCTCTGATCATGTCAAGCTGCTCTTGGAGCCTCTTGACGATCAGTTTGACCTGCGGATCAACCTGCTCGAGGATGCTCTCCCGGGTCTTGCCGGAGATGATCACTTCTTCATCGGGCATGTCGATTCCGTGGCGGGCGCGCAGATGTTTGACCATGTCCGTGACCACGTCCCCGGCGGTTTCACCCTCGGCGACATAGTCGCAATTTTCGACGCCTAATTTGTTACAAGAAATCTCTTTCGTCAGTTCTGACATTGATTTACCTCCTTGTTTATCTTGTTTTATGCTCTTGGCGGTTTGGGCGTCGGGGTGGTTTTGCCTCCCCGCACGTCTTTCAGATCGGGCTCGGCCGCCTCGATGATGCCGAGCTGCTCCTGAAGCCTTTTGACGATCAGGGCGGTTTTCTTGTCGATTCTGTCGAGGACGCTTTCTTTCAAATCGCCCACCATGATCACATCGGGGTCGGGAAGGTCGAGATCATGCTCGGTTTCGAGATGTTCGACCATCCGGCGGACCACCTTGCCCGCCGTCTCGCCGGTCACGGTGAAGTCACAATCCTTGACGCCTAATTGGTTGCAATTGATCTCCTTTTTGGCCATCGTGCTTACCTCCTTTTGGGTAGAAATGGGAATCTATTAAAAACTCAGTGTCTCTCCAAGCGTGTTATTTACGCCCACTCTACGGTGAATTTGTGGTCAGTTTGATTTTTCATCAAAGCCATTCTTATTTAAGCCAACTTTGGCCCCGATGACTATAGATCAGTACCCCTCGGGCGATACATATCAGGATATATTTGTGCTTTAGAAGCCTCCAACCGAAGCGCGACTTTTCCCCACCAAAGCCAAACGGAACCCAACCAGGCTCAAAGATTGAGGGGCCGAATTTTTGATATAAATAGACCGTCGCAAGTTGAGTGGGATGTCTTCCCACCGACGGTTCTGACAAATGTATGATAGTCATCGAAGGATAGAAATGAACGTACCCGCAAAGATGAAACGCATTTTGATCGTCGACGACGAGCCGCGAGTTCTCTCTATCTTGGGCACAATCTTGGAGCGAATGAACAAGATGGAGCGAATCCAGTATCGCTTTGAGATCGTCACGGCAGACGGCGGCAAGCAAGCGCTGGGTGAAGTCGAGCAAGGGGAATTTGACCTGGTGATCAGCGATGTGATCATGCCGGAGATGGGCGGTGTCGAGCTGGTCGAAGCGATCCGGGCGTTAGGCCTGGAAACAGCCGTGATCTGGATTACGGCTTTTGGCAGCCAAGCCTTACAAGCTGATAAGCGACGCCTGAATGTACACGCTTGTCTGGATAAACCCTTGTTGATCAACGAGATTCGTCAGGCCGCTCTGGATGCCATGGGCACTAATCTCAGCTTGGTCACCGTGTATGGATGAAAACAAAAGAAAGGTTTCACCCCGTATGATCGATGTTTTTTTAGTCCACGAGATGGGATTGATCAACAACGTGATGATGTCTGTTTTGGAAGATGAAGACGATGTCAATGTCGTTGGCTATACCACCTCGACCGAAGCGGCGCTTGAAACCCTTGCCGAGGAAGCTGAAATCGACGTTCTGGTGGTCAGTTCACGTTTGCCCGAAAATGGATCCGTCCGCCTGATTCAGGAAGTCAACGAGCAGAAACCGGCTTGCGAAGTCGTCGTCATCGGGTTGACCGAAACCATGCAGGAGGTGCTCCACTACCTCGAAGCGGGCGCCTCTAATTATGTCGCCAAAAACAGCACCCTGGATGAGATGATCGACGCCATTCACATGGCCGAACGCGGCGAGGCGGCCGTCCCGCCTGACATTACCGCCGCCCTGATGGAGCGTCTCAGCGAATATGCCAGTATTTTCTCCGGGCTGGAAATGAGCGTGGTCGACAAGGCCGGGCTCACTCCCAGGGAAATGGAAGTGCTTGAACTGCTCGGACAGGATTTGACCAACACCGACATTGCCGAAAGTTTATTTATTGAGGTCGGGACGGTCAAGAATCATGTCCACAGTATTCTCAAAAAATTGAATGTCTCCTCTCGAGAAGAAGCGGCCAGTTACCTGGCCCTTCTGCAGAGATAAGCGTAACCCGACTTACATGGGGGTTGGGCCGCCAAAGGAGGCAGGAGGGGTAGGAACCGCGTTGAGGACGGCAACGCGGTTTCCTACTTTAAAAACCCTTACTGGAAATTTTAAAAGCCTCACTGATATTGGGCGGAACCCTTGCTGGAAAAGATACTCGTTCCATCGCTCCTGCGGTGGAACGATGCGACCACGCGCCGCGTTGCCGTTTGAACGCAGAGCATCACCGACTCGGTGACACCGCGAAGCAGTGTCACCAGGCAAAACAGCCCAGCGAAAAAGGAGCAGGGCTCAATCAATCAGGGTTGACTCCTAACTCCAATAGGAACTTGGAGACAAATTCAATAGGGACTCGCCGCCGAATTCAGTAAGGATTCGCGAAAGATAAGCCAGGGACTCGCGGCTTCTAAGCCAGGAATGTAGACCAGATAAGGCAGGAACTTGGAGCCTGTAAGGTCGGAACATGCACCAGATAGGGCAGGAACGTGTAGCCGATAGGGTAAGGATGCGCACGCAAGGCCAAGAAGCGTTTGGATTTGCCTGCCCTCCCATCGGCTATGGAGACCGACCTGAAACTATGTTATAGTATAGTTGCATGCTTCAATGTCCCCCAATCCTTCATCAAAAGACCAATTGACCAGAAACGAGTTGAGTGCGTGGCATCCGAAAACAACCACCAGCAGAAAATAGAAGCCCGCGCTGGGGCCACCAAAGTTTCGATCTTGGACACAGGCCCGCTGCGCGACCGTTTGAATCGATTCTCCCGCCGGGCCGACGATTTGCCCGCCGAGGCCCGACAGCTCATCGACGAGATTCTTGAGGCTCTGGCTACCAGCATCGAAGAACTCCAGGTCACCGCCGAGGAGCTCAATCAGCAAAATGAAGAATTGTTGGCAGCCGAAGTTTATGCTCAGCAGCAACGCCGCCGCTACCGGGACATGTTCGAGTTTGCCCCCGACGGCTATTTGATCACCGATCCGTTTGGCGTCATCCAGGAGGCCAACCAGGCTGCTGCCGAGTTGTTCGCCATCCCGGCGGTGCAACTAGTCGACAAACCGTTGGTGGTCTACGTCGCTCCCGATGAGCGGGACCGCTTTCATGCCTATTTTGATCGCGTCGCCGAGTGGCACCCCAGGCGAATAAGCCCCGGTACTGAGATCGAGTTGCGCATTCAGCTGCGCGAAGGGAAGGTCTTCCCCGCTGCGCTGACCGTCGCGCCGATGAGCGATGACCAAGGCAATCTCACCGGCCTGCGCTGGCTGCTACGCGACATCAGCGCTAGCAAGCGCGCCAAGGAGCGCGAACGCCTGCTGGCGAAAACCCAAGAGCAGCGCCATCTGGCCGATGAAGCCAACAAGCTGCTCGAGGCCCTGATCGAAACGATGCCTATTGGGGCGGTGATCGCTGATGCCGATGGGAATGTTTTGAACACCAATGCAGCCGCTCATCAGATCCTCGGTTCCGGTATCAGTGGCAATCTCGAAAAGCCCAAGCACAGCTACACGACCTATTATCCCGATGGCAAGCCGCTGCCCCCCGAAGAGATGCCCCTCAACCGGGCTTTGAAAGAAGGCCGCACGATCCGGGATGTCGAAATCCTCATCCGCCAGGCTGGCGGCGAAGAGCGGACCGTCTCGGCCAGCGCCTCGCCGGTGCGCGCTGGCGACGGCGAGATCGTCAGCGGGATCGTCGTTTTCGATGACATCAGCGAACGCAAGCGAATCATGGCGGCCCTGCACGATGAACGTGCCCGTTTCAAAGGGGTTTTCGAAAACACCCCCGAAGCGATCCTGGTCGCCGATGTCGATGGGCGGGTGATCCTGGCTAACCCTGCCGCGGCTGAACTGTACCGCCGCCCGGTACCCTACGACGAGCCCTTCGATATCGCCGAGCAGGTTGAGGCCCTGCACCCCGACGGAAGCTCCTTCAAAACGGAGGAGTACCCCATCTTGCGTTCGGCTTTGCACGGCGATCATCTCGAACGGGTTGAAATGACCGTCCGCTGGCAAGATGGGGAGCAGCGCGATTTGCTGGTCAGTTCGGCGCCCCTGGAAAACGTCGATGGCGATTTGCTTGGTGCCGTCGCCCTGATCCAGGATGTCAGCGCCATTAAGCAGGCCCAGCGCGATTTGGCGCGCTACAGCGGTTACCTGAAAGTGCTCCACCGCGCCGATGTGGCTATCCTGGAGGCTCGATCGGTCGAGGAACTCATCTCTGCCGTGCTGCCCCTGATCGCTGAGTTGGCCGCCAGCCCCCGGATCAGCGTGATCGCCTTCGACCGGGAGGATGCCGAGGCCACGATCATAGGCTTGCTCAGCGAGGAGGAAACCCGCCTGCAAGTGGGCAGCACCATACCGATCACCCCGGCCTGGCAGCTGGATGATCTCAAAGAGGAGCCTTTTCGCGTGTTCGAGAATCTCTCAGATATTCCTATC
>CAZXXW010000233.1:0-4793 GCA_964644835.1 uncultured Anaerolineales bacterium
CCAAGTCCCGTTCTGAAGAAATCCGCCCCGCTGTAGAGACACCAACAAGCCCCCCAACACACCCACCATCAAAGAGCCGGGAGGCCAGAAAAGCGGCAGTCGAACTGTCCAAGCCTCGAGCAACGAGAGCCTACAATCCTTTGGCAAGAGCAAGGATTCGACTAACCGCCCTGGCTAAACGCTTCAAGCGAGACTGGGTTATTTTTTCACAAAGCAAATTGGCCATTTTGGGGCTGATTTTGATCTTCATCTTCGGGCTGATGGCGATCAGTCATCCTATCCTGCTCAACACAGTCTGGCCTTCCGGGGTCTACGACCCGGTCACGGGCTTCGACACCCAAATTTTCACCCATCCCTCGATGCCCTCCAAGCGGCATCTCCTGGGCACCGATACGCTGGGGCGCGATGTGCTGAGCATGATCTTGGCAGCGACCCAGTCGACTTTCGTGGTCGGTCTCACCGCCGCTCTGATGACTGCTCTCGTCGGAACCACACTCAGCGTTCTGGCCGCCTATTTCCAGGGAGGGGTAGATTCCGCGATCACCAACTTGGCTGACGTCTTTTTGCTCTTCCCGGCACCGATCATCATGATCATCATCGGAGCGCGCTTCCGCGACCTGAAGCCTGTTCACCTGGGGTTGATCTACGGATTCGTGACCGGCGCGGGGGCAACAACCATCGTGATGCGTTCCCACGGCTTGCAAGTGGTCGCCAAGCCGTTTATGTCAGCAGCAAGAATTGCAGGCGGTGGGCCTTTTCACATCATCATCACACACATGCTCCCATCAATGCTCCCCTTGGCTGCTCTGCAGATGATGGTTGCGGTTACCGGCGCAGTCGTCGCCGATGGCTTTATCTCCTTTTTCGGCTTGACCCGCAATGTAACCAGTTGGGGCACGATCATCTACGACGCGCTGGTATACGGCAGTGCGGTTGGCGATATCGCCGAATCATGGAATATGCTCGTTCCAGCGTCGATATGTTTCTCTTTGTTTGCGCTTGGTTTTTATTTGGTGTCACGAGGCCTACACAGAGTTGCTTCCCCTTCCCTAAGATGAGTTCAAATTTTAGCCCCAATTGCACAAAAGGTCACATTGCGATGTGGCCTTTTTTTATTATAGGAGTTACGCAACTCACATAAAAATCCACTGCAAGGACGCGGAGCGCGCAGAGATTTGATGAAAATTTATTAGGAAGCCAGGAAATCAGGAGAAAAAACGCATCCATTCCTGGTTTCTTTAGAAATCAAAGAGGCAAAAAAGCAGCGTTTTTCTCGGCGTTCTCAGTGACTTGGCGGTAAATTTGGCTTCATGTGCGTAAGTTCTGTATGATATCGATGCTCAGACTCAACATGATTATGGATTCAAACGGAGAATAAAGGCCCAGCCTTCACCCTCAACCGTGGCCCCCTCCTCCAAGGGGAAGACAAACTCTTTCTGATAGGAACCCGACCAAGGATACTCTCCCTGGAATCCCTCCGCTCTGACTTCAAGCATCTGCTCCCCCATCATCTCGATGCTCATCGCCAATTCTCCTCCATCCGTTTCTGGTGTGCAAATTCCGTCAATGGTCGTATCCATCTCCAAACTAACTGTGTAGGTTCCCCACTCTTTTTCAAGAACTTCTTGATAGGAAAGATCACCACCACCCTGAAGATGGTATTCGCCATCTTTTTTGACAACGGAAAAGGGTATTGTGCCAACAGCGAACGGCTCTAAACCCGCAGCTTCGGCTGGACCAACCAGCACCTGCATTTCAAGTTCCCCCTGGAGCCCTTCACAGGCATTTGCCTCGGGCATCGTGCCAGAAGCCGGCGTGGGAGTAGATGTCGGTTCTACTGGGGACGCCGGTGCAGGCGTTGTGGCTGACGTGGACAACAGACTGCATCCGATGACAAAAAGAACAAGTACCGGACAAATGATCCAAACTAGGTTTTGCTTTTGATCGCTCTTCATCACCAACCTCCTATCATGCCATCTAACCAACGGAAACCAAATGTATATCAAGAGATTGAAAAGATTGCTAACATATTCTCGTCTCTCCCGAAAGATTCTGTTTTAGGGAAGTGATCCAGGCAAATATGGAGCAATACGCTTTCTCCATCTATGATTAGAGAACGGCCACATCATAGCGTGTTTTGAGATCTTCGAGACCTGCTCTGAGCGTTTTCATCGCCAGAGGGAGCATGTCCAGGATCGTTTGAGCCGTGATGCCATCTTCGCCCTGGGCATCGGCAGCCAGGTCACCGGCCAGGCCGTGGACGAAGACACCCTGGCGGACAGCCGCTTCGATATCCAGCCCGAGGCCGTACATGGCTGCGATCGTGCCGGTGAGCACATCACCGGAACCTGCCGAGGCCATCCCGGCATTACCGCTCATGTTGATGAACACCCGCCGATCGGGATAAGCGATCAAGGAATGGGCTCCTTTGAGCACGATGATGGCATTCAAATGCTCACAAGTGCTTTGCAAAACGGCGACCTTCTGATCACTGATCTCTGCGATGGGCAGGTCGGTGATGCGGGCCATCTCGCCGAGGTGAGGCGTCAAAACGGTAACAGCTTCACGTTGAGCGAGGATCTCCAAGTGGCCGCATAAGGCCGTGATCCCATCGCCATCCAGCAGCAGCGGCACGGTGATTTCCGCGGCCAAATCCCGCGCCAGTGCCTGGGTTTCCTCATCAAGGGATAATCCCGGCCCCAAGACGACCATATCCATCTGAGCGCACAAATCGAGCAAAGCGGTTTTGTTGGCCATGGCGATGCTGCCCGACTCGGTCTCTTGCTGGGGAACGAAGACGATTTCGCTGCCTTTGTTGGCCAGGAAAGGCGTCATCGAGGCGGGAGCGGCCAAACGGGAATAACCGCCACCGGCCTTCAAAAAGGAGAGTGCCGAGAAATAGGGAGCGCCAAAGTAGCTCGCCGCCCCGGCGACGAAGAGCACCTTGCCAAAAGTGCCTTTATGGCCATCCGGCTGCCGACGGGGAAGCGTCAGTGGGCGGTTGATCGCCACGTTCAAAGCATCATCTTCGGCGTACATGCCAGGGGGAAAAGAAATGTGCGAGACGTATAACTTGCCCCCAAGATCAAATCCGGGATAAAGCAGATTGCCCAGCTTGGGCAAGCCAAAGGTGACGGTGTAGTCGGCGCGGACGGCGACGCCCATCACCTGGCCGGTATCGCCATGCACACCGGAGGGAATGTCCAGGCTGAGGACCGGCTTGCCGCTGGCGTTGAGGGCCTCGATGACATCGCGGTAGATACCGCCAACATCACGGGAGAGGCCAGTGCCAAAGATGGCATCGACGACAAAATCGGCGTGGGCTAACGCTGTCTCAACAACATCCAGGGAGTCGACCTGTTGCACAGCGATGGGCAGCTTTGCCAAGAGATCGTAATTGAGCTTGGCCGTGCCCTGGAACTTATCCGGATCGCTGAGTACGAAAACGGAGACATCCCCCCCGTTGGCATGGAGCAAGCGGGCCAGCACACAACCATCCCCGCCATTGTTGCCCACGCCGCAAAAGATGAGAAAGTTTTTGCCCTGGACACCGACCTCCCGCGACAGGAGCGCGTAAGCCGCGCCGGCGGCGTTCTCCATGAGCAGTTCTTCGATAATGCCGTATTCGTCAATGGCGCGCTGATCCAAAGAACGCATCTGATCGACCGTAGTGACCTTCATCATTCCTCCTTGGATGAGCCGATTTTTTTGAGGTCGAGAACGGGGGTGCCGTTGACCGCATCGAGGCCCCGGACGCGCAAGACGTTGCCCTCGATGGCAAGCAGATCGACGACCGTGACCCCAATGGGGTTGGGCCGCCGGGGGCTGTGAAGCGCAAACACGCCCCGCTTGGGACGACTCTCGTCGCCGCGGGGATGCTGGTAGAAATCGAAGCCCTCGGAGAGATGAAAATGGAACACAACCATCACATTTTGATAGTTTTCGAGTCCATAGAGCCCCTCCACCAGTTGAGGGTCGAGAACGATCTGAGATTCAACCGCTTTGATCACATCCGGGGCGCGGATTGCGTCGATTTCATTTTGAACGAACCCGATCGGATGAAACCCTATCGTCGCTTTATTTTTCCACATGAATGACCTTTCCTACACCAGAGTCGATAAAATCTTTTCCATATTCTTTGGCGAACATCTCGATGGCCAAATCGCCGCTGCAATGAGACGGGGCTACTTTTTCGACCCCCAGGCTGCGAAACTGGGACAAAATAGCAGCGATCTCTTCTTCGTTCTTGCTGCGCAGGTGGAACCCGCCCATGGCGAAGTAGACCTTTTCGTCGAATAATTCCGTGGCGCGGCGGATGATCTTGACGATTCCGGGATGGGCGCAGCCTGTTACCAGAATCAAACCCAAGGATGTCTTGATGACGAGACTATGCTCCTCGATGCGGTTATGCATCTCGCCCGTAGTGAAAAAGCTTTCACCAAGAGCTTGGCCCGGGGCGACTTCGCGGATCTCTGTCTTCCGACCGGTGCGGCGTTTGAACCTGGGCGGGAAGGAGGGGTGCAGATTGACGATCGGACGCGCGCCACCCCGTAACAACCGCTTCAGGCCGCCGGTATGATCGTCATGAGCGTGAGAGAGAAAGACCTGCTCGACCTCGGCGGGATCAAGATCCAACGAGCGCAGATTGCGCCTTAAAACGCGGCCTTTCGTCCCGGTATCGAACAGCAGAGTCGTACCTTGAAAGGTGATCCAGGCCGAAAAGCCCCAATCCGTCTTCAAGGAAGGATTTGACTCCCGGTTATCGTAAACAACCGTGATCATGGGATATTCCG
>CAZXXW010000234.1:0-4769 GCA_964644835.1 uncultured Anaerolineales bacterium
GGAAGAAGCAAGGCGGTTGAGCAGGGTCGATTTCCCCGCGTTGGTGTAGCCGACCAAGGCAATAATCGGGATGCGGCTCTCTTGCCGTCTGGCTCGATGGCGCTGGCGGTGAGCGCGGACATCTTCGAGTTGATCTTTGAGGTGGGCGATCCGCCGATTGATGTCCCGGCGGTCGACCTCCAACTGAGTCTCACCAGGGCCACGCAAGCCGACACCGCCGCCATTCCCACCGGCGCGGCCACCGGCCTGGCGAACAAGGTGGGTCCAGGCGCGGGTCAAGCGCGGCAGGCGGTATTCATATTGGGCCAGTTCGACTTGCAAACTTCCCTCCCGAGTACGGGCATGTTGGGCGAAAATATCCAGAATCAGTGCAGTGCGGTCCAACACCTGGATACCGTCGCCGAGGATGTTTTCAAGCTCGCGCTGATGCCGCGGCGAGAGTTCGTTATCAAAGACAAGCAAATCGGCATCAAGCTCTTCGGTAAGGGCTTTGATTTCGCGGACTTTGCCAGAGCCGATGAAAGTTTTCGGGTTGGGATGGGTCAGTTTCTGGGTTTCGTAACCGACTACCTTGAGTCCGGCGGTATGGGCCAGACGGTTCAGTTCTTGCAACGAGTCGTTCAGCGTGAGGATGTTGTCTTGATCGAATAATTCAACCCCAACGAGAAACGCTCGCTCTCGGGGGTTTTGCGTTTTTTTGATTAGTTTTGCCATACTTGTTTATCGTATTCCTGATTTGTAGATTTGCCGCAGATAGACATCATTGGCTTTCTTTATTTGTGTTTGTCAATCCGCTTGAGAGTCGCGCTGAGATTCTAAGAAGCGCTTGGTTTTTTCGTTTGGACTTGCCTCCCGAAGCGGGATGAGAGCATGGAACGTGGCGCCGGGACACGTCTTTTCGTCGTGGCCCTCAGATTCCACCCAAAGCGTGCCCCCGTGGGCCTCGATAATGCCCCGGGTGATCGGGAGCCCCAGGCCGGGCCCACCTCCCTTGAAGTTGGTCTTGCTGCTTGAATGTAGATCGATATTTCTGAATCCGGCGAACTTTTCGAAGATGTGCTCCTGGTTTTCAGGAGCAATGCCGATGCCCGTATCAGCAACAGTTACTTCAAGGAAGCCAGGCAGTTCGCGCCCGCTCACCGTGACGGTGCCTCCATCGGGTGTGTATTTAACCGCGTTGGTGAGTAAATTCCAAAAGGCTTGGTACAAGCGTTCCGGGTCTCCATAGGTTTGTTTCTTGCAACCAGGAAATTCTTCAAAAACAAATTCCAGGTCTCGAGGTTTAGCAAATTTTGCCAGATCTTCTTTGGCAATATCCAATAATTGGTTAATCCAAACAGGCTGAAAATTCAGTTGGAGCAAATCGTTGTCGATCAAAGATACATCGATCATATCGCTGATGATCTGCTGCAAGCGATTGATGCCTGTCTGGATGCCGTTGAGCAGGACAAATTTGTTCTCCTCGTCTTCTTCTGAGAAATAGGCCTCCAGCATGGAGGCGTAACCATCGATCAGTGTCAGGGGAGTCTTCAGTTCGTGAGCAGCCACGGCGATGAAATCAGATTTGCTTTTGTCCAAGCGCTCCAGAGACATGCGCGCTTTGCCCAGTTCGTTAGCGATATGCTGCACGTAGATGTCCGATTCCTGGCGAGAGGTATAAACCAGGGCGTGGGTGTGCAAGGGCAGAATCGCCTGGGTCAATTCGAGGGCATCGTCGCTGTGGAGATTTTCCTGGGCGACCTCCGAGATCGAGAGGACAATCTCGGTAAGAATTGGCGCCATGCTGATTTGATCTTGCTCCCGATCGGAAAGGGTTTGAGCTGCGGTCCACTGGTCAAGAATCTCGTTCAACCATTCTGAGTCGCCGCTGATGATCGCCTGGCGAAGAAGATCATGATATTTTTCCATCTGATCCAGGAAGCTTTGGCGGACGCGCTCGCCCCTGGCCAGTTTTTGCGAGGCCCGACGAATCCATTGGGAGCGTATTTGGTCAAGCGAATCGATCACGCGCATATAGGGTTAAGTGTACGTCAAATCAAGTCATTTGCCAATGCCAAGCTAATCATTGGTCTGGGCCTCCAACCAGGCCAGAAGTGTATCACCGACCACGTGAAGGCTTTCAGCAGAGACTTTGTCCAAGGTGTCTGCCGTTGTGTGCCAGTAAGGATAAGCAAAGTCGATGATGTCCACCGCCGGAATCCCCGCCCGCAAGAAGGGTGTGTGGTCATCGAGAATACGCGGGCCAAGAACGGGTTGAACGTATTCCTCGTAGCCCAGCTTGGCGGCGTGCGCCCAAATATCCGCCGTTAGGTTGGCATCGGAGCTTGGCTCCATTTTGATATTCAGGTCAGCGTCGCCGATCATGTCGACGATCACGACGGCATCGGGTTGGCCCTCGAGTTGGTCAACAAAGGCACGCGAGCCTAAAATCCAATCCCATCCCTGGATGCTGCCGTTATCCTCAGCGTCGAAGAAAACTAGCCAGACTGTGCCTGGATACGCCTCGGGAAGGACGCGGGCCAACTCCAGCAAGACGGCGACTCCGGAGGCGCCATCGTTGGCGCCGGGGACAGGCTGGTCCCGCTGTTCTGGGTCCGGATCCTGGTCTGCGTAGATGCGGGTATCGTAATGCGCCCCCAAGATGATCCAGAGGTTAGCATCCTTCTCCCCCTCCCGCCGGGCAACGACGTTCTTGATCGGGTGGCCCATCATGGTTGCTTCTTGGATCTCCGTCGACCATCCCGCTGCTTTTAGTTTTTCTTGCATCCAGGCGACCGCTTGAGCATGTCCCGGCGTGCCTGGAATCCTCGGCCCAAAGGAAAGTTGGTCCTCAATGAGGGAAAGGGCCTTTTGCCCGTCGAAATGGGGTTTGGCTGGCGCGAGAATCGTAATGTGTCCCCAATGTGGAGTGCAGGCGGAGATGAGAAGTATCAAGAGGAGAACGGCAGTGGTTGTGTTGGTTTTGAAATTATTTCCCATGTGTTTATTTTTTGTGTTGTATTGACTATGCGCATTTTTTTAATTCAACCAATACTCTAGTTGCTAATTGTACTACACTACTGATTGTGCCTATACGCATTTCTCGAGCTTGATCGTTTGCGTTTTGGTGCAAAGTCGTGTAGACTCTGCCTGTACTCCCATGTCCCTAACTACATTGTTCCAACACTGGCAATCTGACCCCACCATCGCCGAGAACATCGTCGCCTGGCGGACGAGCCCGGCGCGCCAGGCCGAATGTGCGCCTTTTCCCGATGAACTCCACCCGGAGTTGACCAGAGCCCTAGAGCAGCTTGGCATCACGTCCATGTATAGCCATCAGGCCGAGACATGGCAACACGCTCAACAGGGGCAGCACGTCGCCATCGTCACCGATACGGCCAGCGGGAAAACCTTAGCCTACAACCTGCCCGTTCTGGATAGTCTCCTACGCGCTCCGATGGGGCGGGCCTTGTACCTCTTCCCCACCAAGGCGTTAGCCCAAGATCAGCTCGCCGCGCTGAAGGCGTTGACGTCTCAATTCGAGAACGCTCCCAGCTTGGTTTTGGGTACATACGACGGTGACACGCCTGAGAAAGCCAGATTGGCTATACGCAATAACGCCCAGGTGGTGATATCAAACCCGGACATGCTCCACATTGGGATTCTGCCACACCATGACAAGTGGGCCGAATTCTTCGAGAACCTCCGCTTCGTCATCATCGATGAAATGCACACCTACCGGGGCATTTTCGGTTCGCACGTCGCCAATGTGATCAGGCGGTTGAAGCGAATCGCCCCTTTCTACGGCGCTGAGCCGCAATTCATACTCACCTCGGCAACAATCGGCAACCCGGGACAATTGGCCGAGGCGCTGATCGAAGAGCCGGTCTCGCCGGTGACGGAAGACGGCTCCGCCCGAGGGCCACGGCATTTTTTGATCTATAATCCCCCGCTGGTCGACCCGGACCTCGGTTTGCGCGCCAGCATGGTCGGCGAGAGCGTCCGCCTGGCCAAAGATCTGCTGAGCTATGACCTGCAATCAATCATCTTTGGGCGCACCCGCCGCATCGTGGAAGTGATACTCAAGTATCTCGATCCGCTCCCCTCACCCAATAACCGGGCTATCCGAGCATATCGCAGCGGTTACTTGCCCTCGCATCGCCGCGAAATTGAACGAGGCTTACGCGATGGCGATGTGCGCGCCGTGGTAGCGACGACCGCCCTGGAACTAGGCATCGACGTCGGGGCAATGGCCGCGACGGTGTTGGCCGGGTATCCCGGCACCATCGCCGGCACATGGCAGCAGGCCGGGCGCGCTGGGCGCAGCCAGGCCGATTCGTTGGCCGTGCTGGTCGCTTCGGCCAGCCCGCTGGATCAATATCTCACCCGGCACCCCAAGTATTTTTTCGAGTCCAACCCTGAACACGCCCTGATCAACCCCGATCATTTGCTCATTCTGCTCAAACATCTGCAGTGCGCCGCCTTCGAACTTCCTTTCAAGGCGGGGGAACGCTTTGGAAACGCCGACCCTGCTGCGGTTGAGTCCCTGTTGGATCATCTCAGCGACGCGGGTATCTTGCATCCCTCCAAGGAGCAATTTTTCTGGATGGGCGATCACTACCCTTCCGCCGACATCTCGCTGCGCAGCGCCTCGACCAATCAGGTCACCCTCTACGACGATCAGGCGGGGATCATCTTTGGAGAAATCGACCGGGAATCGGCCCCCTGGATGGTCCATCCCGGGGCGATTTATCTCCACGAAGCGAAAACCTATCGGGTCGATGACTTGG
>CAZXXW010000235.1:0-4738 GCA_964644835.1 uncultured Anaerolineales bacterium
ATTTATGTGATTGTTAAGGTGCTGGTCAAACCTAATGATAAGTATCCTTATCGTTACCTGGAATCGGAAAGAAGATACGTTGGAGACAATCCAATCGATTTATGATCAGGATTACTCCGATTTTGAGATTATCGTTGTTGATAATGGTTCTCGAGATGGAACGGTTGCAGCTATATCAAAAAAGCATCCTCAGGTAAGATTAGTTGAGCTTGATCGCAATTTAGGGGCTACAGGAGGGCGCAATGCTGGCATAAGGATTGCCGAAGGGGAAATCATTTTATGCCTGGATAGTGATGCCAGCCCTGATCGACATGCTTTGCAAAGAATCGTAAAGAAATTTGAACAAAATGATGAAATTGGCGTCATAAATTCAAAAATTGTTAATGCTTACACGCGCAAACCCGATGGTATTGCCGGCTGGGCTTACAGCGAAAAGCAGAGAAAAAAGATCGACCAGGAATTTTTCAGTTTCAATTTTTCTGAGGGGGGGTGTGCTATCCGAAAAGATGTTCTTGAGAAAACGGGCTTATTTTGGGAGAAATTATTTTTCGGGCGGGAAGGGGAAGAGCTTGCTATTCGTGTTTTGGATGCAGGTTACAAGATTTTGTATTTCCCGGGAGCGGTTTTTTATCATCGCGTTTCTCCAAACCAAAGAATAACAAGTAGTGAGCGCCTATATTACGACTTTCGGAATTGTCTCTATATTTATTTAGTTCATTATCCATGGTGGCTTCTGGTTTGGTTTATGCCCTTGAAAATCATTTCAGAATTTGTTCGAGGGTTGCGCAGGAAAGATATTCGCTGGATTATCACGGCTCTGCGAGATGTCGCCAAAGATCTGCCAGCTGTTTGGCGGGAAAGAGAGCCAATAAAAAATAGTACAGCTCGCATGTACGTGCGTTTTCAGCGTCAACAAGGAGCACTTAATTGGAGCTTTTCAAGCTGGTTGAAGTATAAAACTTGACACCTTATTACAAAAAGATTTCATGAAAAGCAGAATATTCAACCTGATCTTTCACGGAATTGGTGAGCCGAAGCGAGATTTGTTGCCAGGGGAAGAATTTATTCAAGCAGAAGCCTTTTTCTCTATCTTAGATTGGGTCGAATCTCGCAAAGAAATTTTTATTACCTTTGATGATGGCAATGATTCTGATTACACGATTGCGTTTCCAGCCTTAATCGAGAGGGGGTTAAAAGCCGAATTTTTTATAACAGTTGATTGGATTGGTCAGCCGGGTTTTGTTACACCGAATCAATTGCGTGAAATGGTATCAGCAGGAATGATGATAGGATCTCATGGTTATTATCATCGCTCTTGGCGTTCATTGAACGAAAATCAAATTGAATATGAATTATACGAAGCGCGTAAAACACTTGAAAAAATGATTGCAGCACCTGTGGAAAACATCGCCTGCCCTTTCGGAGAATATGATAGGCGCATTATTCGTTTTCTACGGGAAGCAGATTATGCACACTTTTATACTAGCGATGGGGGCATGGCAAATGCGCAGTCTTGGTTGCAAGCGAGAAATTCTGTCCAGCGTACTGATCATGTCGGCGCACTTACTGCCAGAATACAAAACGAAAAACGCTTGAAAAATATGTTTCTCCGAAGAATGAAGATCATGATGAAGCGTTGGCGATAGGAAAAGCCGAACATAATGGCGTCCAGGCGTGAAAAATAAAATTCGCATTTTGATGCTGTTGGAGAACAGCCCCTTTCCAGCTGATGACCGTGTTCGTAGGGAGGCGCGTTCTTTAACGGAAGCAGGCTACCGGGTTATGATCGTTAGTCCGGCCTCAAGGGGGCAGCCAAGGTTGGAAAACTTCGAGGACATAACCGTTTATCGCTATCCACGTCCAAAAGAAGGTAAAGGTAGTTGGGGTTATGTTTGGGAATATAGTTATTCTTTGTTCGTTATTTCCATTTTGTCCCTTTACATCCTTTTTAGACATGGTTTCGATGTGGTACATGCTCATCAGCCCCCAGATATGCTTGCCTGGATTGCTGGATTTTACAAAATACTTGGCAAGAAATACATTTTTGATCACCACGACTTAGCGCCGGAATTATTTGATGCTCGTTTTCGCAAGCGGGGAAATGTCGCTATCAAGCATTTTCTGCTCATGATGGAAAGATTCTCATGCAGAATTGCAGATCATGTTATTGCCACAAACGAATCCTACAAATGGATAGATATGCAGCGGGGAGGTGTTCCTGAACGACGGATTACGGTCGTGCGCAATGGACCAGACTTAAGGGAAGTTTCGCGTGTTGTGTTGAAACAGGCAAGAGAGAAGAACAACAAAACGATCATTGGTTATGTGGGCGTGATGGGGGTTCAGGATGGTGTAGATTATTTGCTCAGAGCCATTCACCACTTGGTTTTTCGACTAGAAAGAAGAGATGTTCTTTGTATTCTTGTAGGAGATGGCAGCGCCTTGCCGGATTTGAAGATGTTGTCGCAAGAGCTAGAACTTGGGGAAATCGTTCATTTTACAGGGTGGGTACGTGGACAAGAACAGGTGTGGAAGTATCTACATATGATGGATATATGTGTTGCACCTGAACCATCAAACCCTTATAACGATCAATCTTCCGCTGCAAAAATTATGGAATATATGTCTGCCGGAAAGCCAATTGTATCTTTTGATCTTCCCGAGCATCGTTTTTCTGCTGGGGATGCTGCTATGTATGCTCTGCCGAATGATGAGATTGATTTTGCTAGAAAACTTTCTGTACTTATGGATGATAAAGAGCGCCAAAAATCAATGGGTGCGATTGGAAAAGAGCGCATTGAGAAAAGATTTGCCTGGTCGTTTCAAGCAGAGAATCTACTAAATATCTACGAGGTCTTGTTATAAGAAGGAGCGAGTGTATCTTCTCAAAAACTTGGGGTAGGCTCATGATGAGCCATATTCACTCGGATAGGAAACCGGAGTTTGTTGCTGGATGATTTCAGCCAGGCTTGGCAAAGCATAAACTTCAGCAATGCGGTCAAAAACATAATCATAGAAGCTGACGCCCAACTTCTTGGCGGTAGCTACCAGTGTCATGCTCGAAGAGTACTCCTCTGGAGTAAATGTATCCCAAGCCTCGCGGCCATCGTGGGTACGAGGTCCAAAGCTGATATCCCTTTTGCGAACCCTACGTCTGGCGCTGAGTTCAGCCGGGTTATTGTGGAGCGGGATTTCGGGATACTTGAGCACCTTCAACAATCGATCTTTCTTGGTTTTGGTCTTGGCGATGCGTTTGTCCAAGTTGTTGTATCCGGTGACTGTACTGAAAAGGGTATCGAATTCTCGCTTAAGTCGTTCGGCTTGCTGATCCGATGGTTGAGAACGATAGGTCAGGAGTTTACGGTAGAACTCCCAAAACTGTTTACGAAAATCATTCAGCAGATTTCGATGATATGCCACCACCGGCATGAGCTTCTTGTAGTGACGCCCTTCATGCACCCAACAAAGCGCATGCTCGGCGGTGATGTAGCGGAACTGAGGCGCATCATCGCTGAGCAGCACAGGCACGATCGGTGTGGTGGCTTGACTGTGATAAGCAGTCAAAGCAGCCGCTTCGAAGACCCTGGCCTGCTGTTGCTCATTGAGACGGCCTAAATCACTTTGCACCAGAGCTTCAAATTCAAGATACGTCAATACTGCTTCTTGCGGCCATCCCGCAATCGCTGCTTGTGCCCATTGAGGCACTGCGAAAGTTTGCAGCCATTCGGTAGTCTGCTCATTGAGTAAGAAACGGGTCTCGAACCGGTTGGCTAAAATGTCAATGACCGTCAAGCGGTCCTTGCGAGGCCGGGTGAAATAGGCCGAATACAGCGGATTACAAACGATGTGGCAATGCTGGTTGTCTCCATCTACTCGGGTGGCTGTATCGTCTATGTGCTGCCATGAACTGCTTTGGAGACCGGCCAGGTAGACGGCATTTTTCTCTGCTTGCCAGTTGTGATTGTCTTTGATCAGCATGTTCGAGACTTGTCCGTCTGAGATCAAGATGCCCATATTTTCCAGGAATTCAACGAACTTGGGTTCTGTCATCTCAGCCGCATAATATAAGGTGATTACCAGCGATCGAATGCCTGGGCCAAACTCCCCCTTGTATCCTGCTGGCAACGGAGCCAGATAGGTTTTGTGCAACGAAGGTGAGTAGTACTTCTCTTTTAGAAAACGAACGTTGTCTGTTTTGATGATCAGGTCTTGTATCGTGACTGCCTCGTATCCCTTAAATTCTGCATCTTCCGGCAACTGGTTTTGTTCTACTTCCAGTTTCTCTTCCCGGTCGACCTTAATTCGGTTGACCTTGCTCCTCCGCGTCCTTTTCTTCGGTTGGTGTCGTTCTTTCTCAGAAGAGTGGTCGCTTCCCCCAGCCTTTTTCCCCGGTTTGATTTTCGGTTTCCCTTGTTCCCCTTTCAAGCGGTTTACTTCATCTCGAAGCTGTTGGACCTCCTCTCGCAAGGCATCGTTTTCTTGCTTGAGTTCCTCAACCAAATTCAACATCATTCCAATTGCTTCTCGCACTCGGTCAAGGTCTTTGATTTGGTTAGGGTCGAATCCAGGTAACATTTTTTTGCTTGCCTTAGTTTGTAGTCTTCCTGATGATACTCATCTTTTGTAGGATTTCCGTTAGCATTTTCTATGCGTTTTGTTAGATCACTACTGGCTTACCACTATTCCGGCCGGGCAAACGCTCCATGAAGAGATAGCCGCCGGGCAGGGCCTCGCAATC
>CAZXXW010000236.1:0-4589 GCA_964644835.1 uncultured Anaerolineales bacterium
CCTGAGACCTACGAAGGCATTAAGGAATATGGCCGGGGCAATCTGATCTTCTATATGGCCGTTCCCCCCTCCGTGGTACCCACGATCGTCCATCGACTTGGCGAAAGCGGCTTGAATCAGAGCGCTTCTGGCTGGCGGCGGATTGTGGTTGAAAAACCTTTTGGCCGAGATCAAGAAAGCGCCCGGGAGTTGAACGCTATCCTCCATGATGTTTTCGAGGAAAAGCAGATCTACCGCATCGACCATTATCTCGGCAAGGAGACGGTCCAAAATATCCTCGCCTTCCGCTTTGCCAACGCGATCTTCGAGCCGTTGTGGAACTTGAAGTACATCGACCATGTTCAGATCATCGTTGCGGAAGAGATTGGCGTCGGCTATCGGGGCGAATATTACGATCAGGCCGGTGTCCTGCGGGATATTTTCCAGAATCATCTCCTCCAATTGCTCACCTTGATTGCCATCGAACCGCCCGCCCTGTGGGAGGCCGATGCCCTCCGGGATGAAAAGGTCAAATTGCTCCAGTCCGTTCGTCCGGTTGATCGCAGCATGCGGGCACAATATGGCGGTGACGCCGAAACAAACGGGTATCTCGAAGAACAAGGCGTCGAGCCGGATTCGGAGACGGCCACGTTTGCTGCCCTCCGCCTGTGCATCGATAATTGGCGTTGGCGCGGAGTCCCTTTTTACTTGCAATCGGGGAAACGTTTGAAAGAGAAAACCACCGCGATTGCAATTGAGTTCAAATCCGTACCCCATTTGCTCTTCTCCCCTTCGCAGCGCAAGGAGATCACCCCCAATGTGCTCGCCCTCTGCATCCAGCCGAATGAAGGGATGAAACTGGGCATTCAGGCCAAGAAACCGGGCGCCGGGATGGGCACTCGCTCGGTCGATATCGATTATCAGTATGCTCAGGATTTTGGCCAGCAAGCCCTGCCCGAAGCTTACGAACGTTTGTTGCTCGACGTGATTCAGGGAGACCCTTCTCTGTTCGCCCGTGCCGATGAGATCGAGTTGGATTGGAGCATCATCGATCCGATTCTGGAGTCTTGGGATGGGCCGGATGCGCCACCCTTGCATAGCTACCAACCCGGAACCTGGGGCCCCGATCAAGCCGATGAGTTCATCGAACAAGATGGGCGTCACTGGTATTACCCTTGCACCTAGCTGTGGAGCGGGCTATTGGAACCTAGCCAATCAAATCGTCAATGGGTCTCGATACGAATGGGGAACAAATATCCATCAATATTCGACCCTAGCCGCTGGCAGAGTATTCGAAAAGAGCGTCACGCTTTTTTCAGCGTATCGAAGCCAAAGGCATACTACTCTTTCATAATCAAAGGAAATGATGTCACCTGCTCGGGCTAAAACGAACAAAAAGATTTCTTCGAAAACGCAACGCTGGACGTTGATCGCCGCGATACTGGCCTCGGCCAGCGTGTTTTTGAGTACCTCGGTCGTCAATGTTGCCTTGCCGACCATTGATCGAGCGTTACAGACCAGATTTTTTGGATTGCAGTGGATCGTAGATGGCTACGTGCTCACCTTGGCATCTTTGTTGATTCTCTGGGGCGCGCTTGGCGATCGGCTGGTCTTTTCGTTGGGCAATGGGCCTCAGTGCTGCGCTGGCTGCCCTTGGCGGTCTGTTCGCCTTTGTTACCATCCGATCGAATCTCGAAGAAAACGCAAACTCCGCAAACAAAAGAAAGGAAGAAGAAAATGGTACCGTATAAATATGTCATCATTGGTGGAGGAATCGCGGGCGGAAAGGCCGTCGAAGGCATCCGCCAGGTTGACCAAGAGGGAAGTGTCATTCTGATTAGCCAGGAGGATCACCGGCCTTATGAGCGGCCCCCGCTTTCCAAAGGTTATCTGCGCGCCGAGGCCGATTTGAGCCGGGTCTATTTGCGTGATCGAGGTTATTACGACGAAAACGATATTGAAACGGTCGCCGGATTCAGCGTCACGCTGATCAAGCCTGGAGAAAAGGAAGTCTTGCTCGAGGATGGAACCGTTCTGGGATACGAGAAGCTGCTCCTGGCGACCGGGGGATCGGCGATTCGATTGGACATGCCCGGCTCCGATTTGGACAACGTTTTCACCTTGCGGACGATAAAAGATTCAGACGCCATTCGCGCAGCGGCCGGGGAAGACAAAACTGCCCTGGTGATGGGGGGGAGCTTCATCGGCACAGAGGTGGCCGCATCGCTGAGTCAGATTGGGACGGAGATCATCCAGGTCTTCCCGGAATCGCGTCTTTTGGAACGGATCGTTCCCCCGAGGGTGAGCGAATATCTCAACGATCTGTTTGAACGCCATGGTGTGCGCGTCTTGCCTGGAACCGTGGCGGATAGCCTGTCAGGGGAAGGGAAGGTCGAATCCGCGGCGTTGAACAACGGAGAAACCTCGCAAGTTGATCTCGTTGTCATGGGAGTCGGGATTCGGCTCAATACCAAATTGGCTCGGGCCGCCGGTCTCGCTTTGCGGGAGGACGATCAAGCTGTTCTCGTCGATCAAAGCTTGCGCACAAGCGATGAAAATATCTTCGCCGCCGGTGATATCGCCGCTTGGCCGGATGAGACCTTCGATCAACGCTTGCGCGTCGAGCACTGGGACGTGGCCCGCAGGCAGGGGCGTCATGCCGGTCGTGCCATGGCCGGGGAGATGGAAGCCTATACCGCCATGCCCTACTTCTTCTCGGACATCTTTGATCTCAGCTTCGAGGTCTGGGGCAATCTCTCCTCCTGGGATCGCACCGTGATGCGCGGCTCCCTTCAAGAGGACAGCTTTGCCATCTACTATTTTGATGGAGAGCAACTCGCCGGCGTCTTGACCTTCGATAGACCAGATGGGGAGCGCAAACCGATGCAAGCATTGGTTAAGGCCCGCCCCCGCTATGAAGATGTCGCTGCCGATCTCGAAGATACCGGCACAGATCTGACAGAAGTCGCCGGAACGAAATCGAAATTCGAAGCCCAGGCGTCCGACGAAGAGGCGCTCAGCTTCGCCGAAGATATCGCTCCCCTCTTTCGTGAGAAGGACGTTGAAGAAATGAAGGAGATCAGCGGTTTCGATCTCTCCGACTACGACGACGTCAGCTCCAGGGCAAATCACATCTATGAACGTCTCAAGGACGAATCGATGCCTTGTGATGGTCCCTGGCCCGAAGAGCAGATCGAAAAATTCAAACGCTGGATCGATCAAGGGAAACAACCTTGAACGACGCGCACATCGGAAAAAGAAATTCGGCCAGAGCCCTCACAGCGACAAACCGATATCAGGGCTGATAGGGAGAAAACAAGCATGAAACCGAGATGCCTCAACCTTATTTTGATAAGTTGCATCTTGTTGATCTTGGCCGCGTGTAACCCAAGAGCCAAAGCACCCCCTGATGAACTGGTGAACACTCGCTGGGAGTTGGTTTCGTTCAACACACAAGTTGATGGGGGAGAAATCGAAGAAACCCCCGTGCTTCCGGGCACGACCGTCACCTTGGAATTTTTGGAAGATCAAGCCACAGGGGATGGGGGTTGCAACACCTTTCGGGCGAACTATCAAGTCGACGGTAGCCAAATCACCTTTCAAGAATTGGTCACGACAGAAATCGCTTGTACCAACAACGGGGTGATGGATCAGGAGCAGCGCTACTACGACGCCTTGATGGCGGCAGAACAATATGAAATTTCCGCCGAACGGCTAGTCATACGTTACAACGGTGGAGAGAACTTCCTTCAATTCATCAAGGCAGAAGAAATGCAATAAAAGGGAAGCCGGATGAGGTTGAGTCAAACCGACTTGCAGATCTGACGCAAAATTTCGGAGTAGCATGACCGGTGTCATTAATGTGACCGAAGAATAAGCTCCTGTCCTCAATGGGGGGAGTTGAACAGCAACGATGGGGCCACAAGACTGACTGTCTTGTGGCCCCTTTTTTCTGTATGTATCCAAACTTATATCCACAGGCTATATCCTGGTACATTTACCGCCGGGTTTGGGTATGCTAGAGTGTTTAATAACGCCGAGGTTCCTTTTTACCGGCAATTGATCGCATTGTAGAAATTTGGAGAAATAGATTTTCATGACTGCCAATACACCTGAAAGTACAGATCAGCGGCAGGCTGCCTGGGGTTTAAGCCCCAAAGAGGCGCGCTATATACAAGTGAAGAGGATCGTCAACCTGGTTTGGCTCTTGTCCGGTATTTTGGAGGGCTTGATCGCTATACGGATTTTGTTGAAGTTGATCGGTGCGAATCCGAACAGCCCGTTCGCCAGTTTCGTCTACACTGTCACCGGGCCATTTTTGGCTCTGTTTCGCAATTTGGTCATGAATCCCAGCTATCAAGGGGGCGTGTTCGAGTTGACTTCCTTGATCGCCATGATCGTGTATTCCTTGGCGACTTGGGTGATCGTCAGGTTGATCTGGCTGATCGCCTATCGGCCGGAGAGCTATCTGGCTTGAGTCAGGCTATCACAAGGGCCATACATATTGGGTTGGTTTAATCTAGTACTTCACGGCAAAATCCGTAATTAATTTTGCACCTTAAGAACTTCACCACATGCGAAGCACGCCTAGCGGCGAGGAACAAAGGACA
>CAZXXW010000237.1:0-4571 GCA_964644835.1 uncultured Anaerolineales bacterium
CTTTCATTTTGAGCTGGAGTTTACCAAATTTTCATCTCTTATCTCAAATTGTCTGACCTCGGTCAGATTATCTTGACGGAAGAGCTATTCTGTTATATAATTTTTCGTTGGAGTTAATAGGCAAGATACGATGATTTGGAATTGGAACAAAATGAAGGTTTTTGTAGGTTTGAACGTTCAACGTCCTATCGAGGATGATCCTGATGATTCTGCGCGCATATATGGAGGGGCGGGTGTTTGCGGGCATTAAGTAGGGTTTGTTTCTTATAATGTGAGCCGCAACGATACGTTGCGGCTCTTTTTTTTGGTCTGAAAATGGAGTTTATCAAAATGGATTTACTATTAAGCAATATTTGGTTTTCGATTATTGGCGGGATCATTTCTCTAGCCCTGCTTGTATACACCGCTGACGTCGCTGTCAGAAAACTTACAGGCTTGGCCGGATATTTTCGATTATCGACCACCTTCATTGGTGTTAGCGTTGTCTCATTAGCAACCAGCATTCCGGAGATTGCTTCTCACTATACCGCCTCTGTTGGGATACTTGGCGGGCTTCTCGATTACAAAGTTAGTTCCGCGATTGTGTTAGGGGCTAATATCGGTTCCGATGTGATCCAGCAGACATTCATTCTGGCGCTTGTGATCTTCATTGCCGGGGGGTTGCAATTCAAAACCTACTTCCTGTGGAAGAGCATGGCCCCGATGATTATCACCACACTGATGTGTATCATCCTCGGTTGGGATGGCACCTATTCACGCTTGGATGGGATCATTCTGTTCGGAACTTTCCTGCTTTATATGGTTTTTCTTTATAAAGATGAGCGCAAATACTATGATGAAGAGGATCATGGATTTACCCCAGATGGTGAGATGCCTGCGAATGTACCCCAAACGGCTAAACAAGCATGGGGGAACGCGGCGATTTCAATCGGCGCGATTGGCATAGCAATTTTTGCATCTATAATCGTGCTGCGACTGACAGAGGAAATCGTTAGAGTGACAGGTTTAGGCGGCTCCTTGATCGGTGTGATAACACTTGGGGTTGCTTCAGCACTTCCGGAGCTTACTACAGCCTTATCGGGCCTCAAGAATGGCGATCAAGGCATTCCGCTGGGAACGTTGATTGGCAGTAATATCACCAACCCCTTGGTTGCTATTGGCGGAGGAGCGATCATCTCAACGTATTGGGTGCCTGCCAGTTTGGTACAGTGGGATCTTCCCTGGGAAACGATTACGGGCGCATTTCTATGGGCCGTTTTGTGGTTCCGAAAAGGAAGAGCGGGAAAGAAAACCGCTATCTATCTGACGATTATGTATTTCATCTACCTGTTATTACGGATGCGCTTTTTCGGTATTGATTAGTTCCCCCGCAAGTACTGTCTTCGTTGAATTTTCTCAAGGGGAGAATTTTCGGTGGCGAGAGGACCACATGTTCAGTCTGCTAATCCCGTTGATTCTGTCAAGGCGGGTTTGACGGAAAGCCGTTCCCATGTTATCGTCTCCCTATGCATAAGATCGGAGAGTTGAACGAAAACCACCTCCACGCAGCGCTGAAAGCCTGGTACGCTCGACCTCAGGATCAAGTCGAGGTGACGATAGACGGCGGCTACATTATTGATGTGCTTCAGGACGGTCTCTTGATCGAAATTCAGACGGGCAACTTCTCTGCCATCAAGTCCAAACTTGCTACGATTGTGGCCGTTCATCCCCTGCGCCTGATTTATCCAATTGCATCTGAGAAGTGGCTCTTCAAGCTGCCCAAGGATGGTTGGGACGGCCCAAGAAGGCGCAAGTCGCCCAAGCGCGGCCGGGTGGAAGAAGTCTTCAGCGAATTGGTTAGTTTTCCAACCTTGCTGCGGGAAGAAAATTTCTCCCTGGAAGTGGTCATGATCCAGGAAGAAGAAGTACGACGCTACGAGGGAAAGAAATATTGGTACAAGAATGGCTGGGTGACAGTGCGGCGCAAACTAATGAAGGTCGTTGAGCAACATCTTTTCAAGCAGCCGGAGGATTTTGCCCCTTTTTTGCCCCCGGCGATCCCTGCGGAATTCACCACCGCCGACATCGCCGCGGGCCTCGATATCCCCCGTTGGCTGGCCCAGAAGATGGCCTATTGCCTTCGGGAGATGGGCACGATTGTGAAGGTTGGTAAAAGGGGTCGGGCCTATTTGTACAGGCGGGCTTGAATAATTAGATTGCGTTCTGGAAAAGAATAAATTCAGACCGACTTGAACAGGCTCTTCCGCAAGGAGGGGCTCGTTTTGTTTTTTTAGCACGCCACGTTCTCTCGAAAAGATGTATCGAATCACGGCCTATTCCCCCCTGGCGCGCGGCAGGATCATCGACGATCTCACCCTGACCAAGATTGGTGAAAAGCACGGCGCCAGCTCGGCTCAAATTTCACCGCGATTGTCACCTATTGCAAATTATTGTTTCAAGGTGAAGCCAACGCCGATCGTGCCAGCACCGGAGTGTACGGATAACCCCGCCGTCAGGTTGGTCATCATGATCTCGTCGGGGCAGGGGAGATGCTCTCTCAGGTAGGCCTCAAACTCGCGGGCCTCTTCTTCGGCAACAACATGCGTAATGCCCATCCTTTCGGGGCATTCGCCATCCAACTTTTCGTTAATCAAAACAAGCAAACGAGCCCAGGCTTTTTTGCGCGTGCGTACCTTTTCGAGCATATCCAGCTTGCCATCCTGAATCGCTAGAATCGGGCGGATGTTGAGCAGATTGGCCATTCCCGCGGTCAAATGTCCCACTCTTCCGCTCATGGCCAGATACTTTAGCGTTGACAATGCTCCGAAAAAGTGGGAACGGTCACCTACGGCCATCGCTTTTGCGATGATCTCATCTCGACCGTAGCCGTTACGGGCGAATTGAGCAGCCTCGAGGGCGATAAAGGCTTGTCCCAGCGTCAGGCTGCGAGAATCAACAATGGATATTGTTTTGTCAGGTAGCATCTCCTTGGCCGTGACGGCGGCGTCGTAAGTGCCGCTGACTTCGCCGCTGACGGTGAAGCAAATTGCCTCATCGGCACCATCCGCAAACGCTTTTTCGAAGGCTTGAACAAATTGACCCGGCGTAGGCGCGGAGGTTGTCGGAATTCTGCCTTCCCGGTCGATGCGTTCGAATAATTGTTCCTCGTCGATGTCGATTTCTGTTCGGAGCGTTTCTTCGCCAAAATGGATGTTGATGGGCACCTGTCGGATCTGATATTGCTTGGCGAGATCGAAGGGCAGGCTGCTGTCCGTATCGGTAAGGATCGCTATCGATGACATATTTCCTCCTCGAAATTGGTTTTTCTGTCAATTTGTTAAACCAAAAAACGGCTTGGTGGTTACGAGCCGTTTTTTAGTCTAGTTTGGTTCGGCCTCAGACAAATTCTTGCATCAGCCGGATGGGGACAACCGTTGCCCCGACGATGCCCGGGCCGGTGTGAACTCCGAGGACGGGGGAGATGCGTAGGGTTTCCAGATGGGCGATATTCAGACGCTCGTTGAGCATCTCAGCGAACGCTTCGGCCTTGTCGGCCAGTTGGCCGTGCATTACCGAAACCCAGAGCGGGGAATCGTCTTGATACATCTCGGCGAGATGCTCAGTCATCATCTCCATCGTTTTTCGCAAGGTGCGCGCTTTGCCCACCGTGCTGTATTTGCCGTCGTCTCGATCGACGCGGATGATGGGTTTGATGTTCAGCAGGTGGCCGGCTAGGGCCTGGACGCGTCCGATGCGGCCACCTTTGGCCAGATATTTGAGTGTATCTAGCGTGTAGATCACCTCGGTGTGCGCCCGGATTTGATCTAATCTCTCCAAAATTGCTTCTTTGGCCCAGCCTGTTTTGGCGGCGAGGGCGGCAGCGAGAACCTGGAAGCGTTGTCCACCGGAGAGGGTCATGCTGTCGACCGCCGTGACGAGGGCTTCGGTCACCTGTTCTGCGCCCATTCTGGCCGCTTGAATCGTGCCGCTCAAACCTGAAGAGACATGAATGGAGAGAATCTCTTCCTCAGCATTTGCTATGGCTTGGTAAAGTTTCGCGAAAATGCCGGGTGATGGCTGGGCTGTCGAGGGAATCTCAGGGTCCATCGCCTGCAGCCGGTCGTAGAATTCATCCGCCTCGAGTTCGGATGAGTTGATCTCCCCTTCCGGAAACTGGATAAACAAGGGCGCGACGGTGATGCCCAAAGTCTTGATCTCTTCGTTGGTCAGGTCGGCGGCGCAATCTGTGATTATTTTCATCATATTCAAATCCTTTCTTCTTGGAAAATCAAAGCTGTTTCCTCTGTTGTTTCCTCTTGCCTTACACGTATAGCCCCCCTAAAATGAGATATAACTAGCGAGAAGATTACTTGATGCTACCATAGAAATCGCTTCCTCGTAGGGCAATTTCATGCCGACTTTATTGTCCATTTGTGGCTTGCCATCTCTTGATGATGCGCTTATAATTCGCGCTCGCGGGAAAGGAGGAATGATGAAAGGTATCGGAATCGCCATCAATTCTCAATATGTCACTGCGAGGAGCGAATTTTGCGACGAAGCAGTCTTCTGGACAATTGGAAAAGATTGCTTCG
>CAZXXW010000238.1:0-4559 GCA_964644835.1 uncultured Anaerolineales bacterium
AAATAGAAAAACAAGCCACTCCTCCAGGCTCGACTGGGTGGCTCCAAAGCGAACTGGGCAATCAGGGCCAGCACCAAGGGGGCAACAATCCAAAATGTCCTCTTGACAGAAACCGAAAGGGCAAAAGATCGCTCCGAGGTGGCTGTATCATCAACAGGAGCCTCGCGGACAGACAAGACATCCTTCTGTTCGATTTCTTCACAAACAGCCGGGGCCTGATGATCGGGTTCGATATCTTCATCTTCAAGCGGTGGAATTTCTATTGATTCTCCCCGCCAAAAAAAGAGTTTCGATTTTACGTAATCAAGTACAGTGTATTCTTCGTGCATAACTAGCCCCAATGATAACGCATCTCGAAGGGGAGGGCAAATGGGAAAGAGTTGTCAGAGGAGCCAGATGGGTCAGAGGGTTCAGAAGAGCCAGAGGAACCAAAGGAACTAGAGGAACAAGCCCCAGTTATACTCGGTGGATGATGTAGAACGTGTAAGCCCCCTGCTCCTGTTGGCGAGATTCATCATAACATGGCTGGATCAGACGCCGGGTGAGGGCCAGATTCCAGCGCGTGGGAGCTAGAATCCAGCGCCCGGTGAGGATTCGGCTAACCCAGGCCGGCACACCAAAGTAATGGCCCCACTCGAGGGTGCGCAGCGCCGCCGGGGAAAAATAGTGCCACCAACGCTCGATTTCAAAACCCGTCCGCCGGAGTCTCGATTCCCACACCTCGGGTGGATCGCAGTGATGATGGCGGGAGATACGGTTGAAGAAAGCCCTGTAAGCATCCCCTAAAGGATGCAGGCCAACCGCGTCCAACGCACGCCCAACTGACAAGTTAGGTAAGAAGTTGTGATTCGGTACACAGAAGACGAAGGGGGCGCCGGGCTCGAGCACCCGGGCCAACTCAATCAAAACATCCTCGAGATGAGGGATATGCTCCAAAACGGAATTGCTCACCGCACTGGAAAAATAGCGATCAGGAAAGGGTAAGGCGGCACCGTCCGATTGGGCCAGGCCGCGGTAAGCATCCCGTTGGTTGGCCTCACGGAGGGGCTGCCACCAGGGGTCGATACCGACGTCCAAGGGCTGTTCAAACGCAACGGAGGCAAAATGGCCGTCGCCGCAGCCAAGGTCTAGGATCGGTTCGGGAAGATCAATGTCTTCATAGAAGCGCGCTTCCACAGCGCGCAACAAGGCGCGAAAGTAGGGCAAGTCACGCAGATGAAGCCAGAGATAATCGCGTTTGGAAGAATGTTCTTTCATGCTGATCTTAAAATCTTAACGCAGAGCCAGGGAAAGGCAGAGACAGAGAGTTTTTTTATTTTTTTCTCTCCGCTCATCTGCTCTGGTGCGGCTCTGCGTTAAGTCATATTCTCATCTCGACTAGACGACGATGTTGATCAACCGGCCGGGTACATAAATCACTCGGCGAGGCTCTTTACCATCGATGAAACGCTGGGCGCCCTCCGAGGCCAAAGCGGCCTTCTGGGCTTCCTCCTCGGAGATGCCAACCGGCACCTTGACCCGGTCGCGCAGCTTGCCGTTGACCTGGACGATCAAGGTGAACTCTTCCACCTTTGTTGCCTCTTCATCCACTTCCGGCCAGGGCTGGGTGTGGATAGAATAGGGCTTTCCCTGACGGGTCCACAGTTCTTCGGCAATGTGAGGGGTCACCGGCGCCATCATCCTGAGATAGATGTCTTTGGCCTCATCCCAAACCTGGTTGCTCACTGCGCCGGAATCATGGGCCTCGTACATCTCGTTGAGCAGTTCCATCAAGCCGGAGACGATCGTGTTGAACTCGAACTCCTCAAAGTCGTGAGTGACCTGTTTCAGGGTCTGGTGTACCTTGCGGCGCAGCTTGCGCTCGACGTCCTCGTCAGGTTTTCCCTGGGGGGCATCCATCAAGAACAGTCGCCAGACGCGTCGCACCCACCGAGCAGAACCCTCTATCCCCTGGCTATCCCAGGGTCCGCCCCGTTCCCAGCGGGCGAAAAACATCAGGTAAGCCCGCACCGTGTCGGCGCCATATTCATCGACCAACTCGTCCGGCGCGATGACGTTGCCGCGGCTCTTGGACATCTTCTCGCCATCTTCGCCCAAAACCATGCCTTGATTGCGCAACTGGACCATCGGTTCTTTGCCTTTGGTCACACCGATGTCGCGCATCGCTTTGTGGAAGAAGCGCGTGTAGATCAAGTGCATGGTGGCATGTTCGATTCCACCCGTATAGGTATCGACGGGCATCCAGTAGTCATATTCTTCGGGGTCAAAGGGGCCTTTGTCATAATCGGGGCTCAAGTAGCGCAAGTGATACCAGGAGGAGCACATGAACGTGTCCATCGTATCGGTTTCGCGCTCGGCAGGCCCGCCACACTCGGGACAGGGGATGTGCTTCCAGGTGGGATGCAGCTTGAGTGGGCTTTGACCCGTGGGCAGCCATTCGACATCATCGGGCAGCACGACGGGCAGATCTTCTTCAGGGACAGGATTCCAGCCACATTGCTGGCAATAGATCATCGGGATCGGCGCGCCCCAGTAGCGCTGGCGCGAGATCAACCAATCGCGCAGCTTGTAGCTGACATCCGCCTTGCCGATGCCTTCCTTCGCCAGCCATTCGGTCACCGCGGCGATGCCTGGGTTGTCCTGGCCTTTGGCCTCGGTGACGCGGGTCCCGTCGAAATGGTCACTGTTGATCATCAACCCCGGGCCGATGTAAGCCTCTTCCATTGTTTCACCGGCGAAGCTCTCGCCTTCCGGCTGGATCACGGGGATGATCTCCAGACCGTATTTGCGCGCAAAGGCGAAGTCGCGCTCATCATGAGCGGGAACAGCCATGATCGCGCCGGTTCCGTAGCTCATCATCACGTAGTCCGCAATCCAGATGGGGATTCGAGCCTGGTTGACCGGGTTGATGGCATAGCCACCGGTGAAAACGCCTGTTTTCTCCTTGTCCGCGGCGGAACGCTCGATGTCGCTTTGGCGGGCTGCCTGGGTTCGATAGGCTTCAACGGCCTCGCGATGCTCATCGGTGGTGACCTTCTTGACCAGTGGATGCTCCGGCGCCAGCACCATGAAGGTCGCGCCCCAGAGCGTGTCCGGGCGGGTGGTGAAAATCTCGATCGGGTCGCCTCCCTCACCCCCAGCCCCTCTCCCTGAGGGAGAGGGGGGCGCGGTGTGGAAAACAACCGAGGCGCCCTCCGAGCGACCGATCCAGTTGGTTTGTAGAGTCTGAACCTGGTCAGGCCAATCCATCTGGGAAAAGTCCAACAGTTCCTCAGCATAGTCCGTCGTGCGGAAAAACCATTGTTCCATCTCTTTTTGGATCACCGGTGTTTTACAACGCTCACAGTGGCGGTCGTCGCCCCATACCTGTTCGTTTGCCAAGGTGGTGTTGCAACTGGGGCACCAATTGGCCAAAGATTCCTTGCGATAAGCCAGGCCGTGCTTATACAGTTGGATGAAGAACCACTCGGTCCAGTGATAGTATTCCGGATCGCATGAGGTCGCTTCGCGACGCCAGTCCCACATCGCACCCATGCTGCGCAGTTGTTTCCGCATCCGATCGATGTTGGCATAGGTCCACTCCTTAGGATGGATGCCATGTTTGATGGCAGCACCCTCGGCGGGAAGACCAAAAGCATCAAAACCGATCGGGAACATGACATTATATCCCCGCATGCACAAGTAGCGGGCGCGCGCATCGCTGGGCGTCATCGCGTACCAGTGGCCGATGTGCAAATCCCCGGAGGGATAAGGCAACATCGTCAAAGCATAGTATTTTTCTCTAGAATGATCGATATCCGCGTGGTACAAACCATCTGCCTCCCATTTGGCTTGCCACTTCGGCTCGATCTCATTATGATCGTAAGTTTCAATCATCTCAGTCATTTTGTATTCCTCGATAAGTAGTCTGCATAAAAATCAAAATCGGACGAATGCTTTTCGTTGTCAGCAAGTGCTGAGGAGGCGGGCGAGAAGGTGTTGCACACTCACACAGACGCAAGTTGGTCGATCAAATCGTTTGGATATCATCTCAAGCCTCCTTCCATCTTCGCTTAAAAAACAAATCCCTCCGCCACACAGGGACGAAGGGCTTCTTCGCGGTACCACCCTGATTACACTGCCACGTTCGATCGTTTCGTGACAATGTCACTCGGGAACGCTGTATCGGGCGCACCCGTCATCGACTACTGATTTCGCCGATGAAAACTACCCCGTGGGGTAGCAGGCGAGTTCGGTTTCATCCTTGCGGAATGTGCTCTGGAAACACACTTGCCGGGGCTTTCAGCCGGTGGCCCTGGCTCTCTAGCAGATAACCTACTACTCCTGATCTTGGTGTATGGACAAACCCCGGCGAAAAACCGGGGCTTGGATGTTCAGTGGACCCAGTGGGATTCGAACCCACGACCTTCTCAATGCCATTGAGACGCGCTCCCAGCTGCGCCATGGGCCCCCGTGTTCAACGTTGAAAGATTCTACCATAAAGGCGAAAACCGTCAACCGAGTGGACCTGGCGGGATTCGAACCCGCGACCTCATCAGTGCGATTGATGCGCGCTCCCA
>CAZXXW010000239.1:0-4534 GCA_964644835.1 uncultured Anaerolineales bacterium
CGAGGTGGGAGGGTTTCAGGTGTCAGGTATCAGGTCTCCGGTGTTAGGTATCAGGAATTAGGGATCAGAGATTAGTATGTCAAAATGGCCTTGACAATCCGCTCGGCGGCGTGGCCGTCGCCGTAGGGGTTGACGGCGCGGGCCATCTCGGCGTGAGCATCGGGATCGTCGAGAAGGCGGCGGGCTTCACTGACGATGCGGTCCCGATCGGTGCCGACAAGGCGGACGGTGCCGGCTTCGATTCCTTCGGGGCGCTCGGTGACCTCCCGGAGTACCAAGACAGGCACGCCCAGCCCCGGTGCTTCTTCCTGCAAGCCACCGGAATCGGTCAAGACCAACGTCGAGCGTTTCATCAAATGCACCATGGGCAGGTAATCCAGCGGGGGCAAGAGGGTGATGTTGGGGACACCATCAAGCAGGCGATAGACCGTCTCCTGCACCTTGGGGTTGAGGTGAACGGGATAGACAAATTGGACATCATCCCGATAGGTTTCGGCCAAATCCAGCAGGGCTTGGCAAATCGATTCTAGCGGCGGACCGTGATTCTCGCGGCGGTGAGCGGTGACAGTGACATAGCGGGGCATCTCCGGGATGGGCAACGGCGGCGCGGGTTGCTGCGAAACCCATTGCAAGGCATCGATGACACTATTGCCGGTTACGACGATCTTGTCCGCAGGCACGTTCTCACGCAGCAAGTTGTCGCGCGACCATTCCGTTGGGGCAAAGTGCAAATCCGCGGTGACGCCAGCCACCCGGCGGTTGATCTCCTCGGGAAAAGGCTGCCACTTATCTCCGGTACGCAGGCCTGCCTCGACATGACCAACCTTGATTTGGTGATAATAGGCGTTCAGCGCTGCGGCCATCACCGTGGTCGTGTCGCCTTGAGCGAGAACCCAATCTGGCTTCATATCAGTCAACACGGGATCGAGATGGGTGAAAACACGGGCGGTCAACCCCGCAAGGGTCTGGCCCGGCTGCATCAGGTCGAGATCGACATCGAGCTTGATCTCGAACAAGTCCAGGACCTGATCAAGCATTTCACGATGCTGGGCAGTGACACAAACTAGAGATTCGATACCGGATGTGCGGGCCAGTTGGCGGACAACGGGCGCCATTTTGACTGCTTCGGGGCGAGTGCCGAAAATGGAGAGAACTCGGATCATATCAACCTGGACCTATTCGGGAGGTTCGGACGGGAGGGATGGCGGTTTGCCGACCCCGAGACGCAGAACGGTAAACCCAGCTTGCTGCCAGGGGTGAGGGTCCCAGCCATTGACGGCATCGACAACCAGGCGGGCAGGCGTCATGGCAGCAACCTGCCGGGGATCGAGTTTCAGCAGGGGGTCATGAGCCACCAACAAGGCCAGGGCATCGCTCCCCTTCAAAGCAGAATCTAAGTTGGGGGTCACGTTTACCCCTTCAATGTGCGCATCCTCTTTAAAAGGCTCATAGGCAATCACATCGACACCAATTTCGGCCAGGGATTGAGCCGCTTTCACGGCAGGGCTTTCACGCAGATCGTCGACGTTGGGCTTGTAGGCCAAACCGAGAACGGTGACACGCTTGTTTTCCAAATCGCAGAGGCCGCGCTGGAGCAACTCAATGACGAGACGGTGCTGGTCATCGTTGACCTGGCGGGCGGTGCGGATCAGGGGGGTGAGGTCGGGAGCGGCTTCGACCAAAAACCAGGGATCGACGCCGATGCAGTGGCCGCCAACACCGATGCCGGGGCGCAAAATTTCGACGCGGGGATGGCGGTTGGCCAACGTGACGGCTTCCCAAACGTCCACGCCGAGACGATCGGCCAATCGAGAGAACTCGTTGGCGATTGCGATATTGACATCCCGGTAGGTGTTCTCCATCAGCTTGACCATTTCGGCGGTGGTGGCGTCGGTGCAAATGATCTCGCCGCGGACGAAAATGGTGTAGAGATCGCGGCCCGCTTCGGCCGAAGCCTGATCAATGCCGCCGACGATGCGGGCGTTTTCGATCAACTCGCGCAGAATTTGGCCGGGCAAGACACGCTCGGGGGAATAAGCAAGGTGGAAATCGCCGCCCGCTTTGAGGCCGGAACCTTCCAAAATAGGGGCGACAACGTCAAGGGTGGTCAGCGGCGGCGAGGTAGATTCGAGCAAAACGAGGTTGTCTTCACGCAGGTAAGGCACAATCGCTTTGCTGGCGGCCTCGACATAAGAGAGATCGGCTTTCTTACCATCTTTGAAGGGAGTCGGCACAGCGATGATGAACGCATCAGCTTCTTCGGGCTGAGTAGAAACGGACAAATTGCCCGATTTCAGCGCTGCCTGCACCAGGGTGCGCAGTCCCGGCTCGTGGATGTGTACGCCGCCATTCTGGAGGGTCTCGATGATACCGGGGTTGACATCGACGCCGACGACGCGAACGCCATGCGTGGCAAACGTGCTTGCCGTAGGCAGGCCGATATACCCCAGACCGAGGACACAAATTTTGTCAAAATTCACAAAGGCCTCCAGGGACTATTTGGCCCGCTTCTTGCGCTGCCGGATTCGCTTTTCGATCTTTGCCCAGGTATCGCGTAAGGCAATCGTGCGGTTGAAAACGAGATTATCTTCGGTGGAATCTGGATCTAAGCAGAAGTAGCCGCGGCGCTCAAACTGAACGCGGTCGCCGGGGTCTGCTTCGGCCAGGCTTGGTTCGACCTTGCAAGGCTCCAACACCGTTAGAGATTCTGGATTGATGTTATCGGTGAAGTCCTCTCCTTCTTCCAGATCCATGGGGTCTTCCACGTAGAAGAGTCGGTCATAGAGCCGGACCTGGACATCGAGGGCGTGAGGGGCGGAAACCCAGTGGAGGGTGCCGCGCACCTTGCGTCCATCGGGGGCGTATCCGCCGCGGGTGGCCGGATCGTAGGTGCAGTGGACTTCGACGACGTTGCCGTCCTCGTCAGTAACATAGTCTTCACAGGTGATGAAATAACCGTAACGGAGACGCACTTCCCGGCCCGGGCCTAAACGCCAAAACCGCTTGGGGGGATCTTCGCGGAAATCTTCTCGTTCGATGTAAAGCTCGCGAGAGAAGGGCACCATGCGGGTGCCGGCGCTCTCGTCCTCGGGATTGTTGACGAATTCCATCAACTCTTCTTTGTCTTCGGGGTAATTGGTGATCACCACTTTGAGCGGGTTGAGCACACCCATGCGGCGGGGTGCGCGTTGATTCAAATCTTGGCGGACATGGTGTTCGAGCAAGGCAATATCGACAACGCTTTGACGCTTGGCGACGCTGATCTCATCCAGGAAATTGCGGATCGCTTCGGGAGTGTAGCCGCGGCGGCGCATCCCGGCGATCGTGGGCATGCGGGGATCGTCCCAACCATCAACGTGACCATCTTCCACCAACCGTCCGAGGTACCGCTTGCTCAAGACAGTGTAATTGAGGTACAGGCGGGCAAACTCGATCTGGCGGGGATGAAAGATGTCCAATTGATCCAGGAACCAATTATAGAGCGGACGATGATCCTCATAAGCCAGATCGCAAAGCGAGTGGGTCACGCCCTCGATGGAATCGGATTGGCCGTGGGCAAAATCGTACATCGGATAGATGCACCACTTGTCGCCTGTGCGATGATGCTCGGCGTGGAGGATGCGATACATGACCGGGTCGCGCATATTGATGTTGCCTGATGACATATCGATTTTGGCCCGGAGGACGCGAGAACCATCGGGAAATTCACCGGCGCGCATCCGCTCGAACAAATCGAGATTCTCTTCCACAGAGCGATCGCGATAGGGAGAGTTTTTACCCGGCTCGGTCAAGGTACCGCGATATTCGCGAATCTGCTCGGAGCTGAGGTCATCGACATAGGCTTTGCCCTTTTTGATCAACTTGATGGCGTACTCGTAAAGCTGATCGAAATAATCAGAGGCGTAAAATTCGCGATCTTCCCAATCGGCGCCCAACCAGCGCATATCTTTTTTGATCGCTTCGACATACTCGGTCTCTTCTTTTACCGGATTGGTGTCATCAAAGCGAAGATTGAACTCGCCATCAAAATCTTCGGCGATACCGTAATCGATATTGATCGCCTTGGCATGGCCAATGTGCAGATAACCGTTCGGCTCCGGCGGAAAGCGGGTGCGGACGTAATCATAGCGCCCGCTGGCTAAATCTTCTTTGACAGCCTCTCGAATGAAATCCATAGAAGCATCATTTTCTGTTGAGGTCATAAAACTCTCTTCCTTCTCTATTGTTTAACTTCCAAGATTCTAACACAGGATACGGGCATTTCGAGAGGGTCAGGTATAGTAATCAGAGTTGTTCTGACCATAAAATATTCATAAAGGCGCGGCCCAGCGCTTGACGCCTCTTCCTCCACATGATACAGTAACGCCGTCATGCGCAAGAAACATACCCGTCACCCTCATAAGCCAAAGCGAAGATAACCCTCAAGAACCGGAGGCGGCATGTTGACGCGCACACCAAGATGAAGCAACTGATCGAACCAAGCCCCCGGTAACCGGGGGCTTTTTTTATGAAGGTACAGGGATCATCTCCACGT
>CAZXXW010000240.1:0-4528 GCA_964644835.1 uncultured Anaerolineales bacterium
ACCATCCGGCCGATGATTTCCAGCACATGATCGCCCGCGCAAAAGGATGCCGTTCCCCGGTAAACATACAACACCCCCCACAGTTTAGGCAGATAGCCCGCCCAGGTCGGCGCAAAGGCCGGGTTCGCCCCGGCGAAGAACTCAATCCACCAGGGAGCCAGACGGATCAAAGCGGCCGGATCCGCAAAGCTGAAGTGATTGGCGACAAACAGGCAAGGCCCTTCTTCAGGGATGTTCTCCTGCCCCTGAATGCGTAAATCAGATAGAGCCGCAAACAAAAACCGTCCCACTCCCTTTGCGGTAATCCGGATCAAGCGACGTCGGGGAAATTTGAACTCGGACATTGTGCTCCTCTCAAAAATTTTTAGTCCAGCGATGTTCTTGGCCTAAGCGACCTCAACAGCAGCTTCTTTGGCATCTTGTCGAGCTTTAGCCTCGTTCACGGTCAGTAATATAGTCAAACCGACCAGTAGGAAAACGGCAATCGAAGCGATGGCCACACGTTGACCAGCCTGTTCTGCAGGGAGTACGGCCAACCCCTGGGCTTCAAACCAGAGTGCCGCTTCGGCAGCAATCAAACCATAGACTGTTGGGCCAATGAAAGAAGAAGTCCGCCCAGCGATGGCAAAGAAGCCAAAGAACTCTGCGCTGCGACCCTCGGGAGCAAAGAAACCGACCATTGTTCGACTAATCGACTGAACACCAGTAAGAGCAAACCCGGCGAAAGCGCCAATCACAAAGAAGCCTGTCAAAGTTTGGACGAAAAGCATCCAGATGATAACGCCTGTCATCAATAAGATTGCTAAAATCAAAGCAGGCTTATAACCAATCCGATCACCAAAAATACCAAAGAAATAAGCGCCAATTACGCTGGTGACCTGCACCAGAATCATGAAGAGAATCAATTGCTGCTGATCCATGCCAAAAAGCACCGCGCCGATGATGGCGGCGAAATCCAGCGCCATCAAGATGCCATCGTTGTAGATCAAAAAAGCGATGATGAACTTGACGAATTCTCGAAAATCGCGAATCGAACGTAGCGTTTTTCCAATCCGCTTGAAACCAACCGAAATATAATTCTCGCCCGGCGGTAAAGCATTTGGCTTGGCCCGTTCCTCAATCCAGAGAAAAGCGGGAATAGCGGACACAGCAAAGTAGATCGCTGTGAAGACCAAGGAAATTCGCACCATCAACGTGCCTTCGGTGAGAACGATGAAGGGAAGAATGATGACAAGACAAAGAATGCCGCCAAAGGATCCAATCGCCCAGCCATTGCCAGAAACCCGGCCCATCTCTTCAGGTTCGGCGATCTCAGGGAGTAAAGAATTATAAAAAACCTGTCCGCCGCGATAACCAATTTCGGCAATGATGAAGAATACCATCCCCAAAACGATATCGCCTTGCTGAACGAAGAACAGCAAGCCTGTGAAAAGCCAGGTCGTCGCCGAGGAGATCAACAAAAATCGCTTCTTCGAAGCGGTAAAATCGGCCAATGCGCCCAAAATCGGGGCGGTCACGGCCACAACCAACATCGCAATTCCGACAGCAATGCCCCAATAACGGGAGCCCTCGGCCCCTCCAACAACCTCACCTTTGAAATAAGCAGAATAAATCGCTAATAAGACCACAGCAGCATAAGCCGAATTGCCAAAATCGTACAGGTACCAGGCTAAATGCTCTCGATTCATTGATTTCAACTTTGCAAACATGGGATCAACCTTTCCAAAAGAGTTTCAATAAACTTGACGAATTGATTTGATGGCTTACACTTAAGATGGTAACCATCATCAGGCAATGTGGCAACACCGTGAATCGCCCAATAATAACATACTTGATAGAGCCCACAATGGGATCAAAATCAAGTGCTTGATGAACGTCTCATCAGGACGGCGCTACTAATCATAACCCCCAAAAAGGAGAAAAGTTGCTTATGAAGGACAAATCGCTACCCCCTCGCAGCAAGGTTCCCGTGGAAGAAACCTGGCATTTGGAAAGTATTTTTGCGTCCCCTCAAGCCTGGCAAGATGCCTTCCAAAAAACAAAAAACTTGATTCCGGAAATGCAGGAGTATCAAAACCGGCTCGATGAGGGCCCCGAGACCCTGATCGCTTGTCTCGGCTTGATGGAAAAGCTGCTCACCCTGGCCATGAAAGTCCACGTTTACGCCGGGCTGGCCATGTCCGTCGACCTGAATGATCAAGAGGCGGCCTCTCGTGCGGGTCAGTCGGCGGGCCTCTTGGCCCAGGCGCGCGCAGCCGTCGCCTTCATTCAGCCTGAGCTGATCCAAATTGGGTTCGAGACCTTGCAAGCCTGGGCGAACGAGCACGAAGAGCTAGCCATCTACAAACATTATTTTGAGATGCTCGAAAAGCGGGCTGAACACATCCGTTCGCCCGAAGTGGAGGAGGTGCTGGCCCTCTCGACCGAGCCGCTGTCGCCCACCCAGCCGCCACCGGCCTATGCCGCTCTGACCAACGCGGAACTGCCCTTCAAACCCGCGCTGGACTCCGAGGGTGAAGCAATCGAAATCGGCCAAAGCAATATCCGCGCCCTGCTCAGCCACGCCGACCGCCAAGTCCGCCGCACCGCCTGGGAAAACTATGCTGACGCGTACCTGGCTTTCAAGAACACGCTGGCGGGCATTCAGACCCAGGCCTTCCAACGGGACGTGTTCCGGGCCCGGGTTCAGCGCTACGATTCAACCCTGGAAGCCTCCACAGATCCGAATCACATCCCCACAGAGGTGTTCCACAATCTGATCGATGTTTTCAAGGCGAACTTGCCCCTGTGGCACCGCTACTGGCGCATCCGCAAACAGGCTCTGGGCTACGACAAGTTCCACGAATATGACATCAAAGCTCCCTTGATGGACGATTCGCCCACGATCCCCTTCGAGCAAGCCGTGGCATGGATCAGCGAGGGGATGGCGCCGCTGGGCGAGGAGTACGTCACCGTCATGCGGCAGGGCTGCACTGGCGAACGCTGGGTCGACCGCGCCCGCAACCTGGGAAAGCGCAAAGGCGCGTTCTCCTGGGGCAGTTACGGCACCCAGCCCTTCATCATGATGAGCTACGCCGACGATATTTTCTCGCTGAGCACCCTGGCGCACGAGCTGGGCCACTCGATGCATTCGTACTACACCCGGGCGACTCAGCCGTTCATCTACGGGCGCTACTCGTTGTTCGTCGCCGAAGTGGCCTCCAACTTCAACCAGGCCATGGTCAGGGATTATCTCCTTCGCACCCAGGAAGACCCCCAATTCCAGTTGGCGCTGATCGAGGAGGCGATGTCCAATTACCATCGCTACTTCTTCTTGATGCCCACCCTGGCCCGCTGGGAACTGGAGATGCACCAGCGCGTGGAGCGCGGCGAGCCGGTCAACGCCGACCTGATGACCGCCCATGCTGCCGAGCTGTTCAAGGAAGGCTACGGCGATGAGGTCGTCTTTGATCACGACCGCATCGGGATCACCTGGGCTCAATTCGCTCATATGTACATGAACTATTACGTCTACCAGTATGCCACCGGCATCTCTGGAGCAAACGCCCTCGCCGCAAACGTCCTGGAGGGCAAGGACGGCGCCGTGGAAAACTATCTCGACTTCCTGAAAGCGGGCAATTCTATGTACCCACTGGACGCTCTCAAGATGGCCGGGGTCGATCTGACGACACCCGAACCCGTTGAGAAGGCCTTTGGCGTGTTGGAAGGCTACATCGATCGCTTCGAGGAATTGGCCTGAATGAAGAAAGTTGAAGCTGATTTCATGGTAAACTTATTAAGCATTTAAGCATTTCTGCTTAACAAGGAGTGAACGATGGGTCAAAATCAATCTGTAAAAGTGAGTAGCCGTTTTCAAATTGCCATTCCCAGCGCTGTCCGCAAAAAACTCGACATCCAAGCTGGTGACCGTTTGCTTGTAGATGTGCAAGATGATGTTATCGTCCTTGTGCCCAAACCGTCAGACTACACAAAACAAATGACGGGCTTGTATAAGGAAATTTGGGAAAAACAAGATAGCGACCAATACTTAAATGACGAGAGAGAGGCATGGGAACAATAGAAAGTGTTCTCTCCAAACATCGATTCATCGGCCTGGACACTTCGATCTTCATCTATCAATTCGAGGCACACTCCAACTATCTTTCCGTGACAAAAGACGTTCTAAGGGGAGTAGAAGCGGGAAGATGGTCTGCGGCTACATCCGTGCTGACATTGATGGAGATCAATGTCCATCCCTGGCGCTTGAATCAACCAATAGTAGCAAGAACATATGAAACGCTGCTGATTAATTTCCCCAACCTAGAGATCGTTGACGTCAATCGTGATATCGCCCGAAAAGCGGCTCAAATTCGGGCGACCTTCAATTTGCGCCCGGCGGATTCGCTTCACGTAGCAACAGCAATCGTCAGCGGGGCGACCGCTTGGATCAGCAACGATAAGCAACACCGGCGGTTATCGGAATGGATCGATATTGTGATCCTTGATCAGTTCATCTAAACATGAGAGAACAAAAAGCGCCCGCTTCTCG
>CAZXXW010000241.1:0-4464 GCA_964644835.1 uncultured Anaerolineales bacterium
CAAATTTGCGGAAAAATTAGTGGACACTTTTGAGCGAACGTCGGTTTGCGAAGCATGCCTCCGGCAAGTAAATTCGGAGCGAATGCGGAGAATTTGTATCGAAACCAGTGAGCGGGGCTCCAACAGCAATATTTTCTCACTCAAGCCGCTTGGTCTCGATACATTTTCGCCAAACTACAGGCGAATGCTTTGCACGCCTTGGCGACACTCGACCAGCGCTGATGTTTTATGTGAAAAGTGTCTACATGTTTTTGAACCATCCCCAGATTTCCTAAGAGAATCTCATCTAATGACATCAACCAATCATCCCGATCTCCACAGAGCGTTTGCAGCTTCATCCCGCCCGCACATCCTGATGATCACCAACCACGGTGTGCACGAGTGGCAGGTGATCCCAGGCCTGACGGACACGGGCGGGCAGAACGTATTTGTCAACCAATTCTCCCTGGCGTTGGCCGACCAGGGCTTCAAGATCACCATCGTCAACCGGGGCGGCTATCCGCACCCCCGCAGCGGAGAACCGCGCCGCGGGGTCGACTACAAGGACGAGCATCAGCGCATTCTTTTGCTCGAAGACAACACACCCACCTTCATCCGCAAAGAGGACATGGAGGCCCAGCTTCCCGCCCTGACCCAGAATCTGGCCCATCGGCTGCGCGCCGAGGGGGCGGACATCGACCTGATTGTCTCGCATTATTGGGACGGCGCCAAATTGGGCGATCTCTTCAACCAAGCCCGTGGAGAACATAGCCAACATATCTGGGTGCCGCACTCACTGGGCACGATCAAGCGGGACAACGTCTCTCTCGACCGCTGGGAAGATTTACGCGTGGACGAGCGCATCGCCGTGGAAAGAGACCTGGTCGAACAGGTGGATGCGATTGCAGCCACGTCAACGGCCATCCGCCGGGCGCTGGCGCAGGATTACGGCTACCAACCAGCGCCGCTGTTCCTGCCGCCGTGTGTCGACCCGACACGCTACCATCCCCGCCGGTTGGGCGGCGATGACCCAATCTGGTCTTTTCTGGAGGGACATTGCGGCCTTTCCACCGGAGAAATACGCGCTGCCAAGATCGTCACCGAGATCAGCCGAACGGACACAACCAAGCGCAAAGATGTGCTCATCCGCGCCTTTGCCCGGATACAGGAGCAGCATCCCCACGCGTTGCTGGTGGTGACCATCGATGAGAGCAATCCCGGCCTGGCGGGCCAGCTCAAGGACTTGATTGAGTCGTTGGGGATCAAGGGCAATGTGGCCGTGCTCGGCTCGGTCTGGGACGAGCTGCCCGGCATCTACGCGGCGACGGACATCTACTGCACCCCCTCGGTGATGGAGGGCTTCGGTATGTCGGCTCAGGAAGCTGCGGCGACGGGCGTGCCCGTAGTGGCCAGCAACCTGGTGCCGTTTGCCTGCGAATATCTGCTCGGGGACGCGGTAGAATCAGAGCAAGGCTTGCGCCTCGGCGACGGAGCGATCGTCGCCCCCGCCGACGACATCGACGCCTTCGCCCGCGCCCTGGACATCTTGCTTGACGATGAGGCACTGCGAAGCGAGATGGGCCAACGGGCGTACGAGATCACCATTCCCCGGTTTACGTGGGGGCAGGTGGTCAAGGAATTTTTAGAAACCCTAGATTCCTAAAATCTTTACGCAAGTCGCGGATATTGAAGCTTTACCACAAAGACACCAAATGCACAAAGGAACTTTGTGTCCACAAAGAAGTTCTTTGTGTTCTCTGTGACTCGCCGCTAGGCGTGCTTCGCATGTGGTGAATATCATAAAAAAATCCAGAAATTATGGCCATACATCTATCACGCCAAGACTTGGCACCGATTTTGCAAAACGAAGACATCGGCCAGCTCGACTATGAACAATTGGTCGCCCTGTTTCGGGAGGAAGAATCCCTCGGAGACTACACCCCCGATGGTGTCTACCAGATCGACCCCCGAAACGGGGAACGGATCGTGTACAGCTCGGCGCGGGCCCGCCGCCCGCACGATAACTACCCCGACGAAGACGAGGCCAATTCCAAGAGGGAAGATTGCGTCATCTGCCGGGGGGATACCACCGGCGTTGTCGATGTGGCCGAGTTGAGCGAGGGGTTCACCTTCATCAACAAGAATCTCTACCCGATCTTGTACCCCCATGAGCGCCCCGCTTCGCAGGCCAACAGTCCGAGCGACGATCAAGCCGCGCAAGGGCTTCACTTCTTGCAGTGGACGTCGTCGTACCACGACCGTGACTGGCACAATCTTCCCCAAGAGGACCGGGTTGTGGTCATGCAGCGGCTGGCCCTGCTTGAAGCGCGGCTGCTGGAGACCGGGCCGCGAGACGGTCTCCAGGTTACCCATAACGGCATCCAGGCCGAACTTGGGCCCCTCGTCTCGGTGATCAAAAACGGAGGGCCGCAGGTCGGCGGTTCGCTCTCCCATGGGCATCAGCAAATCGCCTTCAGCAACGTGATCCCCAGAAGGACGCTTGAAGATTGGTATTTCGAAGCAACCCGGGGAGAGACGTTTTCGGCCTATCTGCAACGCCAAAACCCGGACGAGTTGCTCGTCCGGGCGTATGGGAGCGCTACCCTGGTGGTACCCCACTTCATGCGGCGGCCTTACGATATGCTTCTGCTGGTCGATGACACTGCCAAGCGGCATCTCCACGACCTGGACGCGGCAGAGATCGGCGACCTGGCCCGAGGCTGGTATGACGCCATCCGGGCGATCCACGAGATCATGCCCCGGCTCGATCGTGAGATTGCCTACAACGTGGTCGCCCACACCGGGCCCGGCGCGGGGATCTATTTCGAGTTCCTACCCTATACGCAGGAGACGGGCGGGTTCGAGCATCTCGGGCTTTCGGTGTGCCAGGCCGACCGCGGCGACGTGGCCGAAGATCTACGCCGCATCATGGAATAATTAGGATAAAAATTTATCAAGAAGCCAGGAAGGTAGGAAAATTTCCGGGTTTCCTGGATTCCCTAAGAGAACTGCCTAACTACCCACTCCCCACTCTCAACTACCCTCTATCCTTCGGGGTGAGATTCTCGCGGGCGTAGACGATCAAATCCGGTGTCGCCGCCGCCAGGGTGGGGATTTTCTTACCTCCATAATCGACGCCCGGACTCAGGGGGAAGGGACTGCCGCCCTCGAAGGTTTGAATCACGCCTCCGGCCTCCTCGATGAGCAGCCAGGCCGCAGCGATGTCCCACACCTTAGTCGAAGACTCGAAGCCGATCACCGCGCTGCCCTTTGCCACCGTGCTGAGGTTGTAGGCGGCCGAACCCAGGACGCGCGCCTTGTAACGAATATCGATGTGATAACGGCGAATGGTGCGCGAACAGCAAGCAAAAAAGGAAAAAGGCTTGTCTTTGTCCGGCGGCTTGACCTCGATGGGGTGACCGTTGAGGTAAGCGCCCTGGCCGTGTTTGGCAGTCAACATCTCATCGACGAGAGGGAAATAGAGCACACCGCAATCGGGAATGCCGTCGGCGAGGCGGGCGATCGAGACACCCCAGTAATGCAACCCCAGGCTGAAATTGGTGGTGCCATCGAGGGGATCAATGATCCAGACGTGGGTTTTCCCCGCCGGGTAGACGGTGCCCGCCTCCTCGGTGAGGATACCATCCTGGGGATAACAATCCCGGATCGCTGCGCTGATCATCTTGTCGGCGGCCAGATCGGCCTCGGTCAGGGCAGATTGGTCTGCCTTCACCTTGGTGGGAACGCCCAATGGTTTGAAATAGCGCTGTAATTGCTTTCCGGTTCGCTTGGCAAGGTCTTTTGCAAATTCTAGTGGTGTATCCATATCATCAGTATAACACGGGGGCAACCTTCCGGGAAATATCGAAGCGGCAACGAATTTTACAGGGTTGAGAAAATCGAGATGACCCTATAAATCCGTGATATACTCTCCTCAGGAGAAAACCAATGCCGCGTTATCGAATTGTTCATCGAGAAACAGGGGAAATTTGGGAGGTGGAAGCCACCACCGCCGAGGCTGCCCGCCAAGTTGTAGGGTGGAAATTGGGCGCCTGTCGCATCATGCTTCTACGAGAGGGGCCTTTCCTGGAATTCAAACCCCCGAAAGTTGCCGCCCAGGTGAAACCGCCGATCCCCGGCACGGGCTACATTTGCCCCGATTGCCACGTCACCCTGGCCCAAAGCGATCACTGGATGTGGTGGCACTGCCCCTCGTGCGAATTGTTGTACCACGCCATCGAGAAGAAGTATTACCGCGAAGACGAGTTGGAAGCATAGCTAAAATAGCCACAGATGAATTGGATCAACACAGATGAACTCTGTCTGTGTTCATCTGTATTTTTCTGTGGTTTTTTCTTTGTAAGCGTTCAGCCATGTCACTCTCGCCGAAGGCGTGCCGCTGGCAAGGGAGTGTGGCTTAGCAAAGCTAAGCTTAAACGACCGAAGAGTCTCCCAGGCTTCAAAGGTGGAGATTCTTCGCCGCTG
>CAZXXW010000242.1:0-4453 GCA_964644835.1 uncultured Anaerolineales bacterium
CGTTGTCCTTTCGTTTTTGCGATGGATAGATAGGTGTTCTCGTTATGGTTCATCTCTTGCCCATAAAGCAACAATTTATAGAGGGGTTGATCAGTGGGGGCGTTATGGGCGCACCCGGGTTATGGCCAAGGAGCCAATTCGTTCTCAGGGTTCCTTCTTTGGTGCTTCGCTTTGAGGCCGGTTTGTGGGGTTTGAGCCGGTTTGAGCGGTTTGTTGGTTTGCGGCGATTTCTGCCAGCATGTCGGTGACGAAGCGGGCATTGTCCCGCTCGGGATCTTTCTTCAGCCAGCCTTTGAGTTCCCAAGATTTCAACAATTTGCGCAGCTTCCAGTCGGAGAACTGACCGCCCCACCCCGCTTGCTTGACCCAGGCGCTCACATCGGGGATCGACATCTTACCATCGGCTTCTTGGAGAGCGCGCTGGACAAGCGTGCGTTCCTTTTCTGAGATGGCGGCCAAGGGTTGATGCTGAGATTGGACAAGCTTCTGCTTGGGCAGGAAATAGGTCTGCACCAGGCCCCAGCGGTTGGTGAACGCCAAACCAGGATGTCGGGCGGGCAGGTCCTTGGCCGGTCCCACCGAGAGCTTCTTGAGTACATTCCTGCTGGCGTCCGTGCGGAAAGCGAAGACGGTCCGGACTTGATTGCGCACCCTTCCGATCTCATTGAGCGTCAGGCCGTGGCTGGAGAAGATCAGGTTGACGCCGAACTTGCGGCCCTCGCGGCCAAGCATTTTGGTCACCTCGATCAGGTCAGGCTCTTCATCGGCGAGCATGTTGAATTCATCCAGGATCAGGACCAGACGGGGCAAGGGGTCACCGCCCGATTTGGTCACCAGGCGGTTGTATTCATCCAGATCTTCGGGAAAGCCCTCAGTCTGGCGGAACCGGTCCGAGCGGTTGCGGCATTCGCCCAAGGCGCGCTGGGCCATTTCCAAAGCCCCGGCGCCGTCACGCACGATCGGGCAAAACAGTGCTGGATGGCCCGCGAGCATCGGGAAGGTGGTCCCGTGGGGATCGGCCAGGAACAGGCGGTGTCCTTCGGCCAGGGCTTGGTAGACCAGCAGGCGGTTGAAAGTCGATTTGCCCGAGCCGTTCTTGCCTGCCACCAGGACGTGGCCCAGGGATTGCCAGGTGGCCTCCTTTTCCCGCTGGCTGATGTCCACGCCCAGAAGGACGTGATCTCGCTCAAGGCCGGGAAAAGCGACCTTCTTGGGCATTTGCGGCTGCCGGGAGAGCAGCACGGCATAGCGCAGGCCGGTGGTGTTGGAGACGAGCACCGGTTTTCCCCGCAAGGCCGTGGTCAGGTGATGCAGGGTCTCGCCCGATGTGTAGGGCGCCAGGGAAGGCAGGCGCTTATCATCCAGGACGCCAAAGAGCCAGACGCGTGCCCCGTGTTCGGTCAAGAGCCAGCGACGGATCATGGCCGGATCGGTGGCTGTGCGTTGGTCCAGGACAGTTGCGATCGTCTTGGCCACCGTGCGGGCAGCAGCGAGATAGCGAGTTGTGGGCATGGTTCACTCCTTTCGGTTGTTTCCGGAGGGCAATAATTTACATTCGACTTCATCCAGCCAGGGTTGGACCTGGTCGGGTTCGACGATTTCGATTTTCACATCGGAAGGTGGTGGTTCCACGATCTCGGTGAAGGGCTCAAAGGTAGCGCCTTGGCTTCGCTTCCGAGAAGCTGGTTGCGAGCGGGCCAGATCGACCATTTGATCGCGGGCGACCAGGCGCTCTTGCAGTTGGGGTGTCGGTGCCAGGCCGGTCGTTTGGGCGCCTTCTTGACCAAGGTGCAAAGCAGGGCCAAAATTGCGGTCCGGATCGATGATCAGGTTGTTGAGCAGGAGCAAGGGCGCATCATGCGGACCGCGGGGAATCGTTCCAAGGCGGAGCTCAAGGGCAGGTAATAACCGGCGGTAAGCACGCACCCCACCCAAAACGAGCAGGACCAGGATCACAAAGCCAAGCAGGCTCAGGAAGATCACCTTCAAGGGGATCAGGATTTGTTCCCAATGGGCACGGCGTTCCGCCGCTTCTGCCTGGGCGATGATCACCTGCTGAGTAGCCGCCAGGGGCGTGGCCGTTTGCGGCCAGGCGGTGGCCGTGTGGATGGCGTGGGCTGTGTTGGTCGCTTGAGCAGCTCGGGTTTCTTCGATCTGGGCTGTGTGGGTCAAGCCCTGTAGATGGGTCTCTTGGCTGGCGGTGGCCCGTTGCGATTGAGCTGTGGCGCTTTTCTGCTCGGCCCGTTCGGTCTGGCGCAGGAAATAGGTTTCCGTGGCCGCCGCCTGGGTCATGTTCAGGGCCACCTGGGTGGACTGGATCGCCAGGTCTTGGGCTTGCGCTTGCCCCGCGGCTAACGTCGCTTGGGCGGCAGAATGATCCTGGTGAGCGCCCGGCAGCATCGTGGATACAGGCGGCATCGCTGCAGTTGAGCTTTCGTAAGCCATGTCAGCACACGCGCTCAGGCAGATGGTGGACAAAAGCGACCATGACAAAAATATCAAGACGGAGACGAGCTTGCCCTTTGACCGGGATCGATCGTGGGGGATGTTCATCATCGTAGGTACCTCAGCTTTCAACAATCAGGATCATGGCGCCCTATGGTTGCCATTGCCGCCGGACTCAAGCTCCATGATGTCCAAATACTTGACTTCTACAAGCACATCGTGGGTGTCCTCGTTGGGCAAGTTGCGCAGCTTGCCCTCGACCACCACCCTGGGCGGGATCGACTTCCGCCGGGCCCAATTGAGGATCAGCTCTGCTGGTTTGCCGGTCAACAGGGCGGGAAACCCGTACAGGCGGTGCTTTCTGCTGATGTGGTTTGGGTCCATGGGCGGCCGCCTGGTCAATATACAGGTGCGCAATGCTTTTTCCGTTTGCCCGACCATGGGAACGTCCAAGATGTGGTCGATGATCAACCAACCGGATAGGACGACGACATTGGACCCTTGGGCGGTGTCGGTGTACGTTGGTGTCACAGTGTCTCCAATGCAGGTCAGTATTCTTCGGTGATCACGATCCGGTGAAATGCTTTGTCGGTCAGGCGTTGGCCAAAAAGCTGCTCGGCCATTCCGTTCAGGCGCGCCAGCGAGCTGCCCAGCATGACGCTGTCCCAATCGGCATTGCCGGTTGTGTTTAACCCATTGTCTTTAAATCCTTCCTGAAACAAGCGCCACAATTCCCTCGGTGGCAGCATGGCCAGGCGGTCGTAGCGTTCTCCCGCGCCCATTTGGGGGTTGGCTTTCAGTTCGCTGAGGGTATACGCCAGGGGATTGTTGATCCCATGCCCTGAAGGGCTGATGGCGTAGAGCAGGTTGGAGACGAAGGCATGGGCCGAGGCTTTTGTTTCTTTGAGTCTTCTTTTGGTGGATGAATTAATTGGGAATCGTTGAAACAAAACCACAAAATCCCAGGAAGGGATCCCCACCACAACCGGATCGCCCCCTTCTGATCCAGGCTTTCCTTGGTCAGAAGACGGCGCGTTTGGCAGAGGGGTTGTTGTCGTAGAGGTATGATGGAGGTTAATAGGTGGTTTTAAAGAGGTTAAGGAGGTTATTTTAACTCTGCAAGTCGCGCCTATCGATACTGCAAATCGCGCCTGTTCAATACTGCAAGTCGCGCCGGTCGATACTGCAAGTCGCGCCCATCCAATACTGCAAGTCGCGCCGGTTGGTGTTGACACTTGTTTCCATCAACACTGCCATCTGTGTCCATAGATTGTTCCCATACTTGCTCAGGATCTTCCCCATCAATAAAGGCTTGCATGGCGGTCTTGAATATCTCCCAGGATTTTTCGTCCATAAGAACAGCTAATAAATGCGATGGGATTTCTTCAAGCCGAATGTGAAATGTGTGCTCTCCTGCAAGATTACCTTTTTGGTGATGCAAATACATTTTGAGAACAGTTTCCGAATCGGCCAACCAATCTCCAATTGTCTTTGGCCGCTTAAACCCCAGCCAATTGGCCATCTCTTTGTAGCCACCCTTCACGGTGACCGTGTTGCGCACTTCGCCGGTGTCCCGGTTGACATAACAGCGATCTCGCAATAAGGTCAGCAGCCAGGCTTCCCCGGCGCTCAGGTGCGGCAAGATGTGTTCCATGAAAAACAAGGTCACGTGGATGGTGTCCTGCTTGGGCGGCATGATCTGGTTTTGCAGCTTGGAAGCCAACGTTTCTAGATGGCCATCTGGCACAGCGCTGGAAAATAAATGGTTAATCACATCGCGCACGCTCATCGGCTCCCAGCCATCCGCTTTGGCGTCCAGCGGGATCAGGTCTTCCAAGGGAGTCTGGCAGGCCGCATCAACGACCCCCTCCGGACCGCCAAATTGCTCAAGATGATCCCGCAGCCAGAAGGTAAGCGAGCGTGCATCCGCGGCTGTGAGCGGCAGGGTCATGGCCACCTGGTATTGCAGCGGCAAACGGTGGGGCTCCTCCCCATCTTGCCATTGGGG
>CAZXXW010000243.1:0-4415 GCA_964644835.1 uncultured Anaerolineales bacterium
TCTGACGTTGGTATTTACCCTTTTTGTCAGCGTAAGAAATTTTGCACTCTTCATCGGCTTCGAAAAAGAGAACCTGGGCGATCCCCTCGTTCGAATAAATCCGGGCGGGCAGCGGCGTTGTGTTCGAAATCTCCAGGGTGACAAACCCTTCCCATTCAGGCTCGAAGGGAGTCACATTGACAATGATGCCGCAATTGTGGACGAAGACCCCCGACTGGAGAGCAAAGTTACCGGCCTCGGGGACAGTGCAACAGAAGACATCATGCTCACCGGGTAAATCTCGTATCTCAACAACGCGGTGATTGCGGCGATCCCGTGCCCGGCTGTGTTTCGAATCACGGAATGCCTCGATCACTTCGGGGAATCGACGGAAAACGGAGCGATCACAATCCAGTAGACGAGCAGCACCGCGAAGTGAGCTGGCCTCATCTAACGCTTTCCGGACTCGTTCAGAGGTAATATCTTCACGGAGCCGAATCCCTCGGGCGATCTCCGCTTGTTTTGCTCGGCGCTCCTGATCTCCCTCCCAGGCTTTCTTTATGATTTCTGAATGACGCTCACGATTGGCGGGATCAGAATAATATTCTTTTAGCGAATCGCTTCGTTTTTGACGAGTTTCATCACTTTGGTTCCGGCGCATTTCAAGCACGCGCTGACGCACTTCCGCATAACGATCTTCAGTCCAAAAAGCAGTCGCTCTTTCAGATTGTACTTGCGAGTAGCGTTCTCGCCATTCGGGATCCTGCTTTAATTGATCTAAAGCCGCTCGAATTGCTGCGCTGGGTTCATCGGGATCAAAATCATCACCATAGAATAAATCGTTGTGAAGAGCAATATGTTCCTCAGCGGGCATGCGGGTTAGATTCCAGGGATTGTTATTGCGCTTATCCAAATCAAGATGATGGCGATGGGTTCCCGGCTCGTCTTCATAGATGTCATGGCGTAAATTCCACTCGTCTGCCAGTCGGTGGGTCGGGCAGAGATGACCATTGATTGGTTGATAAACACTCTCATAACCTCTTACCAATTGCCGATACAACGGCATCAAAGCACTGGCTGGTCGTAAATCCTTCGCTTCTAACGATGTGCCATCCCGAAGCAGAAAACGATGGTCGGGCGTACAATTGATGATCTCATCATTATCGAGCTTTATTTGCATGAGGGCGTCACGCCCGATATATCTCGGCGCTTCTAACAAGGTCACAATGATCCTGCCGAAACGCCCCATGCTGTATCCCCAGAATAGTTCGCCGTCGTCGGCTCGCTTTGCCATTTCCTCCAAGGTCGGAGCGGTGCCATCAACCAAAGCAACTCGCGTATCGCCTCGAAAGCAACGCGCATAGGTGCTCTTTCCCAAACACACCGTCAACACCTGGCGGGGGATACGGAAATATTCCACCGTGCGGGCCAGGGCAAAAGAGTTGGGCGGGATGACACAAACATCCCCCTTGAAATCGATCATTGATTTAGGGTCAAAATCTTTGGGGTCAACAACGGCGGAATGCACGTTGGTGAAAATCTTGTATTCATCGGCGACGCGAATATCGTACCCATACGAAGAAACCCCGTACGAAATGACGCCATTACGAATCTGGCCGTCGACGAAAGGCTCGATCATGCGTTGTTCTTTGGCCATTTTGCGAATCCAATGATCGGGTTTTAGTCCCATGTTGTTCTCCTTGTATAAAATCTATGGATCAGTAGACCAGGAATCAGTAAATCAGTGGACCAGGAATCAGGGGCCAGTATAGCTTCCTGATTTCCTAATACCTGATCCCTGATCCCTGCCCTCTCACCACTCACTAGCTTGAAACACGGCATCCAGCAAAGCGACGCGCTCCTCTGCCGTCATCGGGCGCGGGCGGGCATAATCGATGAACATGATCGTCAATAATTCCGTGCCGATATGGCGGCCATCGTAGAAAACATGGCGGTCGATGAAGCCCTGGCGGGTACTTTCGCTGACGCCGTACTGATCGAAAAACAAATTCCCCAGCCCGTGATGGACAAGTCCGCCATTGGAAAACTCGAAGGCCTGGGGCTGGTGCGCCTGGCTGCCGCTGACGATCACGGCGCCCGCCTGTGTCATCCGCTGGGCATCTCTGCGCTGGTCCGGCTGGGCAGCGTAAGTATAGTACTCAATGTGCTGAAAGGTCACAATAGGCAAATAGTCATCGTTTCGCAAACGCTCGATTTCGGCCACCATCCACTCGAAGTCGCACGGCGCCGCACCGGGGGTGCTGTCCGTGGCATGGGCGTAATTCAGCGGCTTGGCGTTGCAGCCCAGAAAAGCCAAGCGGTTGCCGTTGTGTTCCACGGTGACAGCTTGGCGGGCAGCTTTCAGATCTGCGCCGCCGCCGTAGACCAGCCAGCCTTCCTCTGCATACAAATCCAGCGTATGCAGCATCGCCGCGTGGCCCCAATCGCTAAAATGGTCGCCGGTCAATTCGATGACGTCGGCACCCACATCGACCAACAAATCCAAATAACGGTCCCGGCTGCAAAAGCGCATCTCCTGCTGGACGGGATTGGGATAAGGGCACTCTTCGACAAAAGGGACTTCGTTGCTGATATGGGTCAAATTCGCCGCCCGCAGCCAAGGGCCAACGTCCTCGCCCGGGTAGGTGACTCCCTCTCGCTCCATGGTGAAGGCCGTCGCCCGCACCAGGGCCGTCACCCCCGTCATCGCCAGGGTGGTCAACTTGCCGGGATCGCGGTTGCTGGCCGGGATCGATAGCCCTTCGGGGCGGTCACCGCCGGCGAGAGAGATCGGGACGATCAATTCATAATCGCCGCGGTCAAAGTCTTTGTGCAAGGGCGAGATTCCGTCGATGGCGATCACTTTCCAGCGGGGATTGAGAGACTCAAAGGGCAGGATCGCCCAGGAATAGGGCTCTTCCCAGGCGGCTGACTGCAAGTCCGCGGCGGGGAGTACCCGGACCGCGCTCGAAGCGGGTTGCCCCCAACGAACGGATACCAGTTCCAAGGTGGATTCGCTGATCAACAACGGGCGCCCACCTGCAAGTGAGTCTGATTCTCCCTGCCAGGTCTGGAAGAGTTCCTCCCCGGTGACATCATCCCTGACCGTCGGAAACGGCGCTGCCAGTGCGAAAATCCACTCGCTGACCGGGGAATTTTCACCGGGGACAAGTTGCAAATCGGCAATCTCCTCACGATCGGTGAGGCCCCAATCCGGTGGCAGCGTGATTTGGGCTGCTAAGGCCGAGGGCAAGGAGGGAGCAAGCCAAAGGTTGTGCGGGGCCAAGGTCGGGGTGGGCGTCTCGGTTGGCCGGAGGGGGCTGGGTTCAATTGAGGGGGTGATCGTCCAGGTGATGGGCTGAAAAGGGGTCTCAGTGGGGCCGGAAAAAAACGGCGTCGGTGGACTTGGCGCCTGGCGGACACAGGCAGTCAGCAGCAAAAGGGGGAAGAGAAGCGAAACAAATCGACTACGAAAACAAAAGGCCTCACCACAAAGACGCGAAGTACACAAAGATATAACTTTATGTACACAAAGAAACGCTTGGTACCCTTTGTTTCTTTGTGGTAAACGACGCTCCTTGCCAGCCAGCATGCAGGTTTACTCTCCTGAACCACCGGCTTCAAACGTGATCACGGTCACCTGGCCGGGAAGGACCTCGACTTGGTAGGTTTGCAAGCCATTGGCCACAAAACTGACCCGATACGTCCCGGCGGGCAAATCGGCCAGGGCGAAATTCTCTCTCCAGACATCGTCTCCGTTGACGGTCCAATCGGCGTAGCTTTCGACGTAATAGATCGCTTCCTCGCCGGGATCGATCCGCTCGATGGTCAGCGTGGGAATATAAACGGGATTGTCATACGGATTGAGAACTCGTCCGGCGATGGCGCCGTGAGGCTGGCCGTCGGCGTCGGTGTGCGGCTGCAGCCAGAGAACGGGGTTGCGCGTCTCTCGATAGCTGTTCTCGCCGACCCGAACCTCAAAATGGAGATGCTCGCCGATCGCCGCACCGGTGAACCCAACCAGCCCAATTTGATCACCTGCCGCGACCTGTTGATCGACCTCGACCTGGACCTCATAGAGATGGCCGTAAAGAGTGAAAACCGGTTGATCCTGGTCGGGCAAGTCGTGCGCGATAATAACCAGATTGCCATAGAAGAGGGGAAAATCGGCGTAAGGGATTTGATTATCGAGGCCAGCGACGATGACGCGGCCATCGGCAGCGGCAAGGACGGGCGTCCCTTGGGGATTGACGAATTCGACGCCGTGATGGGTCTTGCGCTCCCCGCCCTGGGTGCTGCCGTAGCGATAGGTTGGGTCAATGACATCGACATGTTCGGGCGCGATCGGGCGGTCGAGGACAAAATGGCCGGGATAGATGCATACGTCTCCCGTGCAGGGCGTCGGTTCAGGCGTCGGTGTGGGAGGCGGCGGGGTC
>CAZXXW010000244.1:0-4411 GCA_964644835.1 uncultured Anaerolineales bacterium
GAAGATACCCGTACCTACAACACCCTTGCTTCGCAGACCGCTGTGGCTTTACGCAATGCCCAATCGTACGCCGAGCAGATGGAAACAGTCGAACGCCTCAAGGAGCTGGATCACTTGAAATCGGCTTTCCTGGCTAATATGAGCCACGAATTGCGCACACCTTTGAACTCGATCCTCGGCTTCACCCAGGTGATTCTCGAGGGTATTGACGGTCCCGTTACCGAGGAGATGCACACCGACTTAGGTTTGATCGAAAAGAACAGCAAACACCTCCTGGCCTTGATCAACGATGTTCTCGATATGGCCAAGATCGAAGCGGGCAGAGTCTCGCTAACGCTTGAAGCGGTGAAACTGGTCCCCTTGCTCGATGATGTCATCAAGACGATGAGTTCCCTCGCCCAAGAAAAGTCGCTCTATCTACGCTTGGAGAGCCATCTTCAGCCGGGGATGTCCTTGTTGGCTGATTCGATCCGCATCCGCCAGGTTTTGATCAACCTGATCGGCAACGCGGTCAAGTTCACCAAAGATGGCGGCATCACCATCCAGGCCGATCAAAGCGAAGATTTCGTTCATATTCAGGTGATTGATACAGGCATCGGCGTTCCTGATGAAAAACTTGAGTCCATCTTTGAGGCCTTCAGCCAGGTGGATACATCCACCACCCGCCAGACAGGGGGAACCGGCTTGGGTTTGCCCATCAGCCGAAAATTGGTCGAATTACACGGCGGCAGGCTCTGGGCTGAGAGTGAGGGCGTTGAAGGCAAGGGTTCTGTTTTTCATCTTCAATTACCGATCAGAACTGACGAAGTCCTTGACTAAACGGAATTGGATATTTCATGGCTAAACCACTTTTCATGCAATGTGAGCAATGTGGGCACCAGCAAAGTTACCATCCCTTAACGCCCACAATTTGTGAGGAATGTAATTCAGCTTGGCTCGAGGCCCATTATGATTACCAGAGCTTCAAGCGCGAGTTATTGCGCGGCTTGCCAGATCGCCCTTTCAACATCTGGCGCTATCACGATGTGCTTCCTGTTGAAACGCCTTCCTGTTTGAACTTTGAGGATGCCGGTGGCACGCCGATGAGATTGTCGGCCCGCTATGCCGAGTATGTTGGCCACAATCACGTTTACATTAAAGATGAGAGATATGGGCCGACCAACTCGTTCAAAGATCGCCAGGCGGCTGTTTCGGTGGCAGCGATGAAGGATGCCGGAGTCGATGAGGCCGTTATCGCATCGACGGGGAACGCCGCGGTTGCCTACGCTGCTGCCTGCGCCCAGGCGGGGATCAAGCTGTGGGTCTTCATGACCAGCATGGTGCCGCCGGAAAAATTGCGCGAGGTGGCCCTGTTTGGCGCCGAAGTTGTCAAGGTGACCGGCACCTACGATCAAACCAAACAAATCGCGGCTGAATTTGCCGAACGGCGAGACTTGCTTCTCGATCGCGGCGCCACAAGCCTTTCGGCGCGTTCGTCGATGAAAACGATTGCCTATGAGATTGTCGAACAGCTTGACTGGGAACCCCCGGATTGGTATATTCAGTCTGTAAGCGGTGGCCTCGGCCCCCTGGGAGTCTATCGCGGCTTTCAAGAACTGTATGACATGGGCCTGATCACCAAGATTCCATCCCTGGCTGTGATCCAGGCCGAGGGCTGTTCTCCGATGGCACAGGCTTTCAAGGCCGGAAACAGCACCGCTGAGCCGGTGGAGCCGAACACCTTGATTGCCATTTTATCTACGGGTGATCCGGGCAAAACCTATACCTATTTGTGGGAGTTGACCCAACGACACGGTGGCGTCATGGAAAGCGTCGAAGATGCCGAAGCTTTTGAGGCCATGCGCACGCTGGCGAAAACGGATGGCTTGGCTGTGGAACCGGCTACGGCGGTAGCGTTTGCCGGGTTTCAAAAATTGGTCGAACAGGGCGTCATCGGGAAAGATGATCGCGTTGTCGTCAATTGTACCGGGCACACCTTCCCGGTGGAAAAGCATGTCCTCCAGGATCAGTGGAGCGTCGATGTCGAATTGGAAGAAGGCCAATCGAGCACGCTTAAAGAAGGGCTCGAAGCCGCGCTTGACCATCTCGATGAAAAAACGACCACGATTTTGGTCATCGACGATAACAAAGACGCCGTTCACCTGATCCGCCGCCTGCTAGAAAAAAAGAAGCAGTACCGCGTTTTTGAAGCCAACGACGGCTGGGACGGACTCGCTCAGGCACGCCAGCGTTTGCCTGATATGATTATTCTTGACTTGATGATGCCCAAATTGGATGGTTTCGACGTGCTTGAAGAATTGAAATTGGATCGACGCACCGAAAATATACCCGTCATTGTCGTCAGCGCCAAAGACATTACCGATGAAGAATGGAAACGGCTTCACGGTCAGATTGAAGGAATTTATCAAAAGGGTTCTTTGCCACCGCTGGACTTCGTTGATCAGGTTGTAGAAGTGATTGAGCAAAAATCAACGACGGAAGAAGAGGACCCCAAAGAGGGAGGCAATTAAAATGGAATTCAACATCCTCTATGTCGAAGACAATCCCGATAATTTGCGCCTGGTCAAAAAGGTGCTCACGTCTCGCGGGTACACCGTTCACGAGGCTGTCAATGGCACCGAAGGGCTCTCGATGGCCCAAGACCTGTTGCCCGATTTGATTTTGCTGGACATCAACCTGCCCGATATTGATGGTTATGAGGTCGCCCAGCGCATTCGCCAGAGCGACGACAACGCACTTCGCTACGCCCCGATTATCGCCATCACGGCCAACGCCCTCAAGGGCGATGCTCAGAAGGCGCTCGACGCTGGTTGTGATGTCTACATGTCCAAGCCGATCAATGTGCGTGAACTGTGGGCCAGGGTGGAGGCCTTTGTCGATCAGGACTGACCTTGGCGCGTTTCGTTGCGCCATTACAAGGAAAGAATTTACTCTCCAAAACGCTGCATTTGGCACCGCAGCGTTTTGAAATTTAAGGATGGTCACAGGATGAAAAATGTCGAGATGCTTTCCTAAAAGCGTTTTATAGGGTATACTAGTATTCTGGTATACTCAATTTCGTTTGCTCGATCTTATTCTAAGTGAATAGGTTGCGGGCAAAACCATCCTAGGAGGATTGTAAATGAAATTTAAACATAGCCCTTCCACACGTTCTGTTCATGCTGCATCTGAGATTGACGCAGCCACCCGTTCTCTTCTGCCCCCCATCGTTGAAAACGCTGCTTTCGCCTTCGATGATCTCGAAACTTGGCGGGCCGTCGCCTTGCGCGAGCAACCCGGTGACAGTTATAGCCGCAACTCAAACCCGACCGAACGCCATTTTGAGAGAAAGGTCGCGGCGTTGGAAGGTGCCCAGGCTGGGCTGAGCTTCTCAACCGGCATGTCGGCCATCCATACAACCTTGTTCGCTCTGTTGAACCCCGGCCAGCGAGCGGTTAGCATCCGAGATGCTTATGGAGCCACTTATTTACATTTCACTCAGATTTTGCCCCGCTTTGGGATCGAGTGCCAGGTTTGTGAAACGCTCGATGAGGTCGAGATCTTGCAAGCGATTACTCAGGGATGCGATGTGCTCTATCTAGAAACGCCCACCAACCCCTTGCTGCGGATTGTTGATCTCAAAAAGCTATCGGATGCAGCCCATCAAGTAGGGGCTATCGTCATTGTAGATAACACCTTCGCCACTCCAATCAACCAACACCCCATCGACCTAGGAGCCGATCTGGTCATTCATAGCGCCACCAAGTATCTCGGTGGTCACAATGACTTGACCGGCGGTGTTGTTGTCGGCCCGGTGGATTTGATTGATCAGATTTACAGGTATCGTGAACTGACAGGGCCCGGCCTCGGCCCTCATCGAGCCCACCAATTGCTTCGCAGCATCAAGACGCTGGGGTTGCGGGTCCAGCGTCAAAATGAGAATGCTATGGCGATGGCTCTTTACTTGGATGCCCATCCTAAGATTGGACGAGTTTTCTATCCTGGTTTGGAAGATCATCCCAACCATGCCGTGGCTAAAGCTCAAATGGAGGGATTCAGCGGCGTGTTGAGCTTCGAGGTTCCCGGTGGGTTAGAAGCGATTGCCCGTTTCTTACCTAAGCTAGAATACGCCTACATGGCCCCTAACTTGGGGCAGGTCGATACCGTCGTTGGCCCTCCAGCATTGACCAGCCATGTCGAACTGACTCCCGAGGAGAGGGAAGCCTCTGGCGTGCCGGAAGGTCTGGTCCGCTACGCCGTCGGTATTGAGGATATCGAAGACCTCCAGGCGGACATGGAAGCTGCCTTGAAACACCTATAGCAGTATAGATTGCATCTTTTTGAAAACGTGTGTGCATGGAAATGTTGTCATATCCGTGTAAGCGTTTCATGGTAGGGACAACCAGTCCCTGAAATAGCGGGAAACCGCTTG